>JARICS010000028.1 GCA_029264035.1 Dysgonamonadaceae bacterium | reverse complement strand
CTTCTGAATAAAATGTGTCGATGGAAACAATAGCATCGGGAAATTCGCGTTGGATGATTGATAATGCTGGTGCAATGCGTTCTAATTCTTCTTTTGCTGTGTGCAATGTAGAAGTGGGCGTAGTGGATTGGCCTCCAATATCGATGATTGTGCCACCTTGCTCCAAGATTTGTTGCACTCGCTCAACAATTTCTTTTTCAGACTGTTTGCGACTATCTTCAAAGAAAGAGTCGGGCGTTACATTCACAATACCCATCACTAGAGGTGTATCCAAAGTTATTAGGTTGCCTTTTATGTTGATGGTTTGTTGTTTCATTTTTTTTCTTGTTTTACTTTGTTGATGCTTGCTGGATAATCGATATTGTAGTGAAGGCCTCGACTTTCTTTGCGCTGCATGGCGTGTTTTATTACTTCATAGCTCACCTTTATGATATTGCGCAATTCGCAAATATCGCGTGAAACTACCGATTGATGAAAGAGGTCTTCTGTCTCAGTAAAAAGGATGTCTAATCGGGCCAATGCTCGTTGCAATCGAAGGTTGGAGCGAACAATGCCAACATAGGATGACATGATTTGTGCTACTTCTTTTTCGGTTTGGTTAATGAGCACCATCTCTTCGGGTAGGGTAGTGCCTTCTGCATCCCAAGGGGGAATGTTCTCTTCAAAACTGTAGTTCCTAAATGTGTTAAGTGCATGCTTTGCAGCTGCATCAGCAAATACTACTGCTTCTATAAGTGAGTTCGATGCCAATCTATTTGCGCCATGCAAACCAGTGCACGCACATTCACCATTGGCATACAGACGGTCGATACTCGACTGTGCATCCAAATTTACCTCAATGCCTCCACAGCTATAATGGGCTGCAGGGGCCACGGGGATATAGTCTTTAGTAATATCGATGCCATGCGATAGGCATTTTTTATAGATAGCGGGGAAGTTGTTTTTTGTCTTTTCAGGATCTTTGTGGGTAATATCAAGATAGACATGGTCATCTCCACGGCTTTTCATTTCATTGTCTATAGCACGGGCCACAATATCTCGCGGAGCAAGTGATTCTCGCTTGTCGTATTTACCCATAAAGTCGGCACCATCCATTGTCCTTAGAATGCCACCGTAACCGCGCAGGGCTTCGGTGATGAGAAATGAAGGACGCTCGTGAGCATGAAAAAAAGCAGTTGGGTGAAACTGTACAAACTCCATGTCTTTAATTTTGCCCTTTGCACGTGCTACCATCGCAATACCATCTCCTGTGGCTACAAGAGGGTTGGTCGTAGTTTGATAGATAGATCCAATGCCTCCAGTGGCCATCATAGTAACGCGTGAAAGAAACTTATCTATTTCGTTTGTTTTCTGATTCAACACAAAAGCTCCATAACATTCTATATGGGGAGTTTTGCGGGTAATGATTTCACCTAAATGATGTTGGGTTAGAATTTCGATGGCAAAATGATAATCATAAACATCAATGTTTGGATGTTTCTTCATGGCTTTAATCAGACTCGTCTGAATTTCAGCCCCTGTGCTATCTTTGTGATGAAGAATACGCGACTCGGAGTGTCCGCCTTCTTTGTGCAGATCGAAATCTCCTTTTTCGTTTTTATCAAATAGCACACCCCAATCAATCAATTCTTTTATTTGTTGAGGAGCTTCGCATATTACCTTTTCTACTACTTTACTATCGCATAGTCCCGCACCTGCAATGCATGTATCGCTGATGTGTTTGTCGAAATTGTCGAGCTTTTGGCTCACGGTGGCAATACCTCCTTGAGCGTAAAAGGTATTACCATCTTCCAACAAGTTTTTTGTAACAATGGCTACTTTGCCATGAGCTGCTACTTTAAGGGCAAAGCTCATACCGGCAATTCCTGAACCAATTACAAGAAAGTCATATTTGTGTGTCATTGCAGTTTTGATTATAAACATACAAATTTAAACATTTAAGTCTACAAAGGCAGGTTCTTTTCATTTTTAATAGTTGTATGATAAATGCTTTGCTGTTTAATTGGTTGTACAGTAGTCATTTAATTTAACGCTCTTTTCGATAGTTAAACACCACAATTATATAGCATTATAAACATATTAGTATTAAATTTGTTATGGTATATGAACATAAACCTGTATAAATATATACTCCAATGAGAAAAATAAAATATCTTCTTTTTATTGCTTTTACCTTGTTTCTGTATCAATCTCAAATAGTTGTTGCTCAGCAAGTCAATGGTAGCCCCATTCCTATACGAGGACGGGTTATTGCTGACGATAGTAGTGCTCCATTAGAATATGCGAGCGTTACCATTAACAATACAAACATTTCAACGGTAACTAATCAAGAGGGATACTTTTCTTTGCGCATTCCTTCTTCTGCACAAAATTATCAATTGAAAGTACAACACTTGGGCTATAACAATATTAATATTCCTGTGATTACCCTTATTGGGAAAGAAGACAATGTGCTGAGAATGACAACTGGATCGATTCGTTTGGACGAAATAGAAATTGTGTCGGGCGATGGGACACAATTGGTCAAAGATGCCTTGAAGGCAATAACTACAAACTATGATAATGACCCCAACATGATGGTTGCTTTCTATAGAGAGGGCATAAAAAAAGGTTCTAATTACCTATCTCTTGTTGAAGCCGTGTTAGATGTATATAAAGCTTCGTACAAATCATTTAGTGATGATCAAGCGAGAATATATATTGGTCGGAAAGCTACAGATATCAGTGCGCGAGACACTGTTTTTATGAAGTTTCAAGGAGGCATAAGTGATGCTTTGTTACTTGACATTGCCAAACATCCTGAAATTGTTTTTGGAGAAGAGGGAAATGGCTATACTTTCAACATAGAAAGTGTTATAACAATGGACGATAGGCCTCATTATGTGATTGACTTTTTTCCTTTTACAGGAATTGACGAAATTCTATTTAGAGGGAAAATTTATCTTGATGTTCAGTCATTAGCTTTTAAGCGTATGGAGTTTAATATGAATGTAGAGAACAGAAATGAGGCTGCTTCAATATTCATTAAGCGAAAACCATCATCTATGCGCGTAACAACCGAAAGTGCTAAATATGTTGTCGATTATGTAGAGCGAAATGGGAAATGGTTTTTCAATTATAGTAGCACAGAGGTGCAGTTTAAAGTGAGGTGGAAACGCAGATTCTTTGGCTTATTTTCATCTA
The DNA here is from genome assembly GCA_029264035.1 of Dysgonamonadaceae bacterium. GTDB lineage: Bacteria > Bacteroidota > Bacteroidia > Bacteroidales > Dysgonomonadaceae > UBA2632. The sequence goes on along the minus strand of JARICS010000028.1, from coordinate 5,988 downwards.
CCTATACTATTTCCTCAGAAATGGCCATTACCGATAGGTATGAAGATGGTGTGCAAAAGTTTCCACGAAAAGAACGCATACGATCTACTGACGTGATAGCAGAAAAAGTGGAACATTTTCAAGATTCAGACTTCTGGGGAGATTATACTGTAATAGAACCTGACAAGGAGATAACCAATGCCATAAAACGTTTGAGCAACAAACTACTACGTAGAGAATAAAGTTTTTGGGGATAAAGTTTCTCATATCCGAAAGATGTATTACCTTTGCACCCGAATGACAATTAAAATATAAAATTTTATGTATTTAGATTCAGAAAAAAAGCAAGAAATCTTTGCAAAATACGGAAAGTCTAACTCTGATACTGGCTCACCTGAGGCGCAGATAGCATTGTTTTCATACCGTATTTCGCATTTAACTGAACATTTGAAGTTAAATAAGAAAGATTATAACACAGAGCGTTCGTTGAAGATTTTAGTAGGTAAGCGTCGTCGTTTACTTGACTACCTTATTGATGTAGATATCGAAAGATATAGAACCATCATCAAGGACTTAGGTATTAGAAAATAATATCGTACGAACAAGATCAAGAAAAAAAGCAACTCAATTATGAGTTGCTTTTTTTGTGCCTTGTTGTTGCCTAAATATTGTTTAGTTATGGATTAAGAGCAGAAGTATTTATTTGGCTTTGACCCTGACGCTTATGTGAGTTTTAGATTTGTTTCTGCTGTTGATAAAAACTACTTTTAAAGTCAAATTCAAAATGAAATTAACAAGAGCTATGAAGTAAAAGCTTGGAAAGATATGGTGTTAAAAGATGCAAATGGCGTAGCTGTTTTTCAGACTGTAATCATGCGCTATTTTACAGCTAAACAATCAAACCCAACCTCAAAACAACTTCAAAAATTGCATTTTCGTTTCTAACGGCGAGTATTGTCTGATATTCAAATTATTCTCAAGATTGAACAAGCGTCAATTTGTAAATAATAGGTGGATATTTCTTACATTTCACTCTAAAATACATCATAAATAAGGTGGACTTCAAATCCCCCGCGGTAGATTGGACGATCATGTCATGAAAATTGAATCTACCGTGGTGGAAATGTTTAAAAAATATATAATACTCCTTTTTGAGCTGAATATTGCGAATATATGCCATGGAAGGACAAAATGAAGTCGAAAATTAAAAAATCAACAGATAGAAGAAGCATTTTACGACGTTGAAAATATCTTTATGAGATAAATCAGCAAGAAACCGGCAACAAAAGGAAAATAATGTGTTATCAAACATTTCCCCCGTAGTAGATCCAAGTTTCAACAGTTTGAAACATTTTCCCCGTGGAAGAAATGTTCCAAATTGATAATAACCATAGATTATCAAATGCTCACCGTGAAGAATAAGCATTTATTAAGAAATATAAATAAAAAGAAGCTTTAAGACGATGTGACTTCCATCCTGAATAAGTTAGAAGATGTGAGGTTGCAATGGATAAATAGGGAAGTGTGTCACTTATAGATTCTACCTATAAACTTTTAACTCCATCCTGCTTAGTAGTTTCTTTTAAATAACACCCTCTACACAAAGGCTTATATTCTTCTATTTCTCCTAACATCACCTGTTTTTCTCCCGCCACAATACGATGAGAATAGTTTGCCAAGCAACCACACATCACACATATGGCATGTACTTTTGTAACATCGTCGGCAATGGCACACAATCCTGGCATAGGGCCGAAGGGTACTCTTTTGAAGTCCATGTCCAACCCTGCCACAATCACTCTCACTCCCTGATCGGCAAGTTGTTGACACACATTTATCAATCCTGCATCAAAGAACTGCGCTTCGTCAATTCCCACCACTTCTACTTCTGACGAAAGTAAAAGAATATTGCTGGAGTGATGCACTGGAGTGGAATGAATGGAGTTTCGATCGTGCGAAACAATCTCTTCTTCAGAGAAACGTGTATCTATCTTTGGTTTGAATATTTCAACTTTCTGCTTTGCTATTTTAGCTCGTCTCAAACGACGCATTAGCTCTTCGGTTTTTCCCGAAAACATTGATCCGCAAACTACCTCTATGGTGCCTCTCTTGTGCGTTTTGTCTATAGTATTCTCGCTGTAAATCATATCTATTCACAAGGGTTAAAGTAAGTACTTTTGTTTAATTATTTTCCTTTAATTATTTTCTTTATTTCGTTCAGCTTGTTCAATGCATCCACGGGTGTAAGGTTGTTTACATCCAGATTTATTATTTCGTCTCTCACTTGGCTCAATATTGGATCGTCTAATTGGAAGAAACTCAATTGAAACCCCTCTCTGTTTTCAACAATCTCGTTGAGGGGTTTGCCAATGCCTTCTTTTCTGTTGTGACGCTCCATTTCGCTCAATATTGATTCTGCACGCTGAGTAATGCTGGGTGGCATACCTGCCATTTTTGCTACATGAATACCGAAACTGTGTTCGCTACCTCCGGCTGTAAGTTTTCGCAAGAAGATGATCTTGTTGTCAATCTCTTTTACCGAAACATTAAAGTTCTTGATTCGCTTGAACGACTTAGCCATTTCGTTTAACTCGTGATAGTGTGTAGCGAAGAGCGTTTTTGCTCGAGCTTTTGGGTTTTCGTGAATGTACTCTACAATAGACCATGCAATGGATATACCATCGTAAGTGCTTGTACCACGGCCTAGTTCATCAAAAAGGATGAGGCTTCGCTCCGATATATTGTTCAAAATGTTGGACGCCTCATTCATCTCTACCATAAATGTTGATTCACCCAATGATATATTGTCGGAAGCTCCCACACGGGTAAATATTTTATCTACCAACCCAATTTTAGCTGAGTCGGCAGGAACGAAACTACCCATTTGCGCCATGATTGTTATGAGTGCAGTTTGGCGTAGTAGTGCCGACTTACCCGACATGTTAGGCCCTGTAATGATGATAATTTGCTGACTATCGTTATCCATATACACATCATTGGCAATGAATGGGTCATCGGGCGGTAGTTGCATCTCAATCACGGGGTGGCGACCGCTTTTAATGTCGAGTTCGAGCGATGTGTTGATTTCGGGGCGAATGTACTTGTTGTCTTGAGCCACTTTTGCAAAAGAGTACAAGCAATCGCATCTCGCTATTATGTTTGCATTTATCTGAATGGTAGGAATATACTCAATCAAGCTTTCTACAAGCGAGTTGAATATCTCTGCTTCAAGCGAATATATTTTTTCTTCAGCTCCTAATATCTTCTCTTCATACTCTTTCAACTCTTGTGTGATGTATCTTTCGGCACTCACCAGGGTCTGTTTTCTTATCCATTCTGCAGGAACTTTGTCTTTGTGTGTATGACGCACCTCAATGTAATAACCAAACACATTGTTGAAACCAATTTTAAGCGATGTTATGCCAGTTTTCTCTATTTCTCGCTGTTGGATATGCAGCAGATAGTCTTTACCAGAATGGGCAATATCGCGCAAATCATCCAGTTCAATATTCACCCCTTTACTGATAAATCCGCCTCTATTGGCAAGTGCAGGGGGATCTGCTTTCATCTCTTTCTCAATCCTATCTCTAATAAGAGGGCAAGGGTTCAATTTTTCGCCCATCTCTTGTAAGCTTTTATTGCTAGAAGCTAAAAAAGCATCTCGCAATGGCTCAATTGCTAATAGAGCGGTTTTGATGGCTACTACTTCGCGTGGAGAAATGCGCCGTACAGCAGCTTTTGAGATGATGCGTTCTAAATCGCCTATCTGTGCAACATATGTTTGCACAAGTTTCTTGAGCTCGGTTTCACGAAAGAAATTCTCTACTACGTCGAGTCTTTTTTGAATGGGCAAAAGATCTTTCAATGGAAACATCAACCATCGGCGCATCATACGTGAACCCATGGGCGAAATGGTTTTGTCCAGAATGTTGAGAAGGCTTTTACCATCTTCATTCATTGTAGATATCAGCTCAAGACTACGTGCTGTGAATCTGTCAATACGAACATACCTATCTTCCTCTATGCGATTTATTGATACTATGTGATCAATTTGGGTGTGATGCGTCACATCCATATAGTGCAAAATAGTTCCCGAGGCAATGATGCCCAAAGAAAGATGTGAAACACCAAAACCCTTCAGATTTTTTGTTTGGAAGTGTTTGAGGAGCCTATCGTTGGCGGTCTCTTCAGTAAACACCCAATCGTCAAGCTCAAAGAGAAAGTAGTGATTACCGAATTTTTCTTCAAATTCTTTTCTTTTTCCACGTTCTATCAATATCTCTTTTGGGGAGAAACTCGAAAGCAATTTGTCAATGTCATTTGCTACCCCTTCGCTGGTTAGAAACTCACCCGTAGAAATATCAAGCAATGATATGCCACACATATTTTTTGAAAAATGAATGGCACACAAAAAGTTATTTTCTTTGTGATTAAGTATATTGTCATTGATGGACACACCTGGCGTTACCAACTCGGTTACACCCCGCTTCACTATTGTCTTTGTCTTTTTTGGATCTTCAAGTTGATCACATATCGCTACACGTTTTCCAGCACGTACCAATTTAGGTAGATAAGTATCCAATGCATGATGAGGAAACCCCGCCAACTCTACGTATTGTGCAGCACCATTGGCTCTGCGGGTTAAAGTAATACCCAAAATCTGCGATGCAATAATAGCATCTTCTGAGAAGGTTTCGTAGAAATCGCCAATACGAAAAAGTAAAATAGCATCCGGATGCTCTTTCTTAATCTTATTGTATTGTCTCATCAAAGGAGTGTCTGCGATTGGCTTTGCCATTTATATAGAAGGTTATTGTTGTTTGTTTTTTTTGAAGTAAAAGCTTTTAATCTGAAGCTATCTAGCAACAGTTTTAATTTAGCTTTATCTATCCAAAGATTCAGTGTTTATTGTTGACTAAAAAAAGACTCACTATTATTTCAATTTACAAAGATAATAAAGTGAGTCGTTATATGGATATTGCTATCGTCTTTTGTCTTTAAAAAGTTTTATTGAGGGAAGGGATAATATTATCCTTTCAGAAGTATTTCTGTTAGCTCCTTCACTCCTTCGGATGCACCTTTTTGTATATGAGTGATATTACGTCTGCTACCTCTCACATCCTTTGGGTCGATTAGATATATAGGAGTACCTGCTTTAGCATAATCAACTAATGCAGCTGCCGGATATACATTGAGCGATGTGCCAATGATAACAATTATATCTGCTTTTTCCACAAGCTTAGCTGCAGGTTCAATCATAGGCACTGCCTCACCAAACCATACAATGTCGGGTCGTAATTGTGAACCCAACTCACAATTATCGCCTATATTTATCTCACAATTATCTTTTGTCATTTCGTAAATAACTGAAGGGTCACGTGTCGATCTAGATTTCATCAGTTCGCCATGCAAGTGTACTACATGTGAGCTTCCTGCCGTTTCGTGTAGGTTATCAACATTTTGAGTAACTATCGATACATCAAACTTCTTTTCTAGTTCTACCAATCCAAGGTGTCCTTTGTTAGGCTTTGTTCCGAGCAATTCACGACGTCTCGAGTTGTAAAAGTCGAGCACTAATTTAGGGTCCATCCTGAATCCTTCGGGTGTCGCTACATCTTCCACCCGATGATTTTCCCACAATCCATCAGTATCTCTAAAAGTTGCAATTCCACTTTCGGCACTCATGCCCGCTCCTGTAAGTACTACTATTTTCTTTTTCATAATATCTTTGTTTAAATCTGTTTTACATTTTTGTTGTGCGTCTCCATTAAAAACTATTGCTTCTTTAAACCATTTTTCTAGTAAAAACCACACTAAACAAATATACGAAATTTTATGCACATTACTAAGCCATCCAGTTTTTGTCTCTTCAAACATTGCTATTCTTACTGTCTTTTTGTTATAATAATGAGCAAGTGAGCTTATTATGCATGGCATAGTTTGGCGGATTGGAAGTTATTATCTATTTTTGCAATCAATAACAAAACAAATATTATATGGCAACAACAG
>JARICS010000021.1 GCA_029264035.1 Dysgonamonadaceae bacterium | reverse complement strand
AGTTCGAGAGACTTCTCACTCAAACGACCACTCTTCTGGATTGCTACTTTTAATTTAATCATTTTTATTGCTATTGTGTCTGAATAAAACGGTTGGGAAACAAAAAACCCGTCTGATATTATTCAGACGGGTTTTTTTAATATATAATACACTACTTATGCATACATCAATATCCGCTCGCCTGATTGGGAGTTTGAAAATGATGATGATGTAGTCTGTTTAGTTTCATTTTAATCTATTATTGCGACAAAGATATGTATTTATTTAAAATACACATCATAAAACAGCAAAAAGATTCGTCTTGAAGTAAAATTAAATTTCTACCCTCGTTGGACGAATCATATGTTTTGGATCAAGAATCTTCTCAAGTTGCTCTTTGGTCAATAGCTTCTTGTCGAGCACTAATTGATAAACACTACCTCCTGTGGCCAATGCTTCTTGTGCAATCTCGGTACTATTGGCATAGCCAATAAATGGTTTGAGAGCTGTTACTATACCAATTGAATGTTCCACCATGTATCTGCAGTGATCTTCGTTGGCAATAATACCATCTATACATTCTGTGCGCAATGTATCGAATGCGCGCGTCAACCAAGTGCTCGATTCTATGATGCACTGAACCAATACAGGCTCCATCACATTCAACTCTAATTGTGCAGCCTCAGAAGCCATAGTAACAGTCAAGTCATTACCAATAACTTTAAAACATACTTGATTTACAACTTCTGGTATCACAGGATTCACTTTTCCGGGCATAATAGAAGATCCTGGTTGTTTGGGTGGCAATTTAATTTCAGCCAATCCTGTTCGTGGTCCAGATGCTATCAATCTAAGGTCGTTACATATTTTAGACAATCTTATAGCCACCATTTTCATAGAGGCTGAGTAAGCAACCATCGACGATGTATCATGAGTAGCCTCAATTAAATTTTCGGCTAACTCAATATCCCATCCAGAAATATCTTTGATGTGTTGTGTGCACAATTCAGCATAACCTGGCTCTGCAGTAATTCCTGTACCAATAGCCGTAGCGCCCATATTGATGGTGAGAAACTCTTTCGAAACCCGATTGAGTCGTTTTAATTCGCTCTTCATTGCATCCATGTAAGCACCAAAAGATTGTCCCAATGTCATAGGTACCGCATCTTGCAGCTGCGTACGTCCCATTTTAATAATATCGGTAAATTCTATTGATTTCTTTTCCAAAGACTCGATTAGCTTTTCTAACGCAGTTTTCAAATCATCGTGCAACATGTATAAACCTAAGTGCATAGCCGTTGGGTAGGCATCATTGGTTGATTGCGCCATATTGACATGATCGTTGGGATGGCAGAACTGATAATCGCCTCTCTCTTTGCCCATAATCTCTAAAGCTCTATTGGCAATCACTTCATTGGCATTCATGTTTACACTTGTGCCTGCACCACCTTGCACTAAATCAACTGGGAAATGATCAACGTGCTTCCCGTCCATCAGCTCTTGACATGCAGTCACAATAGCATTCGTAATTTCATCGCTAACAAGCTTGAGTTCGTTGTTCGCCTTTACAGCTCCCATTTTCACCAAACCCAAAGCTTTTGTAAACTGAGGGTATTCTGATAATAATTGTCGACTGATATCGAAGTTTTCGATACAACGGAGGGTTTGAATTCCGAAAAGAGCCTCTACAGGTACTTTCTTTTCGCCTAAAAGGTCACGTTCAACGCGTGTTTTCCCTAAGGTTTTAAATTGATATTCTTTCATAAAATAATAATTAGAAAAAAGTTATTGATAATATGTTTTCGATTATTTAAAAGTCTACTGTTAGTCGGTCTTTTATGCTGTCAACATTGTTGCAAAGATATGCAAAGAATGCCTTAATAAGAAATAAAAACAAAGCATTCATTGACAACTCAAAATATGCAACAACTTAATACATGACATCATAAAAAATTACACTCCATAGTAGTAACAAATGGAACTGCAACACCTAATATTTATGAAAAAAGGGAGATATTTGGAGTAACATATAAATGGATGAGATTTTTTTATGTAAGTTTGCAATCGATGAAAGAAAAGCTACTCATACTTTGCTTATTAAGTTTTTTTGCAACTATAGTGGTTGCACAGCAACCGCATATCATTGTGCCCGACTCTTCACTGATTACAACAGATAGAGATTCGCTCAATATTATTATGGAGCAATCAAAAAGAGAACAAGAACTGAAAAATACGATGACTCCTGTAGTCAACGACTCTATAAAAATCTATCCGCGCTTTACCAATTGGAGAATTAACGAACGAACAGGCGAAAGATATACTGCTACACCCGACACTCTATTGTACAACTACCAACATACAACACTGGTGGATGGAAAGTCTGTGGCAATGGGATACTTGGGCAATTTAGGATCGCCCGCCATATCCAAATTATTCTTTGATCGTGGGGAAAAGAGTCACTTCTTTTTTTACGATGCCTACTACCCCTACAACCAAGATGTTGAGACGCAACTATTCTTCAACACCCGTGTGCCCTACTCTCGTATAAACTATCAGCGTGCCGGAGGCGATATTGACAAAGAAGAGCGATTGCAAACTCGCTTAACAATGAATTTCAATAGACACCTGAATGTAGGGTTCGATTTAGACTTCATCAACGCCAAAGGTTTTTATGCATCTCAAGCAGCTAAGCAAAACAATTTTTCAGCTTATGCTAATTATTTGAGCGATCGTGTAGAAGTTCACGCTTATGGTTCTCAAACATCGGCCACCAATTTCGAAAACGGAGGAATCACAGACTCTACGTTTATCACAAATCCTGAGTTGATAGAACAAAACTTTTCTTCCCGCGATATCCCGACACGCTTCACCGACACCTGGAATAGAATGAAGACCAATCAATATTACCTGTCGGCAAGATATAATTTGGGATACAATGAACCCACATTAGATCCTGAAGAAAAAGAGTTTGTACCTGTGGCCAGCATTATTCTCACCTCACGTTTCAAACAACAATACCGCCGATTTTTATCGTACGATACGGCAAGTGTTACACTTCCAGATCAAACAAACGTTCAAGCAATAGACACATTATATAAAAACAGATACTACAACTCGGCTGTTGACGATAGCACACGCTTTAGTACACTCAAAAACACTTTGGCATTATCTATGCGAGAAGGCTTTAGAGATTGGGTGAAGTTTGGACTAACCGTATTTATTGAACATGAAAGCAGAAATTTCAATCTACTTGACACCATAGGCAATGGCCGTTATGAACACAAAGAACAAGCTACAACCATTGGAGGCATTCTGAGCAAACAACAAGGCAAGCATCTTCGCTTCAGTGCAGATGCCGATCTTGGAGTTTTGGGTGAGAACATTGGTGAGTTTAGAATAAATGGGAATGTAGAAACCATGTTTAATATTGCAGGCAGACAAGCTAACTTGAGTGGACAAGCATACATAAAAAACTTGAAGCCTAAATTTCTTGAACAGCAATACCACTCTAAGTACTTTTGGTGGAACAACAATTTTAGTGACACACGCAGGGTTTATGTTGGGGGTAAACTATCTATTCCAACTACTAAAACCACACTCAGTGTAGGGGTTGAAAACATTCAAAACTTCATCTATTTTGATGCTAACAAACAGCCATTTCAGGATGGTGACAATATTCAAGTAGTTTCGGCGCGAATCGATCAAGACTTCAGGGCAGGGATATTCAATTGGAACAACTCTGTGGTATATCAAACATCGAGCAACGAAGAAGCTATTCCTGTGCCTATGTTAAGCGCCTATTCAAACATGTTTATAAAAACTCAAATTGCGAAAGTATTGACTCTGCAATTAGGAGTAGATGCTCATTTCCACACAAAATATTATGCGCCAGGCTATGAGCCAGCTGTGCTACAGTTTTACAACCAACGTGATAAGGAGATTGGCAACTATCCAATTATGACAGGATATGCAAATATGCATTTGAAACAGATAAGAATATTTGCTATGATGTACAATATTGCCGATTTTGTGATGAAACCAAACTATTTTTCATTACCTAATTACCCTCTCAATCCTACGTTGTTTAAACTGGGAGTATCTGTCAATCTCAATAATTAGAAATAACTCTTCTACACCTTCATCAAATCACTCATTATACCATCAGATATGAATATGCCTTTGTGCGTGAGTGACACATTGGTGTCGGTTTGTTTTAAGTAGTTAAGGTTAAAATAACGCTGAGCATTCCGCAGAAAGTAGTCATACAGTTCTTTTCCGAATTTCGCTTTAAGTACTTCCAAATCAATCCCCCATACTGTACGCAGACCTGTGATGATATACTCGTTGTACTTTGTAGTGAGGTCAATATCCTCCTTTTCAATGTCGGGTATCGAACTATTTATTCCGGCAATGTATTTTGGTAAAGATGCCACATTCCACCATCTATTTTCTCCATCAAAAGAGTGAGCAGAGGGCCCAAAACCTAAGTATTTCTGACCAGTCCAATAAGATGAGTTGTGTTGTGAAATACAACCATGTTTTGCAAAAGCAGAAATCTCATAGTGCTCAAAACCAGCTTGGGTAAGTGTGTCGATAAGCACTTCAAACATTTCAAGGCTACTATCCTCATCCACAGGATTTACTTTACCCGCTTGCAATAATGAGTAGAGACGAGTTTTCTCTTCATAGATTAAATGATAGGCTGATACATGTTGAATATTTAAAGCTAATGCTTGCTGAAGATTCTGCTCCCATATAGCTAAGGTCTGGTTTGGTAAACCGTACATCAAATCGATACTAATGTTGTGAAAGCCTTTCTCTTGACAATATCTTACAGCCTCAATTGCTTTATTAGCATCATGTCTACGACTAAGGAACTTCAATTCCTGGTCATCGAAGCTCTGAATTCCAATACTTATTCTATTGAAAGGTAGCTTGCTAAGTATGTCAACATATTCATGAGATAAATCATCGGGATTTGCCTCAATTGTTACCTCTACCTCAGCAGCCAAAGTATAGTTGGTATTGATAGTATCAAATATGTGCTGGAAATGATTCTCTTGTAAACGCGACGGTGTACCACCTCCAAAGTAGATTGTTTTGACACAATCATGGGTCAATTCTTTTTTTCGATCGATTATCTCTTTACATAAAACGCGCACATAATTGTCCATTTCTGCTTCGTTGGTAGAAGTAAAGAAATCACAATAGATACAACGCGATTTGCAAAAAGGGATGTGAATATAGATTCCAGCCAAAAGTTTATAGTTAAGTTGTTTATTATTTATCAGTAAGCTGATTGTATGCTTTTAGATATTTATGCATACGCATCACATCATCGTCATTAATCTCTTTCAATCTTCTCAAGTCCATATTGTCGGTCAAGTCATTCAATTTTACACGGATTGCTAAATCATTCCTCATGACACGCCTTATATAATGGTCGTAATCTTCATTCTCCAGCTTCGATAATGTGTGCACAGCATCAATTATTTCTTCGCAAAACCCCTCAGAAGACAAGTTTATAATACTTAAGGGAGTGTCTTCCAAAACATCATGCAATACACCAACAATTTTTTCTTCCAGAGTCTGTCCTGCAGCCATCACCCTAAAACAATGCCCAATATAGGGCTGCCCATTACGGTCTAACTGCTTACCATGGGCATTAATAGCAACATGCATTGCATGTAAAAGTTGTTCTCTTCGGTCCATATTTGTAAAATTATAATTATCTATCTAAAAATTCTTTCACCAAAAGGGGTTCATCTGTTGTAATATAGTCTACATTCAAGTCAATCATCTGTTGAATATCTTCGGGGCTATTAACAGTCCACACATTCACCTTCAATCCTAAATCATGAGATTCTTTCACCCACTGAGGGTTTCTTTTAAAGACTGCAACATTGTAATCAATGCCTGCGGCTCCAATTGATTTCATAACTGCTGGCGATAAGTTTCCACTTAAATAGTAAACTTTAGCCAATGGATCGAGGTGAATAGTTTTAACTACTAAGTTTAAACTAAATGAAATATACTCTACACGATTTTGCAGATTTCTATCACGCACCATTTTCAAAACCTTATCAACTAATTCGTCTTCTTGGTATTTTGTTCTGTGACTTTTAAATTCAATAATAAGTTTAGTTTCAAGACAATCTTCAAAAGTATCTAAATAACTTTCTAAAGTAGGAAGGTTTTCACCATTACTTAACTTCACTTGTGTGAGTATATCTGCAGGAGTATCTTGAATGTTCAAGTTCTTGCCATCTAACATTACATTAGCATCATGAAAAACAACGGGTATACCATCAGAAGAAAGCCAAATGTCAATTTCAGAACCGTATGTCTTTATTTCGTTCGCTTTTTTCAAAGCTGTTAAAGAATTTTGAGCCGAGTTTTCTGTTTTCCAAAAGCCACGATGGGCTATTATTTGTGTTTGCGCTTGCAAGTGAATACAAACTGTTAGAAGAACTACAGAAAGGATACTTTTAAATCTCATTAGATGATTATTTTAACGTTTAAATTATTGAAAAACAAATATAGTGCATAAAACGATATAAAAAAGCACCTTATTGTTAATAAATAAAACTGAAATACATATAACACTCTATTGTGATAGAGCAAACATGTTTAAATTACTTCACAGAAAAAGATAATTATTTGCTATTATCTTGAATAAATGTTTATCTTTGTCTTGATAATCGTGTATAGCAATTTTTATTTAATGAATAAATACTTTCATTGATAAATATTGAAAGCGAACCAGATGCACATTCATCTATCACATCGCCATGATTTATTACTTTTATTAACCATTTTAATATTGTTTTTATGCGAAAAGAGAAACATTTTTTTAAAAGCTTTCAAAAAGCAGTGCTTTTGACATTCTTCGCTCTCTTGAGTTCGAGTGTGTTATTTGCACAGATTCAGGTAAAAGGTACTATTACGGACGCCGGAGGCACTCCGCTAATTGGCGTAAACGTCATAGAAGAAGGAACGACAAATGGTACAGTTACCGATTTAGATGGTAGTTTTGCATTAAGCGTTAAGTCATCAAATTCTGTTTTGGCTTTGTCTTACATTGGTTTTGAATCTCAAGAAATAACTGTAGGAAATCAAACGCAATTTTCAATTGTAATGACAGAAGTCACACGCAGTTTGGATGAGTTAATTGTGGTGGGTTATGGAACCCAAGCAAAAAAAGACATAACAGGCTCGGTAGCCGTTGTTAAAGCAGAAGATCTTTTAGCTTCTACAGGTTCTTCAGCAGCGCAACAATTGCAAGGAAAAGCCTCAGGGGTTTATGTAGGCCAAACTGGCTCTCCAGGTTCTGCTACAATGGTACGTATTAGAGGTATTAACACTGTTAATGACAATGGTCCTCTATATGTAATTGATGGAGTTTCAACTCGTAATCAAAACTTGAGCAGCTTGAACCCCAATGACATCGAAAGTATGCAAGTGCTGAAAGATGCCTCGTCTGC
>JARICS010000008.1 GCA_029264035.1 Dysgonamonadaceae bacterium | reverse complement strand
CTATTACGGTAGTAGTTATTCGTATCATGTGTTATTATTAAAAAAAGTACACCCGGCGAGAATCGAACTCGCATCGTCGGAACCGGAATCCGGTATTCTATCCATTGAACTACGGATGCATATGTATAAAAGCACGAGAGAAAAAGAACTCTAGTAAACGAACGTAGATTTATTCCATAATAAATCAATGGTCTCTTTCACTAGGTAGGGTTCTATCTTCGCAAAGTCTAGTGCAGATAGATGATTAGCAATGTCAAACTTTACCTGCAAATTGTTGCTCCCATTCTTAAACTGAAATTGTAGTGGAAACATATCTATTTGCGATACTGTCCATTTAAATCCAGGAGTATTCAATTCTTTTTGATCAAAGAAAACCTGAGGTGTAATTGTTGGCAATAAGCTCCTCTTGTCTATCTCTTTCCACTCACTTGTGAAAAATCTGATATCACTATCGCAAACACCGCTACACACAGTTTTTATGAGTACTATTATTTGTGTGTTGTTTATCAAAGGTAATATTTTAATTTGCATCGTCCCCACTTCCGATGTCTTTATCGACAGAAAAGTATCGGAGTAGGCTAGTCTTTCAATTTCGCCCAGTGCATAAGGTATCACCGACAAAGAAGAATCCACCAGCAACATTGTTTTATCGGCCTCCGAAAATGCAGGCAAGAAGTCATTAGGCATTGTTTTGAATACCTCGTCCATTGTCTGTCCGTAGCTCAAAAGCGTAATGCAGCTTAATAAAAGTAGTGTGAAATATCGTTTCATCTGTTTTGTTTAATGCGTAAGTATGCCTATATGTTTAGCTTCGATAGTTGGCTTTCCACCTTCTGTTCCTTCTAATACTTCCAATTTGAAGTAACGCGCTTTGAGCACTTCTTCAAAATGGATGAACTGTGCAACTGGATTGTTCTTTATGTTTCCAAATTCTTGGCTATTGGATGGTTCGCTCCAGTTCTTGCCATCATTGCTCAGCAAAAATCTGTATTTGAAAGCCATTTCACTTGCCGCATCAGGATTGTAGGTAAATCCAGTTACCTCTATCTCTTCACCTTTCATGTCCACAGTTAGTGGATTGATCTCAATTACTTCTGCCCAATCACCTTCAATATGGTTGAGTTCTACAAGACTACCCTCATCAGTAAAAGGTGCAGCATAATAAGCTCCAATTTCATTAATGTTGGCACTAAAGCGTGTCTCTGTAATTGTTACGCGAATCTTCTCTGGCGATACATCGTCAAAGCGCAATAGACGTTTGTAGCCAATGGTAGTTCCTTCAGCTAGTTTTGTCCAACTACCATTGATCAGTCCTTCTACTTTAAACACCTCTACACGCTGACCTTTCTTTATGTCTTCTTGCAGAAGCACTGTGTTAATAACTTCGCCATCTTTTATCTTATACTCTTTGTAGTCACCATTCTCAGCTTTCCAATAAGAGTGGGTATCGCTCATTTTATTATCAGCAAATGTCTTATCTATATATTGTCCAAACTCTTTCAGTCTTGCTACATCCACTTCGTGTATCAAACCACGTGTGTCGGGTGGTATATTAAGGAGTAGCACCGAGTTCATTCCCACCGATTGGTAGTAAATATCTACTAAATGCTCCAATGTTTTCACTTGCGCATCTTGCTCAGGGTGATAAAACCATCCTGGACGAATGGACACATCCACCTCAGATGGATACCAATAAATAGATTTGGCCTTCTCTATTAATTTACGACTGCCTAAATCTTTTGCAGTTGCTGATATTTCCAATCGATTGTTTTCGTCAACAGCATCTTCATGAATATCTGCACGCAGCGGAGTCACACTCCACTCTGTTTCTCTGCCCAATCCACTCTCATTGCCAACCCAGCGTACATCGTCGCCCATTATTGCCTTCACAGCATTTGGTTGTAGGCTATCTATTACGTGGTAAAATGCTTTCCAATCATATTCTTGTTTCTTTCCGTTGGGTCCTTCGGCATTAGCACCATCAAACCACACTTCATGTACCTCTCCGTAATTGCTTAATAATTCATGCAGTTGGTCAACAAACAATTGGTTGTATTTTGGTGAGTCGCCATAGCTTGGTGCATTTCTGTCCCAAGGTGACAGATATACTCCAAATTTCATACCATGCTTGTCAGCAGCATTTTTAAGCTCCCTCACCACATCACCAGCGCCATCTCGCCAAGGCGAGTGTGCTACCGAATGTTCTGTAGTTTTGGTGGGCCACAAACAAAAACCATCGTGATGTTTAGCTGTCAAAATTACCATCTTAAAGCCTCCTTCTTTAAGCGCCACTACCCATTGTTCAGCATTGAAATCGGTTGGGTTGAATAGCTCTGGACTTTCAGATCCATCACCCCATTCGCGCCCTGTGAAGGTGTTAATTCCAAAATGAATAAAAGCTGTCAACTCCAATTGTTGCCACTCATATTGTTGTTTGGTGGGAACAAGATAGGCTGCCAATTTTAGTTTTTGCTCAGCGGTCAGCTTTTCAGTAAACACAATTTCCTTTTCAATGTAATTTTTCTGTTGCGTACAAGCAGTCGCAAACAGAACAAATAGCAAAGAAGCTAAATATATTACTTGTTTCATTTTTCAATACACTTTAATTGATGGATAATCTTCGATCTTTGTAAGACTTAATAACAAAGTTAATTCCTTTATTGTAAGATGCAAAAAAAGTCGCATGGATAATGCGACTTTTTGTTTAGCCATTGTCCTTTAATTAGACAATAGTATTTTCTTTTCCCAGATTAGTCAACAGTTACTGGTAGAGCTTCTGCTTCTTCTGCAACTACTTGTGATGCAGAATCAACTACCACAACAGCTTCTTCCTGTGCTATTTCAGTGTTTTCAATTGCAACTTCTTCAGTTGGTTCAGTTGTAGTTGTGTTTGTGCAAGCTGCAAAAGACATTGTTGTAGCAACTGCTACTAATAAAATTAATTTTTTCATTGTTGTCATTAAATTAAACTATTAAAATGCTTCAATTTTTAAAAAGCGCACAAAGATACTCTAATTATTATGTTGTATAACATGTTTTCGAATTATTTTTCACGAAAGTTGAAAAAAAAATACCAATGTTTATAACTAATTGAAAATGAAGAGGCTTTTTTGTGGTTTTAGAATTATAAATCAGCTTCTCATTAACCATGCTACTTTAATAGGTTTGCTCTCATTGTAAAGTCTATCAAGAGCCGATACATAATAATCAAAATTGTCATTTGCCTCCGTCTCCAATAAATATGAGTCTTCGCCAGTAAGAGCAAGTATTGCATACCCTTTTTCAAAATTGGGTTTTATGTTTTTTGAGAATCTATATATTACATGATATTTGACTGAATGTACATCATCTTCTTTAGAAGTAGGTTTTTGCCAGACTATTCTAGTTTGTTCATTTGAACTCTCTATTTTCACATTGATGGGCGAATCAATTGTTACAATAGGAAAACCTTTTAGTGGTGGTACAAGTGCAGGATTTGGATACAACTCATACATTGTGTTGTTTATATCTAACCTATTATCTTTAAAATTTCGAGCGCTGAAGTAACATACTCCCTGATATGCTTTCATACTTCTCAAAATATTTGCTTGTTGTCTTATTTCATCTGCCGATTGCCATGCTTCAATTTTAGCATTTTTATCTAATCGATATGTCCCCAATCCACCATACACAGGAGTGCCTGCATTATAATCTTGCCACCATTTTGCCAATACATTAAAATCGGCATTCTCATACCCAATATTAAAATAGAGTTGTGGCAAAACATAATCTAGCCATCCTTTTTCCATCCACAAAAGAATATCTGCATGCAGATGGTCATAATTAGTATATCCGTAACTTTTAGTGTCTGAGCCTCGTGGGTCTTCCCGCAAATTTCGCCACACAGCATATGGGCTAATGCCAAATTTCACATAAGGCTTCAAAGATTTTATTCTGTCTCTCAACATTTCTATCACCATATCCACATTCTCTCTTCGCCATGCCATTTTGTCCTCTTGTGCATAGCCTCTATCATGAAGAGAGAAAGAGATAGAATCTTCAAAATCGTTGTTTGGATAAAAATAGTCGTCAAAATGAATTCCATCTAAGTCATAATCCACAACCAAATCTTCTATTACATCTACCAAGAATTCTCTTGTTTCTGGATAAGCTGGGTCGAAGTAAAGTTTTTTGCCATGTTTCACAAAAATATCGGGTCGTTTATTATATATATGGTCAGGAGAAATATCCACCAAATTGGTTGTATCTTGCGAAACTCTATATGGATTGAGCCATGCATGCAACTCCATGCCTCGTTTGTGTGCCTCCTTTATGGCAAACTCCAAAGGGTCA
>JARICS010000065.1 GCA_029264035.1 Dysgonamonadaceae bacterium | reverse complement strand
AATGAAGGGATTCTATATACTTTTTAGCATTTATGAGTGTACCCCTTACTATTGGAGCTCTAATACCACGGCCAATCTTAATATCAGCTACTTCTATAAAAGCTTCGTCCCAAACGTTGCTTTTTATAAAAGAAGAAATAAGAATATTACCCCCCTCAATCATCACTGTTGCAATGTTGTACTCAAATATTTTAGTGAGTATTTGCTCTATTACATCTTCACAAAAATTGATGACGATGCATGTCACATTTTTAATAGTAGGGTAGGACTTTTGTTCTGTAAAAACTATTGTGGGTGCATTGTTATTGAATAGGTTGCTTTCTTTGGGTAACTTTCCTTTTCTGTCTATAACAATACGCACAGGGTTGTCACCATACCACTTACGAGTACTCAATGTGGGATTGTCTTTTAGCGCAGTATTAGTCCCAACCATTATACCCATATTGTAGCTGCGAATTTTGTGAACGATGCTTTGAGTAATACTATTAGAGAGTAGCAATGGTGGTAAATCGTTACTCTCTCTTTCATTATCAATAAACCCATCTTTGGTTTGTGCCCATTTGAGAATTACATAAGGGCGCTTTTCTAACTGGTTGACAAAGAATGGTAGATTAATTTGTTTTGCTTCCTCCTCCAGAACGCCCACTATTACTGTTGCTCCTGCATCTTTAAGCATTTGAATGCCTCTGCCAGCAACCTTATTATTTGGATCAGTAACTGCTATTACAACTCTGGGAATCTTTTTGCCAGCTATTAATTCTGCACAGGGTGGCGTTTTTCCATAGTGAGAGCAGGGTTCAAGCGAAACATATATGGTAGCATCTTTTAATAGAGAGCTGTCACTTACCGAATTAATAGCATTAACTTCGGCATGCGCTTCTCCTATCTTTCTGTGGTAGCCTTCACCAATTATTCTATCATTGTGAACAATAACACACCCTACAAGTGGATTATTCTTTGTTGTGCCAAGGCCTTTTCGAGCCAATTGCAAACAGCGCCACATATATTTTTCGTCTATACTCATTTTTATTTATCTTTGCTGTTCAGTGTTTGCAAGATAAGTCTGCTTTATGCTTAACTTTGGCTTTGCAAACAAGTACTCGATAAGAAAAGTAACACGGCTTCAAAAAAGCACAATATAAAATTGTTACTTGGTATTTACACAGCTATTAAAATAAAGATTCACTATGTTTGAAGATCCTGTAGAATACATTCGCACTCATCTATCCGAAGAGTTTACTATCGGCGAGATTAGAGCTTTTACTACGCTTATTCTTAAAGAAGTGTGCAATCTATCTTTTTCAGATATAGTTGCGTGCAAATTTACTGAATTATCTGACAACGAAAAACAAAATATAATTAGCATTGTAAAACGTTTGCAAAAGGGCGAGCCAATACAATATATATTAGGTGTTACAGAGTTCTATGGATTAGACTTTAAGGTCACTTCCTCTGTATTAATTCCCCGTCCAGAAACAGAGGAGTTGGTGGAATGGATATTATTAGAGACCAAACAACTGAATCCGCATATTTTAGATGTAGGTACAGGCAGTGGGTGTATTGCTATAACTTTATCTAAGAAAATGAAATATGCCACAGTTGATGCATGGGATGTGTCAACTGAAGCATTGGAGGTGGCGAAGGAGAATGCTAAAGCCAATAATGTGTCTATTAAGTTTTCGAAAATAGATGTATTTGCGCATCAAGACTTAGATAAGAGGTTTGACATTATTGTTAGTAATCCACCCTATATATTAGAGTCTGAAAAAAAAGTGATGAGCAAAAATGTTCTCGACTTTGAACCTCACCAAGCTCTTTTTGTCTTAAATCATGATGCTCTTATCTTCTATGACCGAATTGCAGATATAGCTGTAAAACAATTGAATAAGAAGGGAATGCTTTATTTCGAGATAAATCAAGCCTATGGAAAAGAGATAGTGCATTTATTGCAAGAGAAAAACTTTAAAGATATAGAATTAAAGAAAGATATATCGGGCAACTATAGAATGATTCGTGCAATGAAACAATAATAGAAATAACAAAAACATGGAGCAAACACATAAAACAATATCTGAAACAAAAGCACTTAGCAGGATGGCTAACTTGTGTGCTAGAAGAGAATATTGTGTCTTCGATATAGAAACAAAACTGCAACGCTACAATTTAGAGAATGACATTATCAAAAGCATCATTGCGAAACTGAAAAATGAAAAGTACATTGATGAGCTTCGCTTTACACGGAGTTTTATAAGAGATAAGATACGTTTTAATAAATGGGGTAAAACCAAAATACTGTATGCTCTGAGGCAAAAGAGAGTTCCTGAAAATATAGTGAATGAGGCTTTTTTAGACTTTACAGACAACGACTTAAACGATTCTCTACAAGAATTGCTGGAAGCTAAATGGAACACAATAAAAGGCAACTCAGATTACGAAAAACAGACCAAACTTATCCGTTTTGGTTTGAGCAGAGGTTTCGACATGGCTAATATTTTGCAATGCATTAAAAAGCTGAAATAATATGGAGCTAAAGTGGGTACTAGAAGAGCTGACTCATTATTTCTTTCCTAACTGTTGTGCGGTGTGTAACAACAAGTTACTCTCTAAAGAAATGGGAGTGTGTTTGCAATGTCTTTATAAATTGCCCAAGACCAATAACTTTGACGAAGACAATAATATAAGTGAGGTGCTTTTAGCGGGCAGGTTCCCATTTGAGTGTGTAGCTTCATTTGCTTTCTTTACTAAACAAGGGCTTTTACAATCTCTGATACATGAATTAAAATACAACAACAAACCCGCTATAGGAAACCTCTTAGGCTCCCTTTTTGGAGAGGATTTATTGGGTAGCAACTTTCTCCAACCAATAGATGTTATTGTTCCCGTTCCGCTTCACCCAAAGAAAATGATGAAAAGAGGATACAACCAGGCAGAGGCTTTTGCTCAAGGCATTTCTAAAGCCACTTCCATTCCTGTTTCTGTAGATGAGCTCATCCGTGTTATTAATAACCCTACACAAACCAAACGATCTAAAACACAACGCTGGGAAAATGTAAAAGGCATTTTTGAAGTATCTAACACAGATGTGTTTCAAAACAGACATGTTTTATTGGTAGACGATGTAATTACTACTGGATCAACGCTTGAAGCATGTGCTAATGCACTTTTGGAATGTAGTAATGTGAAAATTAGCATTGCTACAATTGGAGAGTCGTTGTAAATTTTCTTTGCAATTCTTTATTACTCTTTTCAGAAAATCGAGATAAAACTATTTATTAATTAGAAAAGTAACGCTAAAAGTACTATTTTTGTGACTTCTCAAGAAAAAACATTAGAATAGATATGAATACATTAGAAAAGATAACTGCAGAAAAACTTTTAAAGATTAAGGCTATAAAGTTACAACCCTCAAATCCCTTTACATGGGCTTCGGGTTGGAAGTCGCCTATATATTGTGACAACAGAAAGTTGATGTCTTATCCTGATATACGTAATTTTCTGAAAGTTCAATTTGCTCGTATTATATTAGAGAAATATCCAGATGTTGAAGCAATTGCGGGAGTAGCCACTGGAGCTATTGCACCAGGAGCACTTGTGGCCGACTTGCTTGGTCTCCCTTTTGTTTATGTAAGAGCAACGCCAAAGGGACATGGTTTGGAAAACATGATTGAGGGTGATTTGAAACCCAAACAAAAAGTGATTGTGGTTGAAGATTTAGTTTCAACCGGAATGAGTAGTTTAAAAGCTGTAGAGGCAATTCGTAAAGATGGTGCTGAAGTAATTGGTATGGTATCTATATTTAGTTATGGTTTCCCCATTGCTATTCAAAACATGAAGGATGCGAATGTAGAGCTTACAAGTCTTAGCAACTACGATGCTATATTGGACGAAGCGCTTCGCACAGAGTACATTGACGAATCGGAATTAGAGACATTACAAGAGTGGAGAGAAAATCCTGACACTTGGGGTAGAACTACTAAAACAAAATAAGATATATGACAGAGTTTGTAAGCGATATAAAAGCAATACCATTTTCAGATGAAATGGTGTTTCGTGTACTTTCTGATTTAAGCAAGTTGGAAAACTTGAAAGATAAACTACCAGAAGATAAAATCAAAGATTTTTGGTGCGACGAAAATAGTTGTTCGTTCTCAGTAGATCCGATAGGCAAAGTTACTTTTGTGGTGATAGATAGAGAACCCAACAAAGTTATTAAGTTTAAATCGCAAGGCTTGCCTTTCGAGGTACAAGCTTGGATTCAATTGGTGTCGAAAGCTGAAAACGATACTCGTATGAAACTTACCTTGCGTGCAGATCTTAATCCCTTTATCAAGCTAATGGTGAGCACACCCATGAGAGATGGAGTGGACAAAGTATCGGATGTGATTGCATCTCTAGCTTATGATCAGTTGTAGTATATAGTAAAAAGAGCGTCTTTTCTTACAGGATACTATTCAAAATAAAAAAAGAATCTAACTCAGAATTAATAATTCAATGAGTTAGATTCTTTTTTTTTTGTGAGTTTGGAAAGTTTCCATTCTATTTATGAATCATTTCATCTTTTTTCTCTTGTAATCGCAACCATGTTGCAAAAAAGGTCAACTCTATAGGATGAAGAAAGTTGTATAAGTTTTTGTAGGCAGATTCTTCGGGGTTTTTTGCCATTAGCTCCACTGCTTCATCTCTTTTTGTTCTTGTCAGGAAATCTTCAATCTTCACCTCTCCTGTTTTCAAGAATTGACTCAGATGAGATGCAATAGTCCCAATTTTTAGATTGCGAAGCTCACTTATTTCCTCAATAGTCTTTCCCGATGTGTACAATTCTAAACTCTCTTGTTGGCTAACACCTTTCACTTGCTTTGGTTTTTTTTCTGTCTCTTGTTTGCGCGAAGCTTCTATCTCATGCATCCTCGACGATAGTTTTTTCTCTTCGCAATATTTTCTTATTTCATCCAAGAAATAACTACCATATTTTTCAACCCTCACTTTGCCAAAACCATATATCAACAGGAAATCTTTTGGGGTTTGTGGCAGAAAGTCTGCTAACTCTTTCAGTGACTTTGTACGTGCTACAATATATACCGGCAGATCAGCCTCTTCAGCTAATCGATTTCTAATTTCAGTCAATCGTTGCATCAAGTCGGGATGAATAGATATATTTGACTCTGCTTTACTTCCACCATGGGTTTGCAGCTTTGGTAGTTTGATAACCAGGTTTTTTCGCCACTTAAAGTAGTTTTCAACGGTGAATTCTTTTTTCAGTTTAGATATAAACTCTTTCTTCTGTGCTACTTGTGTGTAAATATTCAGTAAGTCTTCGTTATACGATTTTGCAAGTGATTTATTATCGGTGTAGGCTGGTGATTCTTCCATTTCCTCTAACAAGTAGTTAAGCTTTTCATCAAAATATTGTGATGATGCAGTAAGTCTTTCTTGCAGAAGTTCTTCGTCAATGGGTGATCCATTTAAAATATTGTTGAGTTGCACCGAGAATTTATCGGCTACCTCTTTTATCTCCTTTGTTTGATTGGTAAGCTCGGCCAAGAAAGTTGCAGTTTCATCATTGAACGATGATCCTGCTTTGTTAACATCAATTCTTAGGTAAGCAATTATCTTTTGCAAAGGATTAAAATCAAATAGTTGCAATAATAGTTGCTTGCGATATTGAACTTGCGATTCTTCCAGTTTTTCCTTCAATTCATCAGCCTCATTCTTGCGTGACGAGAATTTGAGAATATTGGCTTCATTGCGCATACTATTCTCATTTATCTTGCTTTTCAGCACTATTCCCTCCAAAGTTCTGCACCTACTGAGTGCCACATATACTTGACCAGGGGCAAAAGCATCTCCAGCGTCAATTATTGCTTTGTCAAAAGTAAGTCCCTGGCTTTTGTGAATAGTAATGGCCCAAGCATGGCGTAATGGCATCTGCGTGAAACTACCTGTACGTTTTTCCTCCAGTTCGGTTGTCTCTTTGTTCACCTTGTAGGTCATGTTTTCCCAGATAGTAGGCTCTACATATATTGCATTCTCCTCATCGGCACACTTCACCATCACATAGTCTTCGTCAATGTAAGTGATTTCGCCTATTTTTCCATTGAAAAACCTCCTTGGGTTTTCGGTGTCGTTCTTCACAAACATCACCTTAGCCCCTTTTTTCAACTCTAAATCTGTCTCTACAGGAAAGTTGCTGGGTGGAAATGAGCCCTCTATTGTTGCCGAAAAAGTATGAGACATCCCCTTTATTTTCTTAAGCTCTGCACTGTTTATTAAATCAGCTTTGTAGTTATGAGTTGTGAGCGTAACATAAGGCTCGTCATCCTTTGGCACAAAATTGGGGTCGTAGATGCTTTGCAGTTTAGATAAAGATTCAGGCGATAGTTTATTTTGCCTCACCTCGTCCAAAATCTGTATAAAGTCAGCATTCTTTTGTCTAAACACTTTGTCAAGCTCAATATAAACCAAGGGAACTTGTTGCATTACATGGCTATTGAAAAAATGCACACCATCATAATAGCTTCTCAATATTTCCAACTCATCGCGCTTGGCCACTGGAGATAATTGATACATATCGCCAATAAAAACAACTTGCACTCCACCAAAAGGCACATTGGTTCTATGTCTGTAATGCCTCAGCACAGTATCTATTGCATCCAATACATCGGCACGCACCATACTTATTTCGTCTATAACCAATAGCTCCAGCTCACGCAATATCTGCTGTCTGTTGCTCTGCATCTTCATTTTGCTTATCAACTCTTTTCGCCCTATTTCAGTAGGTGTAAATGGAGCAAATGGCAATTGAAAGAAAGAGTGAATAGTGGTTCCGCCTGCATTTATAGCCGCAATACCTGTGGGAGCTACCACAGCAGTTTGTTTCAGACTTTCATCTTTGAGTTTTCTTAAAAAAGTGGTTTTTCCAGTCCCTGCTTTTCCAGTAATGAAAATTACTTGATTGGTTTGCGTGGCAAACTCGTGTGCTAATTGGTAGTAGTCGGACATATCTCGTATTTGTTGGTTTACTTAATTTCTTATTTGTGATGGCAATAGGCTCTCCTAAATAAGAAGTTTCTATTTATTTATGATTGTGTATTCTCAGTTTTTATTCAAAAAAACTAAGATAGCTGTTTTTAGTTAAATGAGAAAGAGAATGTCTGTTTAAAGTATTATATTCCTTTTTAAAGAAATAGAAGCCTGAATTTTATATTCAGGTTTGAATTTATATCTGACCTGCAATAATGGAAATATATTTTGAAACTATAAAAACGCTTCTTGTTATTATAAAATACTTATGAAAGCTCTTAAAAGAGTAAAAATAAATTGATTGCAAATGCTTTATTTTCATTTCTAATTCTAAATAATTGTTGGTTTTGAGTGTTGCACATTTGAGTATCTTCAGTCACATTTATTTGGAGCTTTTCTAAGACCGGGAAAAAGCTTTGAACAGTTGAAACTTGCATCTACCACGGGGAAAATGATTAACAACATATTATTTTGGTCTTGTTGTTTAAATATGCGCAATTCATACCTCATAAATCCAATTTCCGATGTAGAACTCACTTTTAATCTTGGGTTTTTTCAATCTTAGATTGCTTTTTACTCTTTCACGACATTTTTCTCCCATAGTTGCTCAAAAAAGTGACATTTAAGCGATTCAAAACATTTCCACGGTGGAGGATTGTGTTTTCAACAGATAAACGTCCAATCTTCCGTCGTGTATTTAATTTCCACCTGTTTTATGATGCATCTTCTATTGATTTGTAAAAAATAACATACTCTTTTTTACAAATTGACAGTTGTGCAACTCTGATAATATAGTGCTTGTTTGATAAAAACTTCTCGTTGGAACG
>JARICS010000012.1 GCA_029264035.1 Dysgonamonadaceae bacterium | reverse complement strand
AAATGAATGATAACGAAAAGAAAGTAGTAAAGAAAATGATAACTTTGTATTGTAAATCAAAGCACAATACAAAAGGTGTTTTATGTGATATTTGTAGCGAACTGAATGAATATGCTTTTGCACGATTAGAACGTTGTCCTTTTGGAAACGAAAAGCCAACGTGTGGAAGTTGCTCAATACATTGTTATAAACCTGAAAAGAAAGAGCAAATCAAAAAAGTTATGCAATTTGCAGGACCTCGTATGTTGCTCTTGAGCCCGATAGTTACATTGCAACATTTTTATAAAGAGTATAAGCGCAAAAGACTTTATGGCTAAGCCTCATTAAAAAAATACATTGTGCTGTGCATTAAAACATTGAAAATTAAAACCATGTCAATAATAAATGAAACTACTGTATTGTCTGAAGTTCTTGCCCAACATCACATGTTGATTCCAATCATTAATAGATTTGGAATTAAACTGGGAGTAGGGGATAAAACCATAGAGAATATTTGTGAAGAACAAGATTTGAATGTAGATTTTATTTTGACAATTCTGAATGTGTATTTAGACGACAAATATATTTCGGAGAAGAAATTGGCGCAATTTGATTTAGAGCCAATAGCTAACTATTTCAATGAAACTATTCAAAACTACTTGCATTCACTTGTGCCTAATATAGAGAAGCACTTACATGCTTTTATAGCGCTTAGCGAATCTAAAAATGATGAGCTAAAGGCCTTGCAGAAGGTGTTTTTCCAATTTAAGGAAGAGCTTGTTATGCATTTAGATAAAGGGTTGAATCATACTGGCCCCTATCCGCACGAATTGCTAAGGGATATAAAGAGCATCTTGATTAAACATGTGTCTGGCAATTTTAATCAAAACTTATGCTACGCTGTTATCTTTTCAGTAGGAAGTTTAGAGAGTGATTTGATTATTCACAATCGTTTAAGAAATAGTATACTAAAACCTAAGCTTAACGAGCTTAACAGCTCAGATATTGGTTCGTTGCAACACATTATTACCAATGGAAATCACAAACCCACCAAAAAGAAACTACTAACAAAGCGTGAAACAGAGATTTTAAGACTAATAGTGCGTGGCAACTTGAACAAACAAATAGCCGATCAATTAAATATTAGTTTAAATACAGTATTGACACATCGTAAAAATATACTCTCTAAAACAGGTATTAAAACAGTCTCAGGACTTACACTTTATTGCATATCCAATGGGTTATTGTCACCCGATGAAGTGAAAATTAATTAGTCTATACACCAAACAATAAAAACAAATCAATAATCTTATTCACTCTCTTTTAATGTATGAAAAGTAGAACTATCACTTTTATTTCTGTCTTTGCTGGCATTCTCTTGTTTGGAGTTTCCATGGTGATGATAGGCTCTGTATTGCCACTGCTGAAAATAAGATTGGGCTTGTCTGATATTGTAGCTGGAGGCTTGTTCTCTATCTTACCTTTGGGTTTACTCATTGGATCTGTTTATTTCGGCCCCGTTAGCGACAAGTATGGCTATAGGTGGGTATTAGCAACGGCATCGTTGTTTTTGGCAATAGGATTCATAGGTATAGGGCACTCTTGGTCGTTGTGGTTGTTGCGGGTGTGTATTCTATTTTTCGGTATTGGAGGTGGTGTCATTAATGGAGCTACCAGTGCACTGATATCAGATTTGAGTAGCGACGACAAAAAGATTGCTAACTTAAACCTCCTTGGAGTCTTTTTTGGATTGGGTGCATTTTGTATGCCTCTTGTTTTGAGTACACTCAATCAGAGCGATTATGTAACGGTGATAAACATTGTAGCAATCTTATGCATTTTAGTTGCAGCTTTATTTCTATTTATATCCTATCCTATAGTAGTAGAGAAAGAGAAGATATCTTTTAAGTTGATTCCTCTGTTTTTCAAGAATAAAGTGTTTTTAATAATATGTTTCTTTTTGTTTTTCCAATCTGCGTTTGAAGCAATAATGAACAATTGGTCTGTCTCTTATTTTATGCAACACCTACAGGTAGATCAAAAACAAGCACTCGTTGCACTCTCTTTTTTGGTGTTAGGAATGACATTGATGAGAATTCTTACGGGTGGAGTCTTTAGAAACATATCTACAAAGAATTTGCTGCGAATAGCCTTTGTTCTTTTGTCCGTAGGGGCTGTTTGTCTTTTCATACAATTGCCATCATCCTATTACTTAAACACTTTCGGGTTGTTCTTAATTGGTGCAGGTCTTTCCCCTGGATTTCCTGTTATGCTGGGTCTTACTGGCAATATGTACAAAGAGATTTCGGGCACTGCCTTCAGCTTTGTAATGCTCATTGCCTTGACAGGCAATATTGTTATCAATTATATAACAGGTGTACTGGTGCAGTATTTTGGAGTGCGAGCTTTTATATATGTAATCTTTGCAGAAATCATTCTTATGTTTATATTATATCTATTCATTCGGAAAGAGAAGAGGGTGTTGGCTTAATTCATTAGAGCTTTTTATACAAGTAAGATGACTATATTTTTCAAATAACTCATAAATGCATATAATACTATGATAGATTTAACTAAACTAACTTGGGGAGAGGTCAAAGAAAACAATTATGAGGTTGCAATATTACCGTGGGGAGCTATTGAACCACACAATTATCACTTGCCTTATTTAACTGACGCTTATCTTTCGCACAGTATTTCACTTGCAAGTGCACAGTTAGCCTTTGAGAAGGCTAACAAGCTATGCATGGTGATGCCTCCTATCTACCTTGGGTCGCAAAATCCTGGACAGTGGGACATGCCATTTTGCATTCACACCAACTACGAAACACAAAAAGCGATTCTGACCGACATAGTTACATCGCTTCACGTACAAGGCTTTCGCAAGTTGCTTATTGTGAACGGACACGGAGGCAATACTTTCAAATCTATGATTCGTGACTTAGCAGTCAAAATGCCCGATTTTTTCATTCTTGCTGCTGATTGGTTTGGAATAGTTCCAAAGGATGATTACTTTGAGCAGGAAATTGATGATCACGCTGGTGAGCAAGAAACTTCAGTTTTGATGCATTTCTTTCCCGAATTGGTGAAGCTTGAGAAGGCTGGTAAGGGAACACCTAAGCCTTGGAAAATGCAATCTTTGAACGATAAAACAGCATGGGCTCCTCGCAACTGGCAACAAGCAACAGATGACACTGGAATAGGTAATCCCGAAAAGTCAACCGCCGAAAAGGGAAAGAGATATGCCGAAGAAGTAACCAGAAGATTAGCTAGTTTATTGATAGAACTTGCTGATAGGTAGAGATATAGATAGTTTCATATAATCCTTTTGTTTACTTGTATTAAGTAGCGTCAAACTCTTATATTAACCCAAAGAGAATTGATGCAAAGAGTCTCTATAGGTATGATTATCTCCGACTGAAATATTGTGCATAAAAAGAATGTACACTCTATTAATAGTGATCATAGCGGAATATCACAAAAATGTTTTATCTTATGATTGCAGCAAAAGTGAGAATAAATATATATATGACTCACTTTTGAAAGATTCCAAGCATACTTATAGCTTTGGAATAACAATCTTTTCTAAAAGCTTTTTAAAATGAACATTTTATATTATTTTTGTATGCAATGTTTTGGATACCAAACATAGTTCGTGAAACAGTTGGTCTCCATTTTTTTATGACCGAACAAAACAAAAGTAAAATACTAACCCAACATTATAAATAATAAAAACAAATTATGAGTAAATCGAAAGAGAAACTTTTCACCGATTTTCCACCGGTAACCACTGAACAGTGGATGGAAAGAGTAACCGCCGACCTCAAAGGTGCCGATTTTGAAAGGAGATTGGTTTGGAAAACAAACGAAGGTTTTAATTTAAATCCTTTTTATCGTAGCGAGGACATTCAAGACTTTAAATGGACTGACAATCTGCCAGGAGAATTCCCCTATGTGCGTGGTACTAAAACCGACAACGAGTGGTATGTGCGTCAGGAAATAAACGTAGAAAATTTTGCTGAAGCAAACAAAGAAGCATTGATGCTACTTGAGAAAAAAGGAGTTACTTCTTTAGGCTTCACACTTTCTGGCGATGGACTTACAGCTGACAACATGGCAACTTTGTTGAAAGGTATTCATCCTGAAATGGTAGAGCTAAACTTCAAAACTTGTATCAATTCTACCCTCAAAGTTACTAAGCTAGTAGTAGAGCATATCACTAGTTTGGGGGTTGATGTAATGAAATGTCATGGCTCTATTGAGCATGATCCATTTCGTAAGATTTTCTTACTTGGTGTAGATGTTCCAAATTGGAAAGAAGAAGCAGCAGAAATTGTAAAAGCATCTGCTCCATTACCTCGCTTTCGTGTAATATCTATTACAGGAGATGCTTTCTCTAATGCAGGAGCATACCTTTCACAAGAGTTAGGTTATAGCTTGGCATACGGAAATCAGGTGTTGAGCGCACTCATAGAACAAGGTATTGAGCCAACAATGGCTGCTAAGAAAATAAAATTCAACTTAGGAGTAGGAACTAACTACTTTATGGAAATTGCAAAATTTCGTGCAGCACGTTGGTTGTGGGCCGAAATAGTGAATGCATACAAAGCTCCATGTCCTCATGAATGTGACTATACTGCAGAAGATGGTACTTGCCGTTGCGCAGCTAAGATAAATGTACACGCTATTACAACTAGTTTCAATGCAACAGTTTATGATGCTTATGTAAACCTTTTGAGAACACAAACAGAAGCAATGTCTGCTACATTAGGTGGGGTTGACTCATTGACTGTGCGCCCATTTAATCATGCTTATCAAAACGCAACAGACTTCACAAACCGTCTTGCGGTTAATCAGCAGTTATTGTTGAAAGAAGAATCTCATTTTGACAAGGTAACTGATCCAGGTGCAGGTTCATATTATATAGAGCAACTAACAAGCTCTTTGGGTGAAGAAGCATGGAAATTGTTCATCGAAACTGATGAGGAAGGATTTTATGCAGCTCTAAAAGCTGGAACAGTTCAAGATAGCATCAATGCATCTGCTGAAGCACGCTTTAAAGCGGGAGCTACCAGAAGAGAAGTGTTATTGGGAACCAACCAATTTCCAAGCTTTGGAGAAAAAGTTAGTCATAAGTTTGAAGAAACATACAATACTTTAAATGAGTGTGATTGTGGTGTAGAAAAAGAAACTCCTTTAAAGAGACTAAACACCAAACGACTAGCACAACCCTATGAAGCATTGCGTTTAGCAACAGAACGAAGCGGTAAATCACCCAAAGTGTTCATGTTGACTATTGGTAACTTGGCCATGAGATTGGCTCGTTCTCAATTCTCTGGCAACTTTATGGCATGTGCTGGATATGAAATAATCGATAACTTAGGTTTCGACACAGTAGAAGAAGGTGTGAAAGCAGCTCGCGAGAAAGATGCTGACATCATAGTACTCTGCTCGAGTGATGATGAGTATGAAAAATTTGCTCCTGAAGCTTACAAAATGGTTAAAGGCAAAGAGATACTTGTTATTGCAGGTGCTCCTAAATGTGCCGATGATTTAAAAGCACAAGGAATTGAATATTTTATAAACGTTAGAAGCAACGTATTGGATATGTTGACTGAGTTTAATTCTCTTTTGGGCATAAAGTAGTCTTTGCAATAATATGTCAAATGCTGCGTTACTCTCGTTTTTGAAACAGTCATTTACTAAAGTAAACTCCTTGATTTCAAAAACTTCGAAAGCCTTGTCTTTGCCATTTATTATCAAAGACAATAAGAGCAGTAATTTTATATATATGACGTAAACGAATGAGCAAAAAGAAACATATAAAAAACTATTTAATTGCAGCACATCCTTGGTCGTTTCCGGCTTCGGGTATGCCCGCTTTAATTGCGTTTGCATTTGTCTTATACTCTCACCATATGGGTGTTTTTACAGCCGTAAATTGGGTAAATGGAGTATTGGCAGTTGTAGGAGCAGTTATTTTTCATGCGTCAGGCAATATAATGGGAGATTATTATGACTATGTGAATGGAGTGGACGGAGAAGAGAAAACAGGACCAATACGTTTGTTGGTAACAGGTTACTTTCAACCAAAAACAATTTTGAGTTATGGTTTGGCAGTGCTAGTTGGCGGTATTATTCTAGGAATATATCTTATGTTACATTCAGGTCTCCCCCTTCTCTTCATTGGTGTGTTAGGTATACTTTGCGCAGTTTTTTATTACAAACTAAAATACATTGCACTAGGCGAATTGGTCATTTTCATCTCTTTTAGTCAATTAATAGGACTAGGAGTAGTATATGCAATGACCAGTCAATTAGTTTGGAGTAGCCTATTGGTTGTAGCTCCTACTGGATTATTGGTAGTGGCAATTTTGCACGCCAACAATACACGCGATTTAGTTTTAGATAAACAAGCTGGTATAAAAACGCAAGCAATAATTTTGGGCATAGACGGTTCGAAAATATTTTACCAGACTTTGATGTTAGCTCCATACATATTAATAGCAATTATTGTAAATCTACAATTGTTGCATCCCTATAGTTTTGCTGTGTTACTTTCATTCCCATTAGCTCTTAAGGGTATAAAAAAGATGAAGCAAGTACGCTTAGATTCATTACACGAAATAAAAACACTAGACGTAGATACTTCAAAATTAGTAGCTATATTTAGTTTGTTGCTTATTGCGGGCAATGTGATAGGTAGTCTTGTTTAAACAAAAAAATATTCAATAAAAATAATAAGCACTTTATCTACAACTGATAATTTGCAAATATCAACTAAGATAAGAAAAGCTTAAAGAAAATCTATAAAACAATGAAACCAAATTTTAAAGATATAAACATAAAGGGTGACAGCTTTGCAAGCAAAACAAACGTTGCAGACTGGACAGACAAAAACGAATTTAATCCCGATTGGCTTACAGCAGAGCAGATTCCTGTGAAAACGGTATATACAAAAGAGGATCTAGAAGGCATGGAGCATTTGAATTATGCTGCAGGTGTTCCTCCATTTTTGCGTGGACCATACTCTACTATGTACGCTATGCGTCCGTGGACTATACGTCAGTATGCAGGTTTTTCAACAGCCGAAGAATCAAACGCATTTTATCGTCGTAACTTAGCAGCCGGACAAAAAGGATTGTCAGTTGCATTTGACCTTCCTACTCACCGTGGCTATGATGCCGATCATGAACGTGTGACGGGTGATGTGGGTAAAGCAGGAGTATCCATTTGCTCTGTTGAAGATATGAAAATTCTTTTCGATCAGATTCCTCTGAACGAAATGTCAGTATCTATGACAATGAACGGAGCTGTTCTTCCCATTCTTGCATTCTACATTGTAGCAGCTCAAGAACAAGGTGCTCAATTGCATGAGATGCAGGGAACTATTCAAAATGATATTTTGAAAGAGTTTATGGTGCGTAATACTTATATATACCCACCCGCATTCTCAATGCAAATTATTGCAGATATTTTTGAGTTTACTTCTCAAAAAATGCCACGTTTCAACTCTATCTCTATTTCAGGATATCACATGCAAGAAGCTGGCGCTACTGCCGACATTGAATTGGCATATACCCTAGCAGATGGTATGGAGTATTTGCGTGCAGGTATAGCTGCGGGTATTGATGTGGATGCATTTGCACCTCGTCTATCGTTTTTCTGGGGTATTGGCATGAATCACTTCATGGAGATAGCCAAAATGCGTGCTGCTCGCTTGTTGTGGGCTAAGATTGTGAAGAGCTTTAATCCGAAAAACACAAAATCATTGGCATTACGTACACACAGTCAAACATCGGGATGGTCGCTTACAGAGCAAGATCCATATAACAATGTTGGACGTACTTGTATTGAAGCAATGGCAGCTGTGTTAGGACACACACAATCGTTGCACACCAATGCGCTTGACGAAGCTATAGCTTTGCCAACTGACTTTTCAGCACGTATTGCACGTAACACTCAGATCTATATTCAGGAAGAAACATCTGTAACAAAACAGGTTGATCCATGGGCTGGTTCATACTACGTAGAATCCCTTACCCAAGAGATTGTAGATAGAGCATGGTCTCACATTCAAGAAGTCGAAAATTTGGGTGGAATGGCAAAAGCTATTGAAACTGGAATTCCAAAAATGCGTATTGAAGAGGCTGCAGCTCGTACACAAGCACGTGTGGATGCAGGCAAACAAACCATCATAGGTATCAATAAGTATCGTCTGGAAAAGGAAGATCCAATTGATATTCTTGAAGTGGACAACACTGAGGTGCGTAAGCAACAAATTGCTCGTTTAGAGACATTGAAAGCAAACCGTGACCCTAAAGCAGTGAAAGAAGCATTAGCTGCAATCACAAAATGTGCTGAGACTGAAGAAGGCAACTTATTGGAGTTGGCAGTTGAAGCAGCACGAGTACGTGCTACATTGGGTGAAATTTCTGATGCATGTGAAGCTGTAGCAGGACGTTATAAAGCAATAATTAGAACAATATCAGGAGTGTATTCATCAGAAACAAAATCAGATGCCACTTTCCAAGAGGCAAGTGCGCTGGCAGAAAAATTCTCGAAGAAAGAAGGCAGACAACCACGTATCATGATTGCTAAAATGGGGCAAGACGGACACGATCGTGGAGCTAAAGTAGTAGCAACTGGTTATGCAGATTGTGGTTTTGACGTGGATATGGGACCCCTGTTCCAAACTCCAGCAGAAGCTGCTCGTCAGGCTGTAGAGAATGATGTGCATGTATTGGGTGTATCTTCGCTTGCTGCAGGACACAAAACCTTGATACCAGAAGTAATGGCAGAGCTAGTTAAACTAGGTCGTCCCGACATTTTGGTTATTGCAGGTGGTGTTATTCCAGCGCAAGACTACGATTTCTTATACAAAGAAGGTGTAGCAGCTATTTTTGGTCCAGGTACTTCCGTTACCAAAGCAGCTGTTGATATTCTTACTATATTGATGAAAGACTAAATAGTTTTTTTGGACTAATAAAAACAATGATTATCTAACTATTAGCATAACCTACTATTTGCTTAATATTGATTTAATTGTTTATCTTAACCGTTCTATTTTCATATTGAAAATAGAGCGGTTTTTTTAGTTTTACTTGCTATATACTATTGTCTATTGCTGAAAAATGATACTAACAGCATATTACATAAAACAAAACGCAAAGCTTTTTGTTAATGTATTAAAGAATGAATCAGCCAACTATCAGTAATTAATAGATAGTTGA
Organism: Dysgonamonadaceae bacterium; assembly: GCA_029264035.1. Lineage (GTDB taxonomy): Bacteria > Bacteroidota > Bacteroidia > Bacteroidales > Dysgonomonadaceae > UBA2632. The sequence goes on along the minus strand of JARICS010000012.1, from coordinate 10,751 downwards.
TAATCAAGGTCAATAATTACAAATGTCATCTGCATTGTAAGCAATTGTATTAAAGAGATGACTATATAACAGCCAAAGACTTGCAAGCGACAATTATCTTGACAAATAATTGTCGCTTTAGTATTATAATTTATATCTTTGCAATTAAAAATTAAGGGTAATTGAAAATAAACAAAACATGAAAAAAATATACAGCGTTATTACCGGTACAGGAAGTTTTGTTCCTGAGAAAAAAGTGAAGAATAGTGACTTCTTGTCGCATGAGTTTTATGATTCATCTGGTGTTAAGCTACCTACTCCTAATCAAGAGATTGTAGATAAATTCCTTGAAATTACTACTATATCCGAACGTAGACACATAGATGATGATCAAACAACCTCAGATTTAGGTTTTTTTGCTGCGCAAAAAGCCATTGAAGATGCAGGTATCGATAAGGAAGAGTTAGACTATATTATATTTGCTCACAATTTTGGTGATACACATGCCAATAACAACCGCATAGATATCTGTCCGAGTTTAGCAGCTAGAGTAAAACAAAAGCTGGGAATCAAGAATCCCTATTCCGTTTCTTACGACATACTATTTGGTTGTCCAGGATGGGTGCAGGGTGTTATTCAAGCTGATTACTTTATTAAATCGGGCGATGCTAAAAAGATTTTAGTTATTGGTGGTGAAATACTTTCACGTATTTCAGATCCTCACGATAGAGACAGTCTTATTTATGCAGATGGAGCAGGAGCATGTATCATAGAAGCACGTGAAAGCGATACTCCTGTAGGAATATTGGGTCACAATTCTAGGTCGGATGCATTACAATATGCTCAAATGTTGCAGATGGGTGTTTCATTTAAACCAGAAGAAGCAGCAACCAATAATCTTTACCTGAAAATGAACGGTCGCAGACTCTACATGTATGCATTAGAAAATGTACCTAAAACAATTAAAGCAGGTTTAGACAAATTAAACCTAACGGTTGACGATATTAAAAAAGTGCTTATTCATCAAGCAAACGGAAAAATGGACGATGCTATTCTCAAACGTCTCTACAATTTGTATGGATATGATGAAGCACCTGATAATGTAATGCCAATGACTATTTCTTGGTTAGGTAACTCTTCTGTGGCTACACTACCCACATTGTTCGACTTGGTGTTGCGCGAAGAGGTTACACCTCACCAAATAGATGCGGGAGACACTATCGTGTTTGCATCAGTAGGTGCTGGAATGAATATTAACAGCATTATTTATAAAATGCCAGAACAATAGACATAGTAGTTTATTAATTTATCCACATAAAAAAAGAGTGCCTTATTGAAGACACTCTTTTTTTATGCTTAATACTTTAGCTTTATTGCTCTTCTAAATAAGGAGAATAGCAAAATCCTTCCATTCCACTTTCAGTACGAATCCTCCACCAATTATCGTTTGTTTTTTCTACAAGAGTTAATGTTTCGCCATGGTCCACCACTGCTATCACATGCTCTTGCTCTCCTGGTTTATTGTGAACATTGAGCTTTCCTTTACGTGTAGCAACTATTAGTTGACCACTTTTCTTTTCAACAACAGGCTCCACATATACCGGAGCTGGTGGAACAACCTTAATGTTGTTTACTACTGATTTAATTCCTTCTACTGCCATTACTGACGACTCCACTTTGCGTTTTGCAGCATCGTCCTCAACGGTTCCACTCAGTGTAGCCACATGGTCAGTTACGCTAACACTAATTCCTACTGCATCCTGATTTGCTGAAATAATATGAGTTGCAGTTTCTTGCAAATCTGAATCTTTTACATTGTTACAAGCTAAGAAACCTGCACCAAAAAATAGTACGAGGGTTAACATGGACATTAATTTTGTTTTTTTCATGAGTTTCATTGTTAGAGTAGTTAATATAGATGTATAGACTAACTATTTAAACACTTGCAAACTGTATATGTTTACAAAATATTGATAATTAATGTTGAGCCTAACCTATCAATAAGGCTTTTTACTATCTCTTTGCATCAAATCAATTTTTATCAACAAACTTATATTGATATTGACTACTCAAATTTTATTGCTGAACTCAACAATGTGATAACATCTTATACAAAACTGATAAAAACATGCGAAACGCAACGCCAAAACAAGAAATTCAAGGCCCAAGAAGATGCTAAAGCTTCTTGGGAAGAGATATATAAAAATGAGAACATTGAGAAAAACCAAACTGCCTTGGATAGCGAGACTATCATAGCTAAAAAAACCAAAGAGGACATAGACTCGCCGAAAAGCACTTCACCTGAAACACTAAGCAAAACAAAAGGAAATGAAAAGCCCATTAATGGCCTTTTGGATATATTGAAGAAACTGGACAAAGGGAAAAAAGAAGACTACGAGAAACAATAACCAAAAAAACCCATAGGCAAAATGCCAATGGGCTTTAATAATAACCTAAAAAGCTAATTACCTAATCAATCAATCAATAGCTTCTAAATATTGTGCGTAGCAGTAGCCTTCCACACCCTCTTCAGTTCTGATATGCCACCACTGCTTGTCAACTTTGTTCAAAAGCGTTAAGACATCACCCTTTTTGGCTTTCCCTACAAGGTGTTGCTCAGTGCCAGGAGCTTGGCGAATGTTTAATTTGCCTGATTGAGTGATAACTTTTACTTTGTCGCCTTCTCTACTTTTTACTTCCACATTAAGCACTATTTCACCACTTTTAAAGTTCGGATCGAGTTGATTATAAACTTTCCACATTTCGTCTTTGATGTTACCATTGGTAACTTCACCATTAATTCTCAACACACCATTCTCTTCCTTTATTGATAAATGATACTTATTTGCTAAGTCAATCAATGTTTTGTATTTATCATATAATGTCATACCAAACTTATTTGATTGTAATATTGTTTTCAACTTTCAATGGATTCAAAGCCATTACCTTTTCCATCACCATTGGTAGATCTTTCTCACTCACTTCGCCTGTCAATATTATTTCACCGTCTCTCACCTCAGCCATTACTGTTGGGTGATCTTTCAAAGCATCAACGAGGGCCTCTCTTAATGTTGCATCCATCTCAGTATAGTCGGGTGCTGGAGGAGTAACCATGATGTTGTTTACAGTAGATTTGATTCCTTTCACACCTTGAACTGTTGATTCTATGTAGCCTTTAGTTGCCTCTTCTTCAACAGAGCCACTAAGAGTTGCTACTTTGTCCACAACCATAACATTTACATCGACAGCATCAGGATTGGTTGCTATCAAGTCCATTGCCTTAGTCTCAAGATCCGAATCTTTCACATTGTCGCAAGCCATAAAACTTACACTTAATAAAAACACCAAGGATAGCATTGAAAATAATCTTTTCGTTTTCATAATTCTGAGGGATTAAATTAAAATAGTTTGTAAAAAGCTTAATTATTTAAACTCAGTAATAAAACATATAAAAACAATTAAAGTTTACGATTCTACTAAAATATCTTTGTGTAAACATGGCAGTATGGAGTTGAACCATTGTTCTTATAATACTCTTGGTGGTAGTTTTCAGCTTTCCAAAACTCAGGTGCGGGTCTAAGCGTGGTTGCAACTCGGTATCCCTTATCATTCAATAGATTGATGTATTTTTGAGCAATAGCTTTTTGCTCATCATCCTTATAGAAAATGGCCGACAAATATTGTGAACCAATATCCGGGCCTTGTCCGTTGATTTGTGTGAAATCGTGTGTTTCGAAGAATAGACGAACTAAATCACCATAAGTTGTGATGGAAGGGTCATAAACTATTTCAGTAGTTTCCAAATGTCCTGTATTGCCTGTAGAAACCTCTTTGTAGGTTGGGTTTTTCTTGTCTCCTCCCATGTATCCAACTGATGTTTCTACAACTCCTGGTGCTTGCATAAAGAAATACTCGGTTCCCCAGAAACAACCCGATGCAAAATAGACCTTATCAAAAGATTCATCGTTCTTTGGAATAAATTTAAGAGAGATTGAGTTTACGCAATGGCGCGTATTTTTATCCGTAAACTTTTCACCCAAAAACACATGTCCTAAATGTGCTCCACAATTATTGCAAATAATTTCGGTGCGTCTGCCATCGGCATCCAACACTCGCTTCACGCTTCCTTCTATTTCATCGTCAAACGAAGGCCAGCCACAACTTGCATCAAACTTATCGTTCGATTTGTAGAGAGGAGCATCGCATCTTTTACAAACATATGTTCCCTCTTCTTCATGATCAACATATGCCCCAGAATAGGGATGTTCAGTACCTTTACCAACAATCACATGCTCTTCGGCCTGTGTCAACTTATTAAACTTCATCATTTTATTATCTTTATTGTTATTATTTTTACTACTATTGTTTTGTCCACATGCCCCCACTATGTTAGAGAGCAAGATAATATATAGGAATATTTTCTTCATAATTGTTTCTTCTTATAACGTGTAAACTGATAGATTGATTGCAAGCTGAGTCATTATTTCATATAATTAAGAAATGCAAAGACCTTTCTGTTCTCTAAATAGTTATTATCACCATCGTTTCCAAAGGCTTCTTTTTCAAAACTAATGGTTTTGTATGCTTCCTTGAAATTTCTGATATAAAGCAATCTAACTATCCACTCAATGATATACCATATATAAAATCCCACATATAGCAATTCTTTTATCTGTTGAGAATGGATGGCTTCGTGATAGAGAATTCGCTTTGAAAGTGGTAAACACTCTCGGCGTGCAACTACTATGCCAAAAAGATTGATTGCTGAAAATCCTTTCAGAGGTAGAAACTTACATCCCATTACTTTCATTCAGAGTTATTCTATTTTCGTTAGTTCTCATTTTCAAAGATACATACATTCAGCAAATTTATTATCTTTGTGTACTTATAGTATTCTAAAAAATAGAGAAAACAGATAAAATGGAAACACAACTATCAACAGACATGGCTTACAAAGTGGCAGATATATCATTGGCAGACTTTGGCCGAAAAGAGATTGAGATAGCCGAACATGAGATGCCAGGATTAATGGCTTTACGTAAAAAATACAAAGGCCAACTTCCATTGAAAGGTGCTCGCATAATGGGTTCTTTGCACATGACCATACAAACTGCAGTGTTGATAGAAACACTGGTAGAGTTGGGTGCTGATGTGAGATGGGCCAGTTGCAATATATTTTCTACGCAAGATCATGCAGCTGCAGCTATTGCAGAAACTGGTGTCCCCGTATTTGCATGGAAAGGCGAAACTCTGGAAGAATATTGGTGGTGTACAGACATGGCGCTTCGTTTTCCCGAAGGAAAAGGTCCTCATATGATTGTGGACGATGGTGGAGATGCCTCTCTACTTGTACACTTGGGTTACCAAGCCGAAGACAATGCAAATACGATTGATAGAAAAGGAAAAAACAAAGAGGAGCAAACCATTTTAGACACGTTGGCTCGTATCTTGAAGGAAGACAACCAGCGCTGGCATCGAACAATAAAAGATATGAAAGGAGTTTCGGAAGAGACTACTACTGGAGTTCACCGTTTGTATCAGATGATGGAAAAAGGTGAATTGTTAGTTCCTGCATTTAATGTAAACGATTCTGTAACAAAATCTAAGTTCGACAATCTTTATGGCTGTCGCGAATCTTTGGCTGATGGCATCAAGCGAGCAACTGATGTGATGATTGCTGGTAAAGTAGTAGTTGTGTTGGGTTATGGCGATGTTGGAAAAGGATGTGCTCACTCTATGCGCAGTTACGGAGCACGAGTTATTATCACAGAAATAGACCCCATTTGTGCTCTTCAAGCAGCAATGGAAGGATTTGAAGTGAAACCAATAGAAGATGCACTCTCAGAAGGCAATATATATGTGACTACTACAGGCAATTGCGATGTAATAACCATTGAGCACATGCAGCAAATGAAGGATCAAGCGATTGTTTGCAACATTGGGCATTTCGATAACGAGATACAGGTAGATAAACTGATAGATTTTCCTGGAATTATTCACACCAATATCAAACCCCAAGTAGATAAATACACTTTCCCCAAAGGAAACTCTATTTTCTTGTTGGCCGAAGGACGTTTAGTGAATCTGGGTTGTGCCACAGGACATCCATCCTTTGTGATGAGCAACTCGTTTACCAATCAAGTATTAGCACAAATTGATTTGTGGGAAAACAACTATGAAATAGGGGTGTATCGCTTACCAAAAAAACTGGATGAAGAGGTGGCACGTTTGCATCTTGATCAAATAGGAGTAAAACTTACTAAGCTTACTCAAGAACAATCAGACTATATTGGTGTTCCACTTGAGGGTCCTTATAAGGCCGACCACTATAGATATTAGAAAAATAAATTAAATTACTTATATTGTCTATATATGTCAATAATACAAAGTGTTTTAGATACAGATTTATATAAATTCACCACAAGTTACGCTTATTCAAAACTATTTCCACGTGCATTCGGAGAATTTGAATTTGTAGATAGAAGTAATGACAACTATCCTGAGGGATTTGATAAGTTACTTATGGAGCAGATTAAAAGCATGGAAGACCTTTATCTAACCAGTGATGAAGAAAAGTTTTTAATAAAACAACTTCCTTACCTTCCTCCAATATACATTGATTTCTTGAAAGGCTTTCGTTTCAACTCATCTGAAGTGCAAGTGTGGATGGAAGACGGAAAGCTGAAAGTGAAAGCAACAGGTTTGCTTTACAGAGTAACGCTTTGGGAAACACCCATATTGGCTACTATATCAGAGCTTTATTACAAACTAACAGGTCAAACTCCCGATATAGACTATATGAATGAGACTGTTATAAAGAAAGCTAAGAAACTTGCCGAAAATGATGTTATCTTCTCACTATTTGGTATGCGCAGGCGTTTTAGTTACGATATTGAAGATAAAGTAACCAAACTGCTAAAAACTCATTCAAACGACAACTTTTTTGGAACAAGCAATGTCTATATGGCATTTAAGCACAATGTGAAAGTTTCGGGCACACATCCACATGAATGGGTTCAGTTTCACGGTTCAATCTATGGATACAAAATGGCCAACTACATGTCGATGGAAAACTGGATAAATGTTTATGATGGTGATTTGGGTACAGTATTGACTGATACTTACACAACTGACGTATTCCTGAGCAACTTTAGCAAAAAACATGCAGCTCTTTTCACCAGTTTGCGTCAAGATAGTGGCGATCCTTTAGTGTTAGTTGATAAAGCTATCAAACGATACAAAGAACTAAGAATAGACCCAACATTAAAATATATTGTATTTTCCGACAGCCTTAATGTGGATAAAGCTATTGCTATAAAAGAGTATTGTAACGATAAAATAGGAGCTACTTTTGGCATTGGCACTAATCTAACCAACGATGTTGGTAATGATATAAAAGGACTGAACATAGTGATGAAGCTTTTCCGATGCAAAATGACAGAGAAAGAGCCATGGCACGAGTGTGTTAAACTATCTGATGTAGAAGGAAAGCACACAGGCAGTAAACGTGAGATACATCTGGCACAAGAGACGTTGGATTTATTGTAGGATGTTTTTCTTTCATTATACTCTTAGAGACAGGTCGCGATCTTTCTTATCTTATCCATTTGGAGTAATAAACATGAAGGTTCAGCTTTTCATTAAGTTGAACCTTTCTCTTTATACTGGCGGATATTCTACCGCTCAATTTTTGAAAGTGGCTCCTATAGTAATGGCGGGTGAGTAGATGAGAGAAAAAGTTGGTATCTTTGTACTGAATAATAGAATGTCAAATAAAAAAATATAATAATAAAATGGCAGGACATAGTAAATGGTCAAACATTAAAGCACGAAAAGGTGCACAAGACAAGAAAAGAGCTAAAATATTTTCGAGAGTAATTAAAGAAATAACAATAGCAATAAAAGAAAATGGCAATAATGGGGAGCCAGAAACTAACCCAGCACTGAGAAATGCTATCCAAAATGCACGAGGTGCAAATTTGCCTAAAGATAATATAGATAGAGCTATAAAGAGAGCTTCTGGTGCTGATTCTCAAAACTATAAACACCTCAATTTTGAGGGATATGGACCTCACGGAATTGCCATGTTTGTTGAGTGCACTTCAGACAACAGTAATAGAACAGTTGCTAATGTGAGAGCTATCTTCAATAAGTATGGTGGAAACTTGGGAACGAATGGTTCTTTAGAATTTTTATTTGATAGGGTTGGAGTTTTTACTATTGCAAAAGAGAAATTGAAAACCGATTGGGAGGAATTGCAATTTATATTGATAGAGTATGGGGCTGAATCTTTTGAAGAGGAAGATGAGGTCTATATCATTTATTCTGATTATAAAAGCTTTGGAGCTGTTTCTGATAAGCTTCTTGAGTTGGATATTGAAACACAAAGTGCTGCAGTGGAACTAATCCCTAATCATACCGAGGAGTTACCCCTGGAACAAGCTCTGACTATTGTGAATATGATTGATGCTTTTGAAGATGACGATGATGTGCAAAATGTATATCACAGTCTTGAATTGACAGACGAGTTGAGTGAAGAACTTGCTAAGATGTAAATTTTTTTTTAAGCAATCAGCAGTTAGCTTTCAGCAATTAACAGAAGGTTTTAAGAAGTTAGTCAACCAACAGTGAAAATTCAAATGGTAGAATTACAATTCAATAATTTATTTAATGCTTAGTAAAAAAGGGAAAGGTCATCTTGCCATGCTGGTGGCAAATATTGCATGGGGATTGATGGCCCCTCTCTCAAAAAGCATTATGATGTTTGGAGCTATAGGTTATTTATCTTTGGTATCGTTTCGTTTGGCTGGTGCTGCAATAGCTTTTTGGGTTGCCTCATTTTTTATAAAGAGAGAAAAAGTACCACCGCGCGATCTGTTCTTACTTTTTGTGGCATCTCTTTTTGCCATTGTTTTCAATCAGGCAATCTTCATCAAAGGTGTTTCAATGACTTCCCCCATCAATGCCTCCATTGTTACTACTTTTCTGCCCATTATCACCATGATTATATCTGCATTTTATTTGAAAGAACCCATTACTTTCAAAAAGCTTTTGGGTGTGATAGTAGGTGGAGCAGGCGCGGTACTAATTATTGTGAGCAGCACGCAGTTAGATGCTGGCAGTAGTGCATCCAATAGAAATTTGATGGGAATTCTTCTGGTCTTTTTAGCACAACTCAGTTATGCAACCTATTTTGTATTCTTTAAAAACTTTGTCGAAAAATACTCGCCAATCACATTGATGAAATGGATGTTTCTTTTTGCATCCATTGTCTATCTCCCTTTTGGTCAATCGGAGTTTATGCGCATCGATTACTCAACCATTCCATTCTCTGTTTATAAGGATATAGCTTTTGTAGTATTGGCCAGCACTTTTTTAACCTATCTGATGGTTCCCATAGGACAGAAGAATCTACGACCCACAGTTGCAAGTATGTACAACAACGTTCAACCCATTGTGGCTACCATAGCCGCTTCCATTATGGGCGTTGATGCTTTTGGGCCCCTAAAAGGGATAGCTATTGCATTGGTTTTTATTGGCGTTTACATTGTAAATAGGAGTAAGGCTGCGAGTGTTTAGAAAAAGCGACTGGCAGTAGTAAAAGTCCCGATTTGTCTCTATTTAAGCAACCTTTCCAATACTTTCAAATTATTTTCCGAGTCAGGACGTTTCCCATCAGCTGTATGCAGTAGATCTATCTCTTGTGAATACCGTTCATACACTTTATGTTTAACAATCTTCATGGTAGAGTTTACCAATCCATTCTTCTCACTAAAAGGCTCTTCAATCACCGCAAATGCTGATGGAATCCAGCGATAAGGGAAAAGACCATCGCTGCTTCCTCCTTTCAAATATTGAGCAAGCTCACTAGCAATTAACTTTGCAGCTTCAGAGGGGTCGGAGGTCTGTCTTTTCAAAGCTTCACTGTTTAAGGTCATTAATGCTGTAGTATAAGGACTTTGGTTGTTGTGCAACACACACTGATTGATATATTCAGACGTAGCCATTATGGATTCTTCTATGCCTTCAGGCGAGAACTTCTCTCCATCGTTACTAATCAGCAACGATTTTGTGCGACCAAGAACATAAAGATATCCATCGTTATCAAGATAACCCATGTCTCCAGTGCGCAACCATCCATTAATAATAGTTTCTGCCGTAGCCTCAGGGTTTTTCCAATATCCTTTCATTACATTTCCACCGCGCACAACAATCTCACCTTTTTCACCAACGGGTAGGGGATTCATATCGTCATCAGTAATCATAATCTCCATTCGTGGTACAGGTTTGCCCGATGATCCTAACTTGTGTGCTTGTTCACTATTGGCCGATATAATTGGGGAAGCTTCCGAAAGACCATAGCCTTGATACATGGGGATGCCAATAGCATAGAAAAAGCGTTGCAACTCAATATCGAGCAATGCTCCGCCACCAATAAAATATTGTAGGTTACTGGCAAAGTTTTCTCTAACCTTCGAAAAGATAATTTTATCGTAAAAAATTACCAACGGTTTCAGCAATGCACGGCTACCACGCCCTTTGTTGTACCCCTCACCATTATAAGAATATGCCACTTTCAATCCCTGTTGAAACAGTCGGTAAGCCATTTTTCCTTGTTTCTTTATACCACCCTCAATATTATTCCTGAAGTTAGTAGCAAGTGCAGGAACGCTCATCATCAAGTGCGGATTTATTGCTTTGAGGCTCTTTGGCACGTTGCGAAGTATCTCCATTGCACTCTTACCCGCTGCCACTGAAGCTATAGAAGCTCC
>JARICS010000101.1 GCA_029264035.1 Dysgonamonadaceae bacterium | reverse complement strand
CAGCAGCACTTTATGTCCTGCTTCTGTAAGTCTCAATGCGGCAACAGCTCCTCCATAACCAGAGCCAATAATAAGATTTTCTACTGTTTCGTTCATTACTTTCAATTTAAAGTTATTACCAAATGCTTTGTTGGCTATTAAGCTCGCACTTAAAGCAGTTGCTGTTTTCAAGAATTTTCTTCTCTCCATGTTTTTAAGATTAAAGTGTGAGTTGGTGCATATTATTTACGCTAAGGTTTTCCTCTTTTATACTGGTCAGGCCATTCAATATTTTCGCCCAATTTATCCGCTTCCATCAATGCAAAGTAGGGATTGCGCAACATCTCTCTTCCTATAAATATTAAATCGGCTTTACCTTTCTGCAATATCTCTTCAGCATCTTCTGCATGGGTAATTAGTCCGACAGCTCCAGTAGCTATATTTGTTTCTTTCTTTATTTGCGCAGCAAAGGGAACTTGGTAGTTTTTCTCTATCACTATTTTCTGTCCTCTTACAACTGCTCCAGATGAACAATCAATCAGGTCAGCTCCGTTATCTTTTAAGAGTTTAACCACATTCACAGAGTCTTCAATTGTGTGCCCCCCTTCTGCCCATTCATGAGCCGAAATTCTTACAAAAAGGGGCATTTCGTCAGGAATTACGTTGTGTATTGCTCGTGTTACTTCCAGCAATAGACGCACTCGGTTTTCAAAACTTCCTCCGTATTCATCGTTTCGTTCGTTGGTGAGGGGTGACAAAAATTGATTGATCAAGTAACCATGTGCTGCATGAATTTCGATGGTATCGAATCCTGCTTCAATTGATCGTTTGGCAGCAGTTGCAAAAGCTTCAATTACAGTTTGTATTTCTTCAATGGTCAGTTCTTTTGGCTCACTGTCATCTTCATTAAATGGTATAGGAGACGGTGCAACTGTTTGCCAACCTCTATTTGAAGCATCCACTTGATATCGGCCCTCCCATGGTGGAGCTGTGCTTGCTTTACGGCCTGCGTGTGCCAATTGAATAGCTGATTTAGCACCTTGTTCGCGAATGAAATCTGTGATGCGCTTCAAAGGCTCAATGTGCTCATCTTTCCAAATACCTAAGTCGTCGGGCGAAATTCTGCCTTCGGGTAATACGGATGCAGCTTCTGTCATGATGAGTCCTGCACCACCAACGGCACGTGAACCCAAGTGCACCAAGTGCCAATCGTTGGCCATACCATCTATAGAACTGTATTGACACATGGGCGAAACAACTATTCTGTTGCGTAGTGTGAGTCCTTTTATTTTAAATGGAGAATAGAGTAATGATTGTGACATATGGTGTGATAATTATTTTTGTGTGTTGTTGTAATAAAAAGACATATCAAACCCAAATTGGTCTAATATGTCTTTTGTTGTTTATTTGTTATTGTACTTCAATTGAATATTCTATAAGTATTAGTAGCTCATTTCAACTATCTTTTTTGCATCCTCTGGAGTCAAAGTTCCATGCTCGCCAATTTTAACCCATCCTCTTTTGGTGAATCTTTTAGCTACCTCCTCGGCTGTCCCTTCATAGTCCTTGGTATAGTCAGACAGTTTTGTTTTGATATCCAATGAATGGAAAAACTCTTCTGTCTTTTTTATACCCGCTTTAGCTTTTTCGTCTTCTGTTCCTTCGGTCACATTCCATACACGTTCAGCATATTGAGCCAGCTTACCTTTCTTAGTTTCAAAATTGTATTGGTAATGGCTGGGTGCTAAAATGGCTAATGTGCGGGCATGATCTATCCCGAACAATGCCGTCAATTCGTGCCCCATCATGTGAACCGACCAATCTTCGGATACTCCTTTGCTGATTAGTCCATTGAGGGCCATGGTGCAACTCCACATAAAGTTGGCAGCTGCTTTGTAATCCGAAGGATCTTTCATGATGGCAGGGGCCACTTCAATTAATGTTTGTAGAATGCCCTCGGCAAATCTATCCTGAATAAGACCGCCCATTGGATATGTCATGTATTGCTCCATCACATGCATATAGGCATCAGCAACACCGTTGGCTAATTGCTGTTGAGGAATAGATTTCACAACCTCAGGGTCTAATACTGAAAATTGTGGATAGAGAGCTGGCCCGCCAGTCGACAATTTCTCTTTTGTCTCTTCGCGGGTAATCACTAATCCCGAATTCATTTCAGACCCCGTAGCGGGCAAAGTCAATACTGTGCCAAAAGGCATGCCTTTCATAACAGGTTTCCCTTTGGTGAGAAGTTCCCAAGGATTGTCTCCCTCAAAGAAAGCGGCTGCTGACAAAAACTTAGTTCCATCAATAACCGATCCTCCACCAACTGCTAATAAGAAATCTACCTTCTCTTCTTTTATCACCTTTAGTGCACCCATCAACACATTGTATTCAGGGTTTGGTGGAATGCCTCCATATTCAAGGAGGTTGTATCCTAAAAGAGCTTTGGTAACTTGTTCGTAGATTCCAGTTCTCTTAATGCTACCACCACCATAGAGCATCATTACTTTAGCATCACGCGGTATCTCTTCCGATAGCCTCTCTATCTGTCCTTTACCAAAAAGGATTTTAGTTGGGTTCTTATATTCGAAGTTGTTCATTGTTCTGTTTTATTATTGTAATTATACTTTCACTATCATCTTACCTGTGTTCTTTCCGGTGAAAAGACCAATAAAAGCCTCTGGGATGGAATCAAATCCTTCTACAACAGTTTCTTCATAAGTCAATTTTCCTTCTTGTAGCCATTGACCCAATTGTTGTGCGCCTTCTGCAAACTTATCTGAGAAATCGCTCACAATAAATCCTTGCATGAGTGCACTCTTCTTGATCAGAAGTCCTTCTACTCTTGGGCCCATGGGTAATTCGGTGGCATTGTAAAGCGATATTGCACCGCAAATAATTACTCTTGCAAACTGATTGATGTTTCTATGTACTGCATCAGATATAGAACCTCCAACGTTGTCGAAATAAATATCCACACCATTTGGAGCAGCTTCTGCAATTGCTTTATTCATATCTTTTGTGGTGTTGTAGTTGATGGCTTCATCAAATCCGAATTTAGATTTCAGCATTTCCACTTTGTCATCTGAACCAGCAATTCCTATAACACGACACCCCAATATTTTACCAATTTGACCAACAACACTGCCAACTGCACCAGCAGCACCCGATACAACAATGGTTTCGCCTGCTTTAGGTTTGCCTATTTTGGTCAATCCCATATAAGCAGTCATTCCTGTCATGCCTACAATACCCAAGTATACTGATAGGGGTTGTAATGACGGGTCTAATTTCTGCAATCCTTCGCCAGTTGATACTTGATACTCTTTCCACTCCAACAGGTTTGATACGAAATCTCCTTTTTTGAAGTTGTCGTTTTTAGACTCCACCACTTCGGCTACAATGCCTGAGCTAACAGGTTTGTTAAGTTCAAATGGTGGCACATACGATTCGGCATCGCTCATTCTTCCACGCAGATAGGGATCAACAGATACGAATAGAGTTTTCAATAACACTTCTCCTTGCATCACTTGTGGCATCTTCTCTTCGATGGATTTAAAATCTGAAAGTTGAGGAGTTCCTTTTGGACGGCTTTTTAAAATTATTGCTTTGTTCATTTTTTAGTACTTTATATATTGGTTTTTAAATTAATTCTATTAGATGTTTACTCGACAAGGGGTAACGACATTTTTCTTGAGGAAAGTGTCATTACCCCCTTTTTTTTAGGAGATAAACTCTATTAGTTAAAACGCTTTGAATGAGAAATTGTTTTTAATAATGAGTAGTAGAGGGTATAGCGAAAGGTATTTTACTCTTTTTTAGGTGTAAGATGTGCTTTTAAATGTAAGCTGTACTGCTTCAATAGTTCCAAGTCACCAGGATAGTCAAGTGCAATTTCAGCTCTTTCAAAAGTTTCTTTAGCTCTATTGAATACTACTTCTTTCACTTCGTCGGGAACAAAAGAGTAGATAGATGTGAGGGCTTTCTGCATGCGTATCATCACTTCAATATTGTTTGCTCCATCTCTTGAAATTGGGCGAAAGGCATCTTCAAAAATATCTGAGGCTTCAATTTCAGGAACTTCTATGCGCGTGTATTTCACATCGGGTGATGACCCATTATCATTTTTTTTAAACCAGAGGTGAAACAACCTGACATAGCTATTAATAATAGAAACTGCTGTGCCAGGGTCGTTGATGCCAGGTGATAATGCCCGACTGGCAATTTCGCTCAGGGCAATAAGACCAAAACGAGGGTCGGCATAGTACGAACGCGATTTGCCAATTACAAAGGCTTTACTTATTTTTTCTTTATCATCAATAGCTATCTCTTCTCGTGCCGATACAACATAGGCAACCACTCTGTCGGGCGAAACAAACGTTCCCGGCATACAGTTGAGTGTTATGATTACTTTTAGTTGCGTAGCCACTTCTTGTAGTCTATCCATGTTGAGATACAGAATATAGCCGATTTCATCTCCATAAATAGGTATTCCTTTGTTTTCTCTCTCAATAATGGGAGAGCCTCCCATACGAGGAATTTTAATTCTTTTTTCAAATGTCTTAGTGGTTACATCTTCAATTTTCATTATCGTGTGCTCCAATCGGCCGAGTTTTGAAATCCTTTCAACCCATCTGATAAAAGTAATGATCACCAATAGAAAAACTGCCAGAGTGAGCAGGAACAAAATAAAGTGGCCTGCCTTTCCATAATATCCATTTTTGAAAGCAACCGAAGCTACAATGCTAAATATGAACGAGCCTATATAAATTGAAAGGGCATTTTGCGAAACATCGTCTGCCACAACCAATTTGAAAGATCGGGGAGTGGCAGTAGAACTTGCAGCAGCAAAAGCCGATATCATAGAGCCAACGGCAAAGATGGCTATAACTAACATGCTATTGGAGAGAGTGCTGAGCAAATCGTCAAGCGATTCATATTTGATGTCAGGCGCTATGTCTGTTAAGAAAGTTCCATCGGCTAATTCCGCAACAAGTGCACCCATAATGGAGAGCAAACAAAATATCAATGGTTTGAACCAAAGCTTATCTGTGAGTTGATTGAAATAGAAAATAATATTTTGGCTCATAGTAGATGGGTTTGAAGATTTAGTGTATAATGAAAAAAATAGTATGTCTGCAGCAGTTTGTATTAGTCATAACAATTGGCTTGTTCTTTTAGTTGCAAATCCTACTTAGACTTTGCAAGAAAATCAACCTAATTATTTCATTTTCCATGACTGTTTTTACAGCCGACGTGTTGTTTTTGGCAAACATCCAGTGTTTTTTGAATCGGAGACGTTGTTTGTAAAATAGAATATG
>JARICS010000100.1 GCA_029264035.1 Dysgonamonadaceae bacterium | reverse complement strand
CTGCAATTGGCGACGATCCTGGAACAATTGAGGAAGTGTATGAGCCTTTCTTAATTAAAGAGGGATTCTTGAAGCGCACACCTCGTGGACGCGAAGCTACAGAAATGGCCTACGAACATTTGGGGCGGAAGCGTATAGAAGACCTTGGGTTGTTCTCTTAGAGGGTATTGTAAAAGATATTGTAGCAATATTGTACGACCACGCTGTCGTCGAGTTGTCATGCAGATAATTTAACTATAAACATGTGACCTCTTCGAGGTCTCTGTATGGCTTAGTTTTTGGCGAGCAGAGGCGACTCGATGATGCAAACAGGCGAGTCTTCTTGCAAAAAACTAAATCATATAAATAAAAGTATATAACAAAAAAAATGCGCTGTCAAACAGCGTATTTTTTTGTTATTATTTCAATGACTAATCAATAGTCTATTCCGTTATAGCTTACTGAATACCAAATTCATTTTCATCTTCGAAGGAGTTTTAAATATGGTTGTTGCAGTTGGTGTCATTTGGTTGTACACCGCTGTTATTTGGGCTTGGTTGTTTATATTGGATATAGCCACATCAATAGGAACCAAAACGTAAGTCAAGTCTTTCACCTTTCCATCATTTTCATCTTTGTAATGGTTCACCATGGCCGATAGGTTTCCAAAACTGTAGGTATAGGTTGTTTGATCTAATTGAGCGTAGAAGCTTGTGATATTATCTGGAACTTTTCTCATCTCGAAAAAATCTTTCAAGTCATCCTTATTCACTAAAAGTAGATAGGGCGAAGGATTTAGCTTAAACTTCAATTCTGAATCTATATCGGGCAAAGCAGTAACTGTGAATTTAGCTAAGTTTAAAGCTTGGTTGTTTAGTTTGTCAGCTTTGTCAGTAAAAGGGAAAATTATTTCAGTGTAAACTCCTGCAGGACTCTTTATGTAAGCATATTCTGCATTTTCCTCCAGCAACTTATCGTTTTTGTTTTGTATTTGATTGATTTGAATAACCTCTGGAGTTGTATTCAAGATCATACTTCCTGTACGTATAGTATCTTGTTTGGTAGAAGAACCTTTTTCGTCTAAATAATTAAAATGGATATACAGATAGGTGTGATCTACTGTAACTATAGCTCCAGCGCCAAAGTCTGTAGTAAAGTACAAGCCTTTGAAGTGCTTTTTGAACGAGTCTGTATCTAAGTCTTTATTGGCATCCGAAAGATCTTTAATTCTTTCTCCAATTGATTTAGGCAGATCTACAAAAGCTCTATGGTAATAATCTCTATCTTCTCTTTCAGCCTTTGGAACTTCTATGTTTGCAGGTGAAAAAAGACTTTTACCAATTGGCTGGTTTATATCTACATATTGTGTAGGGTCGAAGTTGGTAAAATGGCTTCCGCCTGGCAATGCTTTGTTAACTTCATATACCGACAAACCTATGGGAGCTACTGAGTCGCCCCTCCACGAGTTATAAAAGATGCCTACTTTTACAGAGTCGATAATGGCATTTTCTGGAAATATATTTCCTTCTGGATAATAAAACTCTCCCACATAGTCAGATTTGGTAGAACCAAAAAGAGGGTCTTTATATTCTCCCAATACAGGACTCTTTGTTTTGGCAAACATCCCATCAGGAAGTAAAGATTCAACTGATACAGTTTTCACTTTCATGAATAGCGAGTCGGTTCCAACAGTAATGCGGTCAGTTTCTGGTTGAATTGAAAACCCGAGATTCTTTAAAGAGTCATCGCACGAGTAGAGTAGTGCTATGGTCGATAAAAGGAGGATATAAAGTATGTTTTTATGTTTCATTTTACGTTGAAATAATATTTTGTGCACAAATATCATGAAAAATAGTCGTAAAGAAGCATCTTTGTTGAGCTTTCTTCCATATTTTAAAGTTATTTGTAAAACTTGTTTATGCTTGAAATGATTATTTAGGTTCTAAACTTGCTTTATCGATAGGTATTAATAGATAAAAAGGCAGCTATCTGAAAAGAAAGCTACCTTTTAAATATGTTGGTGTGCTAATAGTTTTTGCAACTATTCAGCATCAATCTTGTTGTAAAATTCATTGATATTTTCAACGTATGTATCAAAGTCTTCATCCTTAGCAAGAAGTTCAAGACCTTGCTCTTTTATGAAATCAGTTATTTCAGCTGGTATGCTATCGCCACCTTGAATTACTCCATCAGAATATTCAATAGCCAATTTTGTGAGGTTGGTATAATCCATTGATCCTCTTTCCTTGATTCTTTCGATAACACCATCGTCAATTCCTTCAAACTTTAGTTTGTCAGCAAAGTTTTCTCTAAATGGATTTTCAAACGAATCGTCGTAGGTTGAGTAAATTACTTTGGTATTCTTAAAGTTAGGATCGTCTGCATATCCTTTCTTAATGAATATAGGAGCAAGAGCTGACATCCAACCGTGACAGTGAATTACATCTGGAACCCATCTTAGTTTCTTGATTGTTTCCATAACACCTCTCACAAAGAATATGCTACGTTCGTCATTATCTTCATATTCTACGCCATCTTTATCAACCGTTGTTTCTCTATTTTGAAAGAAATCTTCGTTGTCTATAAAGTATACCTGCATGCGTGCAGCTTGTATAGATGCTACTTTAATGATGAGTGAATGGTCAGTATCGTCAATAATCAGATTCATACCTGATAGACGTATCACTTCATGTAATTGGTTTCTTCGTTCATTAATGCTTCCGTATTTGGGCATAAATGTTCGTATTTCGTGACCTTTTTCTTGAATTAATTGGGGTAGATTTCTACAGGTTTCAGCTTGTGGTGTTTCGGGTAGATACGGGCAAATCTCTTGCGTAATAAACAGAATTTTCTTTGGATTCATTTTGTGTATAATATGTAGTTAGATTACAAAGATAATAAAAAAAAATCAGATAACGGCAAAATGTTCTGTGTGCTATTTTCTTTTTTGCTGATATTTAGCATATTATATGGTTTTAGTGGGAATGTGAGTCTGTCAGTTGCAACTTATTTTGATAATAGTTGTTGTTAGATTTCCATATCTCTTCAACTTTTAGTTGTTTTGCAACAATTTCAACTCAGACTGCCTTTTATGTATAGCAATAAGCATATTCTAAAAATAAGTTATCCAATTTTTTTGAGTCTTCTGGCTCAAAATATAATTCAGGTAATAGATACTGCATTTCTAGGCCGTGTGGGTGAGGTGGAGTTGGGCGCTTCTGCTTTGGCGGGAATTTTCTACATTGCTGTTTTCACACTTGGCTTTGGTTATAGTATGGGAAGTCAAATACTCATAGGCCGACGTAATGGTGAAAAGAACTACCACCAGATAAGTGATATTGTTGTACAGGGACTCTTGGTGCTTATTCCCGCAGCTCTTTTGCTGATCCCAGTTATGGGATATGTATCAGAAAGATGGCTCCCATATATGTTTGAGTCAAAAGAAATATCTGCTGCAGTAAACGAATATCTCGATTGGCGTTTCTATGGTCTTGTGTTTGCCTTTACCAACACAATGTTTCGCGCTTTCTACATTGGCATAGCGGGCACTAAAATTCTCACCTACAATGCCATCGTTATGGCATTGACCAATGTGCTATTCGATTATCTGCTTATTTTTGGACATTTCGGGTTTCCCGAAATGGGAATTGCAGGGGCTGCATTGGCTTCTGTTATCTCTGAGTTGGTTTCCACCCTCTTTTTTATCATCTTCGCCTTACGAAAAGTAGATTTAGTTAAATACGGATTTACCAAGATTCGCATTCAACTGTCAGTGGTGAAGCAAGTGTTAAGCATCTCTGTTTTCATGATGGCGCAGTATCTTCTGTCTGTTTTTGTGTGGTTGCTCTTTTTCGTTTTCATCGAAAAGTTAGGCGAGCGACCTTTAGCCATATCCAATATTGTGCGCAGTTTCTACACCATTCTCATTCTGCCTGCTCAGGCTCTGGGCTCTTCTACAAGCACCATGGTTAGCAACACCATTGGCGCAGGACGCAACAAAGAGGTGTTGGGCCTTTTGGGGCGAGTCATAAAGATAAGTTTGGCCATCACAGCTGTAATCATACTGTTGGTATTTCTTTTTCCGCGTGTACTCATTCAGATATATACGAGCGATCCTGTACTGATTGCTGAAACCATTTCGCCCATGTATGTATTGCTCTCCTTACTACCCATATTTAGTGTAGGCGCTGTTTTGTTCAACGCAGTGTCGGGAACAGGCAATACAAGAAACGCACTAATATTTGAACTTTTCACCCTCACATTCTACTTATCTTACATGTGGTGGATTATTATTCATTTGCAATCATCGGTTGCGCTATGTTGGACATCAGAACATGTTTATTGGCTTTCGCTTCTGACATTCTCATTCTTTTATTTGAAATACGGGAAGTGGCAAAACAAAAAGTTGTAATGTGCTGAGTCATTTATGATTCCAAATTTTTTATCTTTCTTCATCAAAACGGTTATCTTTGTTGTTATTAACAACAGACATGTCAAACTAATGATATCCTTTTCAAAATGACTACACCCAAAGAGCAAATAGATCAATTAAGAGCTACGCTTCACGAGCACAACTATAAATACTATATACTGTCGCAACCCGATATTACCGATTTCGAATTTGATGCTTTGATGAAGCAGTTGACCGAATTAGAAAACAAACATCCTGAATACAACGACCCCAATTCACCCACAAAACGTGTGGGTAGCGACATCAACACAGGCTTTAAACAAATTGCGCATCGCTACCCGATGTTGTCCTTACAAAACACCTATTCGCACGAAGAGGTAACCGAATTTTACAACCGAGTGAAACGAACCCTGAATGATGAGTTTGAAATTGTATGCGAACTAAAGTTCGATGGCACATCTATCTCGCTTGTCTACGAAAACGGCCGATTGACCCAAGCCTTAACACGTGGAGATGGCACACAGGGCGACGATGTGACTGACAATGTGCGTACCATTAGCAGTGTGCCACTATTGTTGAGGGGTGACAATATCCCTGCATATATAGAGGCGCGTGGCGAAATACTTCTGCCCTGGAGTGTGTTTGATGGCCTCAATCGTGATCGTGAAGCCATGGGTGAAGCTCCTTTTGCCAATCCCCGCAATGCAGCATCGGGCACACTCAAACTATTAGACCCAAAGACAGTGGCATCGCGCCGTTTAGACTCTTATATCTATTTTGTAATGGGTGAAGACTTGCCTACCGATTGTCATTTCGAAAACTTGACTATAGCCAATCAGTGGGGGTTGAAAACATCCAAAGCCAGTAAAAAATGCAAAACACTTCAAGAGATATTTGAATTCTTGGCCTATTGGGATGTAGAGCGTAAAAACCTACCTGTGGCAACAGATGGAGCTGTGCTGAAAGTGAACTCTTTGCAACAACAAAAAAACCTCGGCTTCACCTCCAAGTTCCCCCGATGGGCCATAGCCTACAAGTTTAGCACTGAGCAAGCCACAACCACTTTAGAGTCTGTTACTTATCAAGTGGGCAGAACAGGGGCAGTAACTCCTGTTGCCAATCTTGAGGCTGTGTTGCTTTCGGGCACTACCGTGAGGCGAGCTTCGCTCTATAACGAAGATGCAATAATGGCGTTGGACTTACATATTGGCGATAAAGTGTATGTGGAAAAGGGGGGTGAGATAATCCCTAAAATTACGGCTGTAGATATAGAAGCTCGCAATGAAGAAGGCGAGAAAGTTGTATTTGCAACCCATTGTCCGGCATGCAACACCCCTCTTCTGAGAGACGAGGGCGAGTCTGCTCACTATTGTCCTAACAGTACAGGCTGTCCACCACAAATAAAAGGTCGAGTAGAGCATTTTGTTGCGCGCAGAGCCATGAATATAACCATTGGCCCCGAAACTATCTCGTTGCTTTTCGACAAAGACCTATTGCATCATGCAGCAGATTTGTATGATTTGACTTACAACGATCTTATCAACTTGGAGAGATGGGGCGAAACCAGTGCTAATAATCTTTTGGAGAGTATACAAAATTCAAAATCAGTTTTATACGAGCGAGTCCTGTTTGCTTTGGGCATCAGATTTGTGGGCGAAACTGTTGCCAATAAACTGGC
>JARICS010000050.1 GCA_029264035.1 Dysgonamonadaceae bacterium | reverse complement strand
AGTGCTCTGTTATTGGCAGTGAGAGAGGCTGTAGTTTTATTTAACTCATTATACTCTTCGGTCTTTGCTTTTAGATCAAGCTTTTGCTGATTCAAATCTACCAGCTGATTGATGCTGCTTTCTCTTGCAGCATCAAGGTTGGCTGTTAGGGTAGAAATTTCTTTATCCTTGGTGTGAATATCTTTTTGCAAAAGATCTACCCTCAGTTTGTAATCATATATCTCGTTCTGAAATTCTGTTTTCTCTTGTTGTAGCGAAATAGTTTTTTGTTTTGATAGCTCTATATCTGTCAGAAGTTGATTTGATTTCTGAATGACACTATCATGCTCTTCTTTCGAAACCATTTTCAATTTCATCATCAACGAGGATATAAACCATGCAACAGCTCCTCCAACAAGTAAACCGATTAGCAGTGAAACAAGATTCATCTATTTCTTGTTTTTTAGAACATGACCCATTTTAGTTTTTTTGGTTTCCATATAAAACTCATTGAACTTGTTGGGAGTCACCTCAAGAGGTAAGTTTTCGGTCACCTCTAATCCGTATGATTCCAATCCAATACGTTTGACAGGATTGTTGGTAAGCAATCGCATCTTGGACACGCCTAAGCTTCTCAATATTTGTGCGCCTACTCCATAGTCACGCTCATCAGCTTTGTATCCTAAATGTAGATTAGCATCAACAGTATCGTAGCCTTCTTCTTGCAATTTATATGCTGCAACTTTGGCCATCAAGCCAATTCCACGTCCTTCTTGATTGAGATATACGATAACACCTTTGCCTTCTTCTTCAATCATAATCATAGCTTCACGTAATTGCTCTCCGCATTCGCATCGTTTAGATGAAAATATATCGCCTGTCAAGCACGACGAGTGCATTCTCACCAACACCGACTCATCTTCTTCCCATTCGCCTTTTATAAGTGCAACATGCTCTTGACCAGTGGAAGTTTGCAAGAAAGGTATCAAATGAAAGTCTCCAAATTTTGTTGGCAACTTCACTTTTTCACCTTGCTCAATCAATGATTCTTTTTGCAATAAGTATTTTATAAGATCTGCAACCGACACTATTTTGAGATCAAACTCTTTTGCCATCTCCATCAATTCGGGTAGGCGAGCCATTGAGCCATCTTCTTTTTTAATTTCGACCAAAGCTCCTGCTGGATACAATCCTGCTAAGCGTGCAAAGTCAATGCTGGCTTCGGTGTGGCCTGCTCTTCTCAACACACCTCTCGTCATTGCACGCAGTGGGAAAATATGCCCAGGACGACCAAAGTCTTCAGGTTTTGTCTCTTCTCGTGTTAGTGCCAATATCGTTTGAGCTCTGTCATAAGCAGAAATACCTGTTGTACAGCCATGTGTGAGCAAATCAATTGAAACAGTAAATGGAGTTGCATGTACAGAAGTGTTATTAGATACCATCATTGGCAAATCTAACTCTTCGCAACGCTCAATAGTAAGTGGTGCACATACAAGACCACGACCATGCGTTTCCATGAAATTTATTTTCTCTGGAGTAACGCACTCAGCTGCAATAATAAAATCGCCTTCATTTTCGCGATCCTCATCGTCTACTACGATAATAAAGTTGCCTTTTCTTATTTCTTCTATAGCTTCTTCAATCGTATCTAACTTAATTTTTTGCATAATATAGTGTAACATATTTTCAGATCACAAACAAACTGTGTGTTTATAATCTTTCTGTAATTAATTGTAATTCATTATTTAATTCTTTCACTCTAACTAAGTCCTTATATAGTCTTCGTTCAAAGGGAAGTGATATCAATCGCATAATCAAACCAACAGGAAAAACGTATGCAAATATCTTTGCACCTGTAGAACCAGCTTTAAATGGACGTTGATTATTTATCAATATCGGATATTCTTCTGATTTATCTAGCACCTCTTGGTGTGTGGAGTTGGCCAGAGAGTTGAGCATTTCCTCTATGTGATCTTTCACAACTGCAAACTGGAGGTCTTGCCCTTCATCAAACCAATATTTTTTGTAGCCCATCATTCTATAGTTGGTTAGATAGGTATCAATCTCATTGTTTAAGTTATCAATCTTATTCGAAATTTCATTGTATGCGGGTGGAGAAATAATCACCTCTTTCATCTGGAAATGACGATTTTCTCGTATGAAGAGTACTTTCTTGAAAAAACCAAGGTATGCGTCTGCATTCAGCATCACTGAATCGTTCATAGCTTTATAGGTCAAAAATATACCCAATGGAAACAGCACAAACGAGCTAAACCACATGCCCACCCAATGTATCCAAACACCATCGCGGGTCATCTTGTAGCCCACATTGTCTAATATATAATAAATAATAAATAGGATAACCGACATCACAATGGGCATTCCCAATCCTCCTTTTCGGATAATGGAGCCTAGGGGCGCTCCTATAAAGAAGAATATGAAACAGGCAAAAGAGAGCGTGAACTTTCGGTGCCATTCTACCCAGTGTCTATTAATTGTTCTTTGAGTTGCCACTTTAGTCATTGACCTAAACAAAAACTCATTGTTGTTATTTTCAACTTTCGTCATGGCATTCCTCATTATTGAAGATTGCTGATCCAATGTCTCTAGGCTCAAAATGCTATCTATAGGGGCTATTTCAGCAGTTTGTGCTAGTTGACCAATAGAGTCAATGTTGTCTGAATAAGAGTTGCGAAATGATAGATGAGAATACTTTTTCATCTGTACCCTGTCAACCCTATTCATACTATCCATTTTGATAATCATAGAATCAATAGACACCTTCAACTGCGCTGAATTTTTTGAAACATAGCTCGACCCTGCGTTATCTTCCAATGCACTATCTTCCATTCGATTGAAGTTAGCATCAAAAGGTATCAACATTTGCTTTCGCTTGAAATCTTCCCTACTATATGGAACAAATTCTTTAGAGGTGTTAGACGATCCAATATTTTCGCTCTGAAAGTTTTGGAATTGTTGCCCCTTAAACATTGTGAAGGCTAGTGACAGTTTGTCTTCAGACAATTTCATCGATGCAGAGTCGCACACAATCACTGCCATGCTATTGAAACCCTTAGATACATCGTAAATCATCACATCATACAACATACCCGTCTTTCTGTTCTTGCGCTCTACAAATATGTTATAATTGTCAATGCCTTTGTAGAAGACACCTTCGGGGATGTCTAACTCAGGCGATTTCTGTCGAATAGATATTAGCAACGAATAAAACTTCACCTGTATCTTGGGCATGGCATAGTTTTGGAAAAAGAAAGCTCCAACA
This sequence comes from Dysgonamonadaceae bacterium, assembly GCA_029264035.1. GTDB lineage: Bacteria > Bacteroidota > Bacteroidia > Bacteroidales > Dysgonomonadaceae > UBA2632. The sequence goes on along the minus strand of JARICS010000050.1, from coordinate 2,084 downwards.
CTAATAAATACAATAAGAATAATGAGGGGTTTCATGGTCTTGAGCAAGGGAACTCCAGCGGATTTAATGGCTAATAGCTCAAACTGTTCGCCCAAGTTACCAAACACCATAATAGATGCGAGCAAGATAGAAAGGGGCAAAGCCAAAGGTATGAGGTTAAGCGCAGCATACACAAACATCTCGCCCAAAACCTTAATATCTAAACCCTTTCCAACCATGTCTTCAATGTACTTCCAAAGAAACTGCATCAGCACCAAAAACAAGCAGATAACAAAGGTCATTAAAAACATCGGCAGAAAAGACTGCAGTATAAAACTATATAGTCTTTTTAATCGGAATTTATTTTTCATCAATACCTTACAAACTTCAATTAATTAAGTAATGCAAAGATAACAAATTCGTTTGTTCTAAAACCATTTAAACACCTAAAGTAGTTAAATAAAAAGGCTCAACAAAAAGTAGCTTTACAACTTCTTTGTTGAGCTAGCAGAAAAACAAGGCTTTTAGTATCTTATATTCCCAATTTTCTTTTTAAAAGATCTATTTGGTTTTCCCACAAAAAGATGGCGTCTTCTTTATCTTCAGCCAAGGCAAAGTCTGTAACCTCTAGAGCTATCACACGGCTTAATTCTAATTTGTGAATTCTAAATTCAAAGTATACATCTGCCCTATCAGCTGCCAACCAATTAAATCTCACTTGATCCATAGGTTTTTTTAGTACCATTTCAGTTTCATGAATATTTTGATCCCATATAAATGTATAGAAGTTGCCATCATTAAGCTTCACCTTGTCTGCAAACCATTCTTCCATAGCCGTGGGATCTGTTAGCATTCGCCAAAGACTTTTTTGAGATGCATTTCCCAATACAAACTCAATAGTATATTTTTCTTTTTTCATGTATAAGAGCGTATTAATTTTCTTGTGATTTACAAGATACAATCTTTTTATATAATATTAATGAGACTCAAGGTATTTAACAGAAAAATGATTGCATCCAGATAATTAAAAGTAGAAATAAATTGGGTTTACTATACATTCCCTTCTACCCTTCATCCTCTTCCTCTTCAAACAAAGTTCTTACATTCTTATTTTGCAATCTCATCTTCAGCCAATTTTCAATCTTTTGTTTATCATCCTTTTTCAATGATGCTTTCTTTGCAAACAAAATCACGATGGGCACTTTTGCAGATTGTGCAGAGTCGGAGTAGATAAAAGATTCAGTGTATGAACAAGACAACACCTGCGAATACAATGGTTTTATCTCCTTCATTATCATATTACCTTTGGTGGGAAGCAGTTGTAGGCTATCGATTTTTCTCTCGCTGGATTGCAACAAAAACTCCACAGCATTCAGCTGTTTTGCCAAAACGTCTTTTTCGGATTCAAATCGCTGTTTGCTTTGGTCTACTATAGACATATTTGCACCCGAATTAATTACAATTTTCGATGTGTCAATCTTATGTACCAATGCTTTGGTTTTGATATTGCGGCGCGACTCTTCAGAAAGACCATAACCAGAATAGATGAGATCTATGCTACGCGCTGTAGCATTGAGTCGGTTGTCAAGAAGATAAGTTCCTTCAGTAACCGATATTTCATTTACAAAACGTTGTGCACGATCAGAGAAGCGTTCATTTTGGACAAGTATATATCCAAAATAAACACTTGGTACAATAGTGATAGTCAGTATCAAAGATATATATTGATTGATTCTTTTCTTTCTATCAGAATCAATAATGGTGCGAATGGGGAAACGCAAAAACTGACATACAAAAAGAGAAGCAACACCAATAAACACAGTATTGATGGTGAAAAGATAGAGTGCACCAAAAAAGAAATTGAACTGCAAAGTGGCTAAACCATATCCTGCTGTGCAAATGGGTGGCATGAGGGCAGTGGCAATGGCAACACCAGGAATAACATTGCCTTTTCGCTTTGAACTCATAGCTATGATGCCTGCCAAACCTCCAAAGAGTGCAATAAGCACATCATAAATAGTGGGACTGGTGCGTGCCAATATTTCTGATGAGGCAGTGCTTACAGGTGTTACAGCAAAATAAAGGGTAGATGTGAGCAAACTCGC
>JARICS010000057.1 GCA_029264035.1 Dysgonamonadaceae bacterium | reverse complement strand
AATCCCAACAACTTCTTCCCCTCATCCTGTCCACCATGGAGCATAGAGCTGGGGTTTTCTATCATTCGCTTCACATCTACAAGGAAACCCACTGAGTCTTTTCCATCGATGATGCGGTGGTCGTAGCTAAGGGCAATATACATCATGGGGCGAATTTGCACCTGTCCGTTCACAGCAATGGGGCGGTCAACAATGTTGTGCATGCCAATGATGGCTGATTGTGGAGGATTTATGAGCGGAGTGGACATCATAGAACCAAACACGCCACCATTCGTGAGTGTGAAAGTGCCACCTGTCATTTCGTCCATAGTCACTCTGCCCGATAGGGCTTTGTCGGCAAGACGCTTGAGTTCAGATTCCACCTCGGCCAAGCTCAGGGTGTCCACATTACGAATGACTGGTACCATGAGACCTTTGGGGGATTGTACTGCCACCGAAATATCTACGTAGGATGGGTGCAAAATCTCTTCGCCTTCCATTTGGCTATTAATCTTTGGGTGAAGCTTTAGTGCCATAGCACATGCTTTCAAGAAAAAGGAGATGAGTCCAATCTTATAACCATATTTTTTCACAAAGGCGGGTTGGTGTTGCTTTCTCAGATCCATCAGGTTTTGCATATCCACTTCATTGAAAGTGGTGAGCATAGCAGTTTCATTCTTCACTTGTACCAAGCGTTGGCTTAGATGCTTGCGCAGTTGACTCATCTTCTCGCGCTCAACGGTTCGTATGGCAGGAGGAGTAGTTGTTGATTGCTCTTGTTGATTGCTACTTGCTTGTGAATGGTTGTTCAAAGCAGCAGTCACATCAGCCGACGATAATCTTTTCAATCCTTTGATGATATCATCAACATTGATGTTTTCGGTTTCCATCATTTTGCGTGCAAGTGGGGTCATGCGCACTTGTGAAAAGTCTTCCGAGGAGTCTGTTGCATCTTTTTTTGGTTCCATTTCGCTATCAGCGCCCGATGGGGTGGTGTCTTTACCTTGTTTCTCCTCTTTTGCATCAGCTTTGTCTTCCTTCTCTTTTACCTCTTTTTTTTCTTCTTCTATCATATTTTCCACAGTAGTGGCATTCATGGTTTCATCAGTCTTCGCTTTTGAATCTTCACTAGGCACATCCACCGATGTGTCTATTTTACAGGCAACAGCATCCACTTTCACCATTTCACCCTCTTGTATTAGTATCTCTATTTTGCCAGCTTCGGGAGCCATGAGCGGTAGTGTCGCTTTGTCAGACTCTATGAGGGCTAGCTCTTGGTCTCTTTGCACAAGGTCGCCTGTTTTTACAGTCCAGGTTGCCAATTCCACTTCGGTAATCGATTCTCCAGGTGATGGTACTCTTACTTCTATTATCATATCTTTGTATAGTTAACTTGTAGTGTGACTTTAGTTATTATTTTTCATTGCATCTGAATACTGCATTAGATTGAAAATCTAGCATTATCGGTAAAGTAATAATGCTGTTTCAATATTTCTTCGCGACTCTTTCCTTCCACACAATCTAAGTTGCAATAAGGCAACTTTTTGTGACAATGACAGGGTTTGAAGACTTTGTTTATAATCTCTTGTTGTCCCAAAGTGTGCAATTTAGCAAGTCCTGTAGCAGGGCTTGCACTAGCCAATCGAGCTATGGGCACAATGTGATGGTCTGACATCATTCTATTGATATAGGTCCAAGCACCCATGTTCTCTGGCTCTTCTTGCACCCAAAGGGTGAGTAGGGCGGTAGAGTATTTGGCTATAATAGCCTCTACTTGCTCTTTGGGAAAAGGGTGTAGTTGCTCTATGCGCACCAATGCAACATTTCGCGCCTTTAATTCTTCTTTCCGCTCTAAGAGTTCGTAATATATTTTGCCTGAGCAAAATACCAATCGGGTTACAGAGTCAACATTCACATCAGTGTCGTCTATCACTTCTTGGAAACCACCTTCTACCAAATCACTAACAGAAGATATACACTTAGGATGACGCAATAGACTTTTGGGTGTGAACACTATCATAGGTAGGCGAATGTCGCGCATCATTTGCATTCTGAGTGCATGGAATAGATTGGCAGGGGTGGTGAAGTTCATAACCTGCATATTGTTGCGTGCCGACATGGTGAGAAATCTCTCTATGCGTCCGCTGGAGTGCTCTGGTCCTTGACCTTCGTAACCGTGTGGCAGATATAGAACTATTCCATTTAGTACTCCCCATTTTTCTTCGGCCGAGCTAATGTATTGGTCTATGATTACTTGTGCCACATTGTGGAAGTCGCCAAACTGTGCTTCCCAAATGGTGAGTCCGTTGGGTACGCCCAAAGCAAAGCCATACTCAAAGCCCAAAACACCATATTCAGACAATGGAGAATTGTAGGCTGTGAAGGGTGCTTTAAATTTACCACTATCTCGCAATGGCATGTATCTTTCGCGCACATCCTCTTGAGTAAAACTAGCATGTCGATGAGCAAATGTGCCCCTTTCGGTGTCTTGTCCACTCAATCTTACAGGATAATTATCATTGATGAGAGAAGCATAAGCCAAAAGTTCGCCCATAGCCCAATCGAGCTTCCCGCTGTCATACATTTTTTGACGATCGTCAAGAATCTTGTGCACTTTTTTGAAGAATAATTTGTCTTGAGGAACTTGATTCATATCTGTCCACAATCTATCTATAGTCTGTTGAGAAACATTTGTTTCAATGGGATGCTTGAAATCATCGTCATCTGCAAAAGGAAATTTAGACCACAAATCGGGCATGAATCGAGGAATGGATACTTTGTCAATCTCTTTTGAGGCAGTTAGTTCTTCTTCCAAATGCTCGTTATATTCGGCAATGTAGCTCTGAGCTTCTTTTTCAGAAAGCACATTTTCCTTTTGTAATTGCGCAGCATATACTTGTAGTGGATTAGGATGCTTGGCTATTGTTTTGTAGAGTAATGGTTGTGTGAATCGTGGTTCGTCGCCCTCGTTGTGTCCATATTTTCGGTAACAGAGTATATCGATAAAAACATCGGTGTTGAACTTCTGTCTGTACTCCATAGCCAATTCGAACACATAGGCTACTGCCTCGGTGTCATCGCCATTCACGTGAAACACTGGATTTCGTGTAACTTTGGCAATGTCCGTACAGTATGTGCTAGAGCGCGCCTCGATGTAGTTGGTGGTGAAGCCAACCTGATTGTTAACAACCACATGAATAGTTCCCCCAGATTTGTATCCATCTAAAGTTCCCATTTGCACCACTTCATACATAATGCCTTGTGTGGCAATGGCTGCGTCGCCATGAATGACAATGGGCACAACCTTATCGTAGTCGTGATTGTAGGCATGGTCTATGCGCGATCTGGCTAGTCCTATTGCTATTGGTGTAACTGTTTCTAAGTGCGATGGGTTGGGTAGGAGAGCAAGGTTCACCTCTTTGCCATCTTCCAGAGTTACCTTTTTGTTGAAGCCTAAGTGATATTTCACATCGCCCAGCGTAACGCTTTCATCATAGTCTTGCGCTACAAATTCTTTAAACACATTGCGGTAGGGTTTTTCTAAGATATTGGTCAGTACGTTTAATCTGCCACGATGGGCCATTCCAATTATGAATTCTTCTGCACCAAAAGATGCTCCTTTGCGAATGATTGAGTAAAGGCCAGTGATAAGTGCTTCGCCACCTTCGAGAGAGAAACGTTTTTGGCCAACAAATTTTTTGTGAATGAAATCCTCAAAATTGACTGCACGTTTCAATTGATGAAAGAAGTTCTTCTTCTGATTATTATCAAAAACGGGCTCGTTGCGAGTTGATTCCATCTTTTGTTTCATCCACTCTATCACCTCTGGGCGACGAATATAGAGATATTCCACACCAATTGATCGGCAGTAGGTAGCCTCTAGGTGTTCAATGATATCTTTAAGCTTGGCAGGGCCGATACCTATTTGAGTACCTGCTTCAAAAACTGTTTCGAGGTCAGTAGGTTCCAATCCAAAGTTTTCAATAGCTAATGTGGGCGAGTATTGTCGCCTGTTGCGTACTGGATTTGTTTTGGTGAAAAAATGTCCCCGCTGCCTGTAACCATGAATTAGGTTAATGACATTGAACTCTTTGCTAATTACTTTTCCCGGTAGGGGTTGAAAGTTCTTCATGGCAAAGTCATATCCTTTGAAGAAGGATGCGAAACTTGAGTCTACTGATTCTGGGTCTTCTGTGTATTTTCGATACAATTCATCTATAGATGAGATATCGCTATTGGCAACAAATGAAAAATCGTCCATATTATGCATTAAATTTTTAGCTGCAACAATTCTTTATTCTTAATAAAGCTTCATATAGAGTTTGCTATAGATTTCTCCCTTTCATAGAGTGTTTCTGTCTTAAAATACTGGAGAAAAATATGCAAAGACTGTTTAGTGAGCTATAACAATTTAGGTGGAATCAAGTTCGATTTTAGCAGATAAACTGCAAAAAAGAACTTGCATATAAATGAAAGCACCCTATTATAGCTGTTGAATAAGATTACCTGGCACAAAATACAAAAAATATGGATTAAGTGGTGTTAAAGGAGGAAATTTGTTTGAAGGGAGTGTAGATTTGGTTGATTGTGCACTCGCTACAGATCTTAGAAGTGGCTTTCATTAGAGAAAGTATTCAATAAGTTTCAGATACCTTCCCTACAAAAAAAATATTAGTAGTATAATCAAAGAGAGTATGCGATACCCTTCTTCAGCACTAATTGCAACAACAGCAATGATTTTAATAAAACTAAATTCACCCTCTCTCAATTCTTCGAACCTCCATCGCTTCAGCCCCCAAATACTTTTCCAACACATACTTGCAATATTCAATAGCCTCGTCCAGTCCATCATTGCCCGAGTAGGCATTCAGGAGCATAAGTAACTTATTGGTGTTAGAGTTAATTTTTGTGCGTTCTTCATCGCTTGTAGGAGTGCCAATTCCCCCAACAGAATCACGGTACACTGGAAGGCCTTCAATATTTAAAAAACCACGGGCAATGGCTTCAAATTTTTCATTTTTTCGACCCACTCCCAACTCCAAACTACCTTGAATGAGACTGGCATCAAATCCTCCAATTGAATAACCCGTCTTCAAAGAAATGAAGTTGATGGCATCCACGAGTGTATTTATTTTGTAAAGCTCTACATCTTTCAAAATTCTTCTGCGTAATGCTTCGGCAGATGGTCGGTATCTGTTAGGATCTTTACCAAGCTTTTTATAAGCGTTGCGAGTGGCCAATATGGGCCTAAATTTATTGATGTCTTTTATCTGATTGTTTTTGCGATACTCATTGGTAAAGGTTTCAATTTCATGCCATAATGACGCGTTGAAATCGGTATTGGTAACATTACATTCAAACTGAATTGACACAAATTGAGGACAAACATTGTAGATAAGATTACTGATTGAGATTGGGATCATTCTTGAAAAACCTTTATTTTATTCATTTCTAAATGATAAAGGTATAAATATAAAGTGAAAAATTAATTTATTGCTGTTGATATTTAGCATTAATAATTTTGACAAACCATTTTCTATGATTATATTTGCGTGAAATTTTGTTTCATTATGACTGAAAATAGAGACAAGTTACTACTCGATTTAGAAGTGCGTCTAAGGCAGGTGTTACTCTTGTGTGATAAGCTAAAGCAAGAGAACAACCACCTAAAGGATGAACTTGTCTTAAAAGACAGTAAAATTGATAGTATAAAAGAAGAACTGAGTCAAATGAGTCAAAAATATGATAATTTGAAAATGGTTCGCACCATAACAGCAGCAACTGTTGACGTGGATACAGCCAAACTTAAATTGTCAAAATTGGTGCGAGAAGTAGATAAATGCATTGGTTTGTTGAAAAAATAACTAGTGGATGAGGTATGAAGGGAAAAGATGAATTTTCATTAACATTAGATGTTGACGGCCGTAAATATCCTTTAAAGATAGATAGATCTGAAGAGGAAGCTTACCGCAATGCCGCCAAAAGAATAAATAATAGAATAAATCAATATAGAATCACTTATGGTGATTCGCCAAATTTGATTACACAGGATTTTATTACCATGACAGCTATTCAAATATTAGTAGAGAATTTTACGTTGAGGTCAAAAAACTATACAGAGCCTTACGAAAATAAAATAGGCTCACTTATTGATGAATTAGACCAATATTTGGATAAATAGAATACTGTTTAATCTTCCGTTCAAACTAGGTACAAGCTACAATTCGCACCGTTATGCATTTGAGTCAAATGCTGACGCGTGCTTTTTTTGTTTCAAAACGGGTTTATCTATAAAGTTAGATAACACAAAATATCAGCACTTTATAAAGAAAAGTGCCTTAACTAAATTATTTAAAAACTAAAATATGGAAATAGTAATAGGGATTGTTGGCTTGCTTTTAGGAGCCGCAATTATGTGGTACTTTGCTGTTCGAGCTGCAAGCTCTCGCTACTCAAAGATAGTGAGTGATGCTGAGAAGGATGCCGAAGTGATATTGAAGAATAAACTTGTGGAAGGAAAAGAGGAAACTCTTTTGATGAAATCTGAAGCCGAAAAGCTTATTAACAGTAAAACTAGTCGCATACAAGCAATTGAGAACAAGTTGAAGCAACGCGAAATGACATTGAACCAGAGACAAGAAGAACTGAATAAAAAAAGATCGGAAGCTGATTCAATTAGAACAAATTTAGATAATCAACTCAATTTGTTGGACAAACGTATAGTTGAGGTAGAAAAAACCCACCGTCAAGCTGTTGAGAAACTTGAAATTGTGTCGGGCCTTTCAGCCGAAGAGGCAAAAGCTCAACTGGTAGATTCGTTGAAAGATGAGGCAAAGACCAATGCTCAGTCTTATATCAATGATATGATAGAAGAGGCAAAGCTTACAGCTAATAAAGAAGCTAAACGCATTGTGATACAATCTATACAAAGAGTAGCTACAGAAACAGCTATCGAAAATGCAATTACGGTGTTTCACATAGACTCTGATGAGATAAAAGGTCGCATTATTGGTCGTGAAGGACGCAACATTCGTGCATTAGAAGCTGCTACAGGTGTTGAAATTATTGTTGATGATACGCCTGAAGCTATTGTACTGTCAGCATTTGATCCTGTACGCCGCGAAATTGCACGATTGTCTTTGCATCAGTTAGTTTCTGATGGACGTATTCATCCTGCAAGAATTGAAGAGGTGGTGTCGAAGGTGAAAAAACAGATTGAAGATGAGGTCGTAGAAACCGGAAAGCGAACGGCAATAGATTTAGGTATTCACGGTTTGCATCCAGAGTTGATTCGTATGATTGGAAAGATGAAATATCGTTCATCTTATGGTCAAAATCTTTTACAACACTCTAAGGAAACTGCCAATTTGTGTGCCATTATGGCTTCAGAGTTAGGATTGAATCCTAAAAGAGCTAAACGTGCAGGACTTTTACATGACTTGGGTAAAGTGCCTGATGATGAGCCAGAATTGCCGCATGCTATTCTTGGTATGAAGTTGGCCGAAAAGTATAAAGAGAAGCCAGATATTTGCAATGCTATTGGTGCACATCATGACGAAGTGGAAATGACAACTTTGTTGGCTCCTATTGTACAAGTATGTGATGCTATATCGGGTGCAAGACCTGGCGCACGTAGAGAAATTGTGGAGGCTTATATCAAACGTTTGAACAACCTTGAGCAACTTGCTCTTTCATATCCTGGTGTTCTTAAAACCTATGCCATACAGGCAGGTCGCGAATTGAGAGTGATTGTGGGAGCTGAAAAGATTGACGATAAAGATACAGAGAGATTGTCAAACGAAATAGCACACAAGATACAAACCGAAATGACCTATCCGGGTCAAGTTAAGGTAACAGTAATACGCGAAACACGTGCTGTTAGTTTTGCAAAATAAGATTTATTTTAAAGCATAGCACTAAATACTAATCCAGTGTGATGCATTAAAAACAAAAAAAGAGGTTGACTATTAATTAAATTAGTCAACCTCTTTTGCGTTAAACTCAAACCTCATTTATAGTACTTTTATTCTTTGTAAAGTCTATCCTATATGAGACTTCTTTTGTTATTCACTTAAACTACTTACCTCCCTCTACCGCTTCTTGAAGAAGAGCTACGTGTGCTACTATTTTCTTCTGTATTTGTGTTTGAAGAACTTCTAGTTGTAGACTGAGTTGCTGCTCCTCTGCTTCGAGAAGTAGACACACTTGAATTACTTCTTGTGTTAGTCGTTGCGCTTCTAGTAGGTGCAGATTGTCTTGTTGTAGTTGATGATCTATTCCCTCCTCCAGTAGCACTACTGCTGTTTTGTCTTGTTGTACTTCTAGAGTTTACAGTTTCGCTTCCAGTTCTGCTTTGGTTATTAGTAGCGTTGCTTCTATTTACAGTTCCACTGCTATTTCTAGTTGGTTCTGTTTGACGTTGCGTTGATTGGTTTCCACTGCCAGTTCTGTTTGTACTGTTGCTTCTATTGCTTTCAGTAGCTTCTCTTTGAGTTTGAGTCGAACGATTTACTGTACCACTGTTGCGTGTATTTTCAGGTGTAGTCCTGTTTGTATTTCTATCTACATTGGTATCTCTACTAGGAGTAGTTGAGGTCCTTCCAGAACTGCTTGTGCCTCTATTTACACTTGATCTGTTTGATGCACTCGCTGGTCGTTCGTTTCTTCCTGAGTTTCTAGCAACTTCTGGGCGGTACATACTTACTGAACGATCACTTACACTTGTTCTGCCAGATCTGCTTGAATTATTTACGTTCCTTACTGAAACTCTTCTTCCAGTTGAGCGCTCTACATCCTGAACACTTGGCCCACTATAATAAGTGTAGTTGTTGTATATATTTGTGTTGTTTATTATAGTTGTTTGGTTGTAATAGTTTCTGTTTCCTCTATTGTAATATCTGTGCATAATGGGTCCATACATATATCTTTGAGGTAAAAATGTCCAATGTGACCATGGTATGTTTACATTCACATTTACACTCATTCTGGGTCCCATAGGAGCCCAACCATACTGTCCACCACCACTTCTCCAGCTTACCCATGCTGGAGCCCATTCATATCCTGGAATCCAAGCCCAACCTAAGAAGTCGTCTCTAATCCATCTTCCGTAATGAAATGGAGCCCATCCCCATGAAAAATCTGACACCCAAGTGTTACCGTAATTTGTCATTGTCCAATATCCATCGGATGCGTAGGGTTGGAAATTTCTATTCACGTGAGGTATCCATAAGTATCCATAATCGTAATCTTCAACCCACTGTCCGTAAGGAGCCAATTCGTTGTAGAAAGTTTGGAAACTAATCTGCCCATTGTTGTGAGCATTTACCTGTGTTCTTTGCGAGTAGCAAGATGTAAATCCTACTACTATTATTACGAGTAAAAGTTTTTGTAGCGTTTTCATATCTGTAGGGTTTTATATGGTTTATCGTTTCTGTTTAGTAATATGACGTTTGATTTGAGTAATGGTTTAACAATTCAAAAATAGTTTTATAAGAATACCCATAATATCTTTTAAATAAGCTTCCTAGTGTACAAAAGATAATATAGTGAAGAGCATTATTCAATTAAGATTTACTGCAATTGCTGAATAAATTGCATAAATCGGAAATTAAATGGCTACTTTTGCTAGTGGTTTTAAAGATACTATTTGAGTGATCTCTGTATAAATTACCAAGCGCAGGTTTATGAGTAAAATCTATCATATTATATTTTAGCTTACATTTACTATCAAGTGCATAAAGAGAGTTATTGTGTCTTAAATTTTTAGTTGTCTAATTCTGCGTCGGAAGAGATGCAAATTTTAAAAATGAATAAATATGAAAGAGTTCCAATTAGAAAGAATAGAAAAGATGGAAAACCTTTATAACGAGGTAAGTCAAGGTTTGCAAGATCTAGAAGTGGCTTTAGACAAGTGGTCAGAAAAAATGCCAATGTACGATGTCTTATTGAAGTACTATATGGGAGAAGAGTGGAGAGAAGATGAAGAAGCTTCCAATCAAGAAGGCTTTCCTAGTCCTGAGGAATTGTCCCATGGCATTTTAGCTGAGGACACCATCTTTAATGATATGACCTTGCACAGAGAATTGTCCATTAGGTTATTAAAGATAGCAACCAAGATGTTAGAGCAGTAGCTGAAAACTTACAACAAATGAAAATAGAGTTGTATCGAAATATGAATTATAGATGAAAGCTATACAAGATTGTTTAAACCAAAAAAAAATCGCAGCAAAACATATTGTTTCACTGCGATTTAATTGTTATTTATTGGTCGATATTTACTTTACTTCTTCAAAATCAACATCTGTTACGTCGTCATCAGACTTTCCTTGCTGTGGTCCTTGTTGACCTGTTTCTTGTGAGCCTGCGCCTTGAGCACCTGCATCTTGAGCATTGTACATGTCTTGAGAAGCAGCTTGGAACACTGTGTTCAATTCTGCAGAAGCAGCATCAATTGCTTCAATGTTTTGTGCTTTGTAAGCTTCTTTCAATTTAGCTAATGCTTCTTCGATAGGAGCTTTCTTGTCTGCAGGAATTTTGTCTCCAAGGTCTTTCAATTGTTTTTCTGTTTGAAAAATGGTTGAGTCTGCTTGGTTTAACTTGTCAATTCTTTCTTTCTCTTTTTGGTCAGATTCAGCATTGGCTTCAGCTTCTTCTTTCATGCGTTTGATTTCTTCATCGCTCAATCCCGAGGATGCTTCAATACGTATACGTTGCTCTTTGCCAGTAGCTTTGTCTTTTGCCGAAACGCTTAGTATACCGTTAGCATCAATGTCAAACGTAACTTCAATTTGAGGAGTTCCGCGTGGTGCTGGTGGTATTCCGTCTAAGTTAAACACACCAATTTGTTTGTTGTCGCGTGCCATACTTCTTTCACCTTGCAATACATTAATTTGTACTGATGGTTGATTGTCTGAAGCAGTTGAGAATGTTTCGCTCTTCTTTGTTGGTATAGTTGTGTTGGCATCAATAAGCTTAGTTGTGATACCACCCATTGTTTCAATACCTAATGATAGAGGTGTAACGTCTAATAGCAACACATCTTTTATATGTCCACTTAATACAGCACCTTGAATAGCAGCACCTATTGCAACAACTTCGTCAGGGTTTACACCTTTTGAAGGAGTTTTGCCAAATAGTTTCTCAACTAATTCTTGTACTGCAGGTATACGTGTTGATCCACCTACTAAAATAACTTCATCAATTTCGTCTGTCGACAAACCTGCATCTTTAATGGCGGCATTACAAGGTCCAACACATTGTTGAAGTAGTCCATCAACTAATTGTTCAAATTTTGCACGTGTCAATGTTTTCACCAAATGCTTTGGAATTCCATCAACTGGCATAATGTAAGGTAGATTGATCTCTGTGCTTGTTGCGGTAGACAATTCTACTTTTGCTTTCTCAGCAGCTTCTTTTAAGCGTTGCAATGCCATTGGGTCTTTGCGTAAATCAATGCGCTCATCTTTCAAAAACTCCTCGGCCAACCAATCAATAATTTTGTGGTCAAAGTCGTCACCACCCAAGTGAGTATCACCATTGGTAGATTTTACTTCAAATACGCCATCACCCAACTCGAGGATAGAGATATCAAATGTTCCACCACCAAGGTCGAACACAGCAATCTTCATATCTTTGTGTTTCTTGTCAAGACCATATGCCAATGAAGCAGCAGTAGGCTCGTTCACTATACGACGAACTGTAAGTCCTGCAATTTCACCCGCTTCTTTGGTAGCTTGACGTTGTGCATCGCTAAAATACGCAGGTACTGTAATAACAGCTTCTGTTACTTCTTCACCTAAATAGTCTTCGGCAGTTTTTTTCATTCTCTGCAATATTATCGAAGATATTTCTTGTGGTGTATATAGTCTTCCGTCTATATCTACACGTGGGGTGTTGTTATCACCTTTTACTACTTTGTAAGATACACGTCCAATTTCCTTTTGCACTTGGTCATAAGTTTCTCCCATAAATGTTTTTATAGAGAAAACAGTGTTGTGTGGATTGGTTATTGCCTGACGTTTTGCAGGATCGCCCACTCTGCGCTCTCCACCTTCCACAAATGCAACAATGGATGGGGTAGTGCGTTTTCCTTCGTTGTTAGTAATTACAACGGGTTCGTTACCTTCCATTACTGAAACGCAAGAGTTTGTTGTACCTAAGTCAATTCCTATTATTTTTCCCATACTTCTATTTATATATTTATTTGTTTTTAATTAGTTTCTAACTATACATCTTCAAATTTGATGCCAAAGTATAAACTGCCATTCAATCTGACGAAATGTCAGTGTGTTTTCTTTATCTTTCCTATGCAACTGCAAACATTATGCCAAAGTATTCATTAAATTGAATTTATTGTAAAGAAATGGCGTGTGTGTTCAAAGAATTTTTGATTAACTTTGAGGTTAATAACTGACAGTTTTTTTACTCATAACATAAACTTATTAATTATGGCTTCTATTTTTACAACTGAAGATAAAGACCAATTAAAAAAGAAAGGTATTTCTGAAGATAAAATTGGCGAACAGCTACACTATTTCGAAAAAGGTTTTCCTTCACTTAACATCAAAACGCCAGCATCCATTGATAATGGCATACTTAAACTAAAAGCTGATGAACAACACAGATACATATTTGTGTGGGATGAGTATTTGAAGACAGACAAAGAGGTTATAAAGTTTGTTCCTGCATCGGGTGCTGCCAGCAGAATGTTTAAAGATCTTTTTGCTTTTCTTGAAAACGAACCTGATATGCCAACTGGTGAGTTTGAGAAAAATTTCTTCGACAACATTCATTCATTTGCATTCTATGATTTGCTCAACAAAGCATGCCTTGATGCTTACAGTAAAGGTATTGATGACTTAATGAGAGAAGACCGATACAAAGAAGTTGTTAAGATGCTATTGAGTGAAGATGGGTTGAATTATGGAGAGCTCCCCAAGGGATTATTGCTATTTCATAGCTATACCGACAAAAAAAGAACTCCCATGGAAGAGCATTTAGTGGAGGGAACAATGTATGCCAAAGACAGCAAAGGTAATGTGAATGTTCATTTCACCATTTCGCCCCATCACAAAGCATTGTTCGAGAAGTTGGTGAACGACGTAAAAGTGAAACTTGAGAAAGAGCTCGATGCACATTTCAATGTATCTTTTAGTATTCAAAAACCATCTACCGATACTATAGCTGTAGATTTAGAGAATAAACCATTTAGAGAAGAAGGTAAGTTATTGTTTCGTCCCGGTGGTCATGGAGCTCTTATAGAAAACTTGAATGACTTGGACTCTGATATTGTTTTTGTGAAAAACATTGACAACGTAGTGCCCGACAGATATAAAGAGAATGATGCATTACACAAAAAAATGCTGGCAGGTGTATTGGTAGAGACTCAAGCAAAAGCTTTTGCCTATATTGATAA
>JARICS010000011.1 GCA_029264035.1 Dysgonamonadaceae bacterium | reverse complement strand
CGCAGTGCTGCAATATCTACAACGGCTGGCACGCCAGTGAAATCTTGCATCAATACACGTGCGGGTTTAAAGGGGATGTCTTTATCTACCGCTTTAGGTTTCCAGTTGAGTAGTGTTTCTACATTCTCGCGTGTTACTGCAAAGTCATCATAATTGCGCAATGCGTTTTCCAATAATATACGAATTGAGAAAGGAAGTTTCTCAATTGCATAACCCTGCTTCTGCAATTCGGGTAGGCTAAAATAGGTGAGGCTTTTTCCGTTAACCTCTAAAGTTCGTTTAATTTTAAAAATGTCATTCTCCATGTTTCAGTGTTTTGTTTTATTGTGTTATATGGGTTTCTGCTACGAAATTAAAATATTTCTTTTATAATTGCTTCTTCTTTAACATTTAAATTGCGAAGTTGTTCTTCAATACTTTCCATCATTGGTTTTGGACCACACAAATAAACATATTCATGATTGTTAACGCCGTGTTTCTTTAGAAACTCTTCAGTTATCAACCCATGTTCAAACTCAGCAACCTCTTCTCTTGAAAGAATATTGATAAAGTTGTGACCCAACATATCTTTAAACTCAGTATTGTGAATAATGTCTCCTACTGTTTTGTTTGCAAAAAGAAGCTTGTTATTACCCAACTCATTATTTGCACTCAAATGACGGAATATAGAGATGAAAGGTGTTACTCCTGCCCCACCTGCTATAAACACACCTTCGCCTTTGTAGGCAATAGCTCCCCAAACTTCATGAAGAATCAATTCATCACCAGCCTTCAAAGTCAACAATTCATTGGTAACTCCCTCGTGAGATGGATATGTCTTAATTACAAACTCCAAATGATCATCTTCGGGCAAGCTCGTAAAGGTAAATGATCTTTTTTTCTTTTCCCAACCTTCTTTATTGATTGATATACGAGAGGCTTGACCAGGTTCGAAGTTGAAACCCGCTGGCTTCTCGGTTTTAAATCCTAACACATCGTGTGTTACATGATCTACTGATTTGATTTTAATAATGTGCTGATCCATTTTTTTTATTTTTAAAAGGTTAGTGATAAAAGACCATTCTACAAGGTTACAACAATTGTTTTTCGAGCAGAATAGACTTTGGAAATAATATATTGTTTTCTAAATGAATGTGCAAATGCAAATCATCTTGAAATTCTTTTAGCATAGCAAAAGCTACTCGGTATGTATTGCAAGCATCTTCAGGTGGAGTATAATTATTACTCAACGTTTCTATATCTCTAAAACGATCACCCTCGATAGAATGTTCGCTTTCCATTTCATTTATTGGATTTTGAATGCTGCCAAAGGTTGGTTTTTGCAACAATTCACCTGTGCGTTTAGCTTTTTCCATTTTACGAATAAAAGGAAACAATATTAATTCCTCCTTTTTCATATGTTGTGTCAGATTACCTACAGCTTTCTGAAAGAGGTCTCTTATTTCAAAAAGTTCAGTATGGTTCTTTCCGTGAACTTCACAAATCGTATCCATATAAGCAATAATATCAGGCGATTTATCTGCCACATATCTATGGTGAGTTTTCTCTACGTAATCGGTCAATAAATCTAAAGGCCATGAGTTAAAGTCTATTCCAGCAGAATTGTTTATGTTGCTCATTTCGTTTAAATCACTCAGAACATTATTAACATTAATCTCTTTAGCGGTGCATGCATCACTTATTGTTCTATTGCCTTGGCAACAAAAATCAATACCATATTTTTTAAATACCGATGCGGAGCGGTAGTCTTTTGCCACCAATTCTCCTATATTTTGATTTTTTTGAACTTCCATTTTGTTTGTCTTTTTAAATACCTCAAGTCAACTTGAGATGGATTCATATTCCAATGATTTAGTTGAAGCGAATATCCAGAACCCTTATCCCTTATCCGCTATTTCTTGTTTTATCAGTTTTATCAGATGATCCACTTTAAAACCTCCCACTTTACTTATCATGTCAAGGGTAGCAATATTTTTCATTGTTTTAAAAACCACAGGATTAGCAAGTCTTTTGTAGTCGGAAGAAAGAGTTCCTAAGAAATCTTTTATAAAGGGATATTCACCTACTATTGTACCAATTAATGTTTTAGGTTCTATTTCAATTTGAGTCTCTACTTTACTTATAGTTTCTTTCACATTCATTTTGCTTGATTCAGTATTTATGTTTTTATCTTTATATATTTCTGATGTTGAATTATCCCATGACAAGAGTCTCCGACTTCCTTTTAAACTTCGGATATGTGTTACATCTTGCATCATTTCCAACACCCCCCTGAAATTACCCTCATCGTCACGCACAGCATTGAAAATGATGTAAATGAACTTGTCTCCTTTATCAATCCAAAAGTCAGCTTGATCTTGTTCTCCTTTTCTAAAAGCTTCAATTATAGCCTCTACCATTGAGAGACTTTCTCGTGGATGACAGTTTTGCACCTCTCTACCAATCACACCCGGACTACGAGGGAAGATGCGATGCTTAGAATCTGTGTAAAACTTTACAATATCGTTCTCATCAACATATGACAAGTCAACCTGCATGTGTTTGTAAATAAGATTAATCTGGTCTAACGTCAATTTTCCATTACTCACATTCAGCACCTCATCTTTGGATGATGATTGAGTATTTAACCCATGCTTTGCTAAGACTTCTTGCAAATCGGTCAGTAAACTATTCTTATTATCAACTTTAGGAGACTGATTTTCTGAATGTGATGTAAGATAAACAGGAGGATTTTCAATTAAGCAATAGCCAATTTCATCATCACCTTTGCGCATTTCTGCAAATTCTGCATCAGTTAATAGTTTCAGCGAAGTTGGGTAGAGCACCTCGCGCTCCTTTTCCAGAATATCTCGCACTAAATGTATCACTTGAGGCTGTGCATCAATGAATTCCTTATCCTGATTGGCTTTCAACAAATCAAAGGCATCCTTTATGGCATCGCGCACTCTGTCATCAAAAGTCCACATTATTCTTGATGGTCTGTCGAATCCTTTGCGCTCAAGTGCAGAAAATAGTTGATGTTGTTTCCTGCTGAAATGCACATTTATTTGACTGAGCTTTGTGTAAATATCAAGCCATTCATTCTTGATAAACTTTGCTGATAACTTTTGCTCCATTTCACTGAGCACATGCTCTATGGCTCTTGCTTCATCAGCATAAGTTTGTAAAGGATGTCCTTTGGGAAGATTAAGATTATCAACCACCAACACATCTTTAAATACCTCCAAAATATCATCCATCCCTTCTGCCATTATCTCGTCGGTTATACCCGCATTGAATAAATGCTGTTCACCATAAGCAAACTCCTCTGCAGATACACGATCAAAAGTTTGGTTTACGAGCTTTCGAGCCTCTGCAGGAGTTATCTCTTTATTGAAAACCTTCAATTTAATTTCCAGCATCTTTTGAATGCGAGCATTATCAATGTTGAGGTATTTCTTCATTTCAAGATCACCTTCAACGGGTACAGAATGTTTTTTATTATTATTGTACATTTGATTTTTTGTTTTTAGGTTATAAAAATGTATGAGCAACAAAGCAGAAGACTTTCGCAATCTTAGGGTTTCAAAAAAGATAAACCTTTTTCGATATCTTCTGATAAGTCAACTATTAATGTATTCTCAAGCATTGTTTTCAACTCTACTCTAATCGGTTTATATTGATTGTGGATTACGCATGGTTTGCCTCCATCGCAATGATGAAAACCCAAACCACAGTCGTTGTAGATTGAATCGCCATCGATGGCAGAGACAATGGTGCTTAAATTTATTTGCTCAATTTTATCTTTATCAATGGAGAATCCTCCAGTAGGTCCCTTCTCAGATTGGATTATATTATTCCGAGAAAGTTGTTGCAGTATTTTCGATGTATATGCTTCAGGCGAATCTATTGCCTTGGCTACTTCTTTCATACTAACCTTTTGATTCTTCAACGAAGAATCAATTATATAAACTGAGGCTTTAATGCCATACTCACAAGCTTTTGAAAACATAATTACTCATTTTTTAGATGTCAAATATAATAAAACATTCTGAGTAGTGGATACGATTGTCCACTATTATTTGTTAAAGCTCTAAAAAGTGCCAATTTGTAAATAATAGACCGCTATTTTTTACAATTCACCCTAAATTATGTCATAAATAAGTTGGAAATCAAATCCACGGTGGTAGATTGGGCATTCATGTGTTGAAAACGCAATCTACCCTCGTAGAAATGTATTGAATCGCAAAAATGGTTCATTTTAGGGATAATATTGAAGAAAAATGCCAAGAAGGAAGAAAAAACAAACAAAGATTGAAGAATCAAATGATGAACAGAAAATTTTACATCGGTAAATGGATTTTCAAGGCATAAATGGCGCAGATTATGGCAACAATAAGAAGAAAATGTGTTTTGAAACATTTCCCCCGCCGTGGATTCAATTTTCATGACATATATTTCAAATCCACGGCCGTGGAAATGTTTTGAAAAAGATATAACGATTGATCACCAAATATCGAGCAGGTTACTATATAATAGCATTCAAAAACCTAACCATTGGATGCACCTCTTTAAAGGCATTGAGCACCGTTGAGACAGCATCGGGAGAGGTCATCTCTTTATTGGTTAAGTTACGAATGGTGTGATATCCCTTCATTCGCAAATATTCGATTGCCTGGCTATCTTTGTCAAAACCCCTTGGTGAAGTTTTTAATAAAGAGGAAGCCTCAACTCCCTTTGGATACATTTTCAAGAAGGATGATTTGTTTATTATCTCTTCCCACTCAGCAAGATTGTACTCTATCTCTTTTCTAAATTTATTCAACTCTGCTGTGGGAGGCATATATACACCTCCACCCACAAAAGAATTGTGAGGCTCTATGTGCAAATAATAACTTGCTGCTTCCGATTTATATCCGCCAGGATTAAACAGCACAAAGAAGTGTGTTTTGTAGGGCGTTTTATTCAATGAGAAACGAATGTCTCTATTTATTCGCTTGATACATTTGTGAGGCTCCAGATATTGCGATTGTATGCTTGTATCTATTATGGATAAACCTTGTATTATTTGTGAAACAAATGAGATTACATCTGCTCTTGCTTCTCGGTAATCTTCATCATTTGCTTTGAACCATTCGGAGTTATTGTTCTTTCTCAATTTTTCTAAAAACGTAAAAGTGCTGTTCTGAATCATGCTTATAGTTGTTTAATTGTAATGAATAAATCTATAACACACATAAAGGATGGAATGTTGATATTTCAAACTCTCATTTAAGAGATTACATAGTTATCAACGCAAACTTATCAGATAAGAACCTGTTTGCTTATAAGTTAACGCTAGACTATGATGGTATTTGTTTTGAGCATTTTGAACTCATACTATTCACTAAGTGTTATACACTTGGTAAGCATAGCAAACAATAATCTAAAAGTGGAATTGACATATCGATAATTTGCATATGTTTACACTCAAATACATAAACAATAAATATTAATCATTTAATAATACAATCGCATTATGAAAAAGCTTACACTACTCCTACTTGTAGCCATAGTTAGCACAGCCTCTTTCTCTCAGAAGAAAGAAAAAATTAAAGGTGACAAAGATGTTACAACGGTAACCAATGGTTTTGAAAAAGGATTCACAGCAATTGAAATATCAGATAATCTGAAAGTGACTTTGACAAGTAGTCTTCAGAACAGCTATACCCTTACTACTGACAAAAATCTGCAAGACGTAATTCAGTTTACAGTAAATGAAGGCCTACTAAAGATTTACACCACAAGCAACATTGTGAAAAGTAAAAAGTTGGATATAACATTGGGCTTAAACAATCTTGAATACATTTACCTGAAAGATGACGCTGAACTAAAGAGCGATAAAACTTTTGAAAGTAACGCTATCAATATCGATGCTCAAAACGCAAGCAAGTTTGATCTTGATTTAAAATCGAAACAAGTCACCATCAAAATGAATAGTGGTGCAAAGGGAAAGCTGAAACTTCGTGCAGATGATTTAGTGTTAGCTTTGGGTGACAAGGCCGATTTGCATGCAGATATAAATATGAATACAACGAGTGCTTCTTTAACCAACAATGCTAAACTAAGATTGGACGGAAGTTCAGATAGGGTTTCATTCAACACCATAGACTCGTCAGAGCTTGATGCAAGACGATTGAAAGGATCAACAGCAGATGTAACCACCACAAAAGGTTCGGAAGTGCACATAGATGCAAGAAAAAACTTATCGATTGATGCAAGAGACAAAAGCAAGGTATTTGTTTATAGCGAACCAAGAATTGACATTAAGAAGTTTGCTGACAAAGCTGAGATAATAAAGAGATAATTCACTACTGAAACAATCTTTGGTAGCTCTTCTTAAGAGTTATTACTCTTTTATACACCATATTGTATCAGATTGCAGTCTCTATCCACAAAATATTTTGTATATTAGCTTCTATGATACAAAAAATTGAAACAGAAAGAATCCCAATAAAACTGTGGCTCAACAAATTGGAGCCTGGAGCATTGCAACAAGCCAAAGATTTGGCCAATCTCAGCATCGCCTTCAGACACATAGCCATTATGCCCGATGCGCACCAAGGATATGGCATGCCTATTGGAGGAGTGATGGCTACAAAAGATGCCATTATCCCCAATGCTGTGGGTGTGGATATTGGTTGTGGAATGTGTTCGCTCAGAACAAATTATAAACATATAGAGCAACACGACCTTAAAGAGATTATGAGAATAATTCGCTCTACAATCCCCGTTGGGTTTAAACATCACAAAGAGAAGCAAAACGAAAGCTGGATGCCTGAGAGAACTGAAGACCTGTTGATTGTAAATCAAGAATATGACAGTGCACTCAATCAAATAGGAACATTGGGCGGGGGGAATCACTTTATAGAAATACAGAAAGGAACGGACGGCTATGTGTGGATTATGGTGCACTCTGGCTCAAGAAACATTGGTTTCACTGTTGCTAATCATTATCACAAACAAGCAGTAGCGGAACAAGCCAAACTGAAAAACAATAAAACACCCAAAGATCTTTCCTACTTTTTGCGTGGAACAGAAGGTTACGAAAGCTATTTCAAAGAGATGAACTACTGCATTGAGTTTGCTCTACATAGCCGAAAATTGATGATGGAGAGAGTGAAAGAGGCATTCGCAGATGTGCTCCCCAATGTAGAATTCTCCAACTTTATCAACAAGCCACACAACTTTGCAGCATGGGAAAATCATTTCGACACCAATCTCATCGTGCACCGCAAAGGAGCTACCAGAGCAGAAAAAGGTGAATGGGGAATGATTCCGGGCTCGCAAGGCACAAGTTCGTTTTTGGTGAAAGGCAAAGGCAATCCGCTTTCATTCAATTCATGTTCTCACGGAGCGGGAAGAACCATGAGTAGGAACGAGGCCCGCCGATCATTGAACCTGAAAGCCGAAACCGATAGGATGAATAAATTGGGTGTGCTGCATGCATTGCGTCACAAAAAGGATTTAGACGAAGCTCCCAGTTCTTACAAAGACATACAAGAGGTGATGGCTCAACAGGAAGATTTGGTGGATATTCAGGTTGAGTTGACACCCATGGCGGTGATTAAGGCATAGAGACAAAAAAGATATAGTTCTATGTTTTTTGTTAAGGAATATTACTTCGCCTACAAAAAGATTGTTTATATTTGGATAATCTTTTAATTTAAAACACTATAGACTATGAGAACAGAAATGAAAATAGGTATTCTTTTGGCTTCCACCAATTCATTGTTGGCTCACCTATTATCTCCACCTCTTTTTGTGAGTGGATTTGTGAGTGGATTACTTATTAGCTTAGCATTCTATTTTATAATTATTGGAATACTTCCCGAGAAAACCTATCTCAAATTCAAAGCTCACCAAGCTAAAAAGTTTTCGAAAATAAGAAAGATAGTGGGAGTTAATTAAAAACTAAATCTGTACTGAATAAACAAACTTTTAATCTAAAAGCTATTAAAACAAAATCCTTTATCATCCTCTTCCTATTTTTATTTACCTTCCATTTTGCAAATGCTCAACAGAGTAACTTTAGTAAAAAGATTGGTCTAACAGTTTCACCCATTGGGGAGAGCGACCCTATACGTTTTTCAGAATTAGATGGAGCTGGTTCATATAATAGCAAAAGCTTGTTTGCTTTTGGAATCAGTTACATTCATCCAATAAACAATTGGCTTGACATAGAAACTGGAATGGAATATGCAAAACACAGCATTGAATCTAAATCAAGCTATCAACCTGACGGGGATATGTCTCCATACAATGCAGACCTCTCACTCATAAACATACCGTTCACAGTTAGAGCCAATTTTGCGAATTACTTCTTTGCCAATGGAGGACTGCTTCTTGGTTTCGAAACAAGTTCATCAAACATCATTGATAAACAATCTGGTGTGGGTGCTTTGTTAGGAGTTGGTGTTCAATACGAGCTGAACAATGGCCTTGGTCTTTTTGTAAACCCATATACCAAAATGCATGCCTTAATTCCTTTTTCATCTGAAAAATATCATCAGAGACTCTTGGAATGGGGATTGAGAGTTGGGGTGACGTATAGTTTTAGGGCTAAATAAATAGTGAAATAATCCCTCACAGTTGCCTTCCTTTTAAAAATCAACTTTTCATCCCTATTTCCATAACAATCATACATTATTTAATGTATCTTTGAGGTAATGTAAACTGATGTAAAACCAATTTTTTAAGATTATGACAAATACAACTATTCATATAGAATCTATTTTAGGCGACGTCAAGGGGATTGATGCCGAAGAAGGTCAGCAAATATACGATCTTATCCTGAAAGCTTTTTTCCAAAACAACAAAGTAATCCTATCGTTTGATAATATGGAAGTGCTTTCGGAAGAATTCTTGCAATCAGCCGTTGGAGAGTTGTACAAAAATTACTCTCACGCCGAAATTAAAGAAAACTTACTTATAGAGAACATCTCATTTACCGGAAAGGTAGCTTTGAAGAGAGTTGTAGATAAAGCTAAGGAGAGTTTTTGATGGATTAGGACATCTATGAAGATTAAGGGTTCAATGCCATTAGTTTCAGAAACACAAAGTGTCGGCCACTATGAAAACACTGCGTTCAATACTCACATTCTACAAATCATTTGCTTTTGTAAGCATCTTGATAACCTTAGCTTCTGTTGCTATTGTATATTTAAGCGGAAGCAAAGGTGTGTTTATGATACAGGGTTTCTTTTGGTTTAAAATATTCTCGCTCGCAGCAATTTTCTACATCAACAACACTTACAAGAAAGACGAATATTATTATTACAAAAATCTTGGCGTATCTAAACTAATGCTTTGGATTCCAACCTTGGCTTTTGACCTCACCCTCTTTTTAGTCACAATCATTACCATAGCTATTCACAACTATGAAGCATTACCTTGAAGTAGATAGTGTTATCCTTGCGTTTGGTGAAAGAAGAATTCTTCAAGATGTTTTCTTGAAAAACGAAACTGGACAAATAACCGGCATACTCGGACGCAATGGAAGTGGGAAAACATGTTTGCTCAATATTATTTATGGGGAGCTGAAAATAGCAGATAAGTCAGTCCGGATAGATGACAACACAATATTTGAAGGATACAAGCATCCTGAAAACTTGAGATACATGCCTCAATTTAACTTCATCCCAAAGAAGTTGTGCATTAAAAGAATATTCAGAGACTTCAATCTCGACTTTGCGCAGTTTACCGCCTATTTCCCCAGTTTCGAAAAGTATTACAACTCCCCATTGAAAAACCTTTCTGGTGGCGAATGCAGAATTGTAGAAATCTACACCATACTTGCATCGAAAACTAAATTCTGTCTGTTGGACGAACCTTTCTCGCAAATAATGCCAGTTCACATCCAAACCATAAAAAGCATCATCAATAAAGAGAAACAAAACAAAGGTATTATCATTACCGACCATCTTTACAATCATGTACTCGATATTTGTGATAACATATATGTCATTGCAGATGGGAAAACACATTTGACGAAAAGCAAAAGTGATTTGGTTCGGTTGGGCTATATTAGGGAGAATCAATTGCTAAAATGAATATAGAAATTAGCAGAAAGTTCAATTTAAATAATATGCAAGTTTTTTCTTACCCTTATAGCTTCTTTTGAGTAATGATTCAGACTTATGGAGGCTACACATGAACCTTTCTTTTCTGCAAAATGTTTAAACAGTAGAATCAAACCCTTACCCCGACCCTATTATATGGAAACATTAAAAAAACAACAAACCCTCTCCATTCTCAATATGCTGGCAGTATTGTTTACTATCGGCATCAACTATTACTCGCAACTATACACCATCAATGGTAATAGAGTGAGCGATATGAGCAATAAATACGACAATTTGTTCACTCCAGCTGGATATGCATTTGCCATTTGGGGCATCATATTTTTATCCCTACTCATATTTGCAGGATATCAGATATACCGCACAATTATACGCAAGAAAACATTCGATTTTATTAGTCAATCAGGACTCTGGTTTGCAATGGCTACTGTGGGCACAGGATTGTGGGTTGTAGCGTGGCTTTACGATTACACATTGGTATCAGTATTGATAATGTTAGTGATTCTCTTCTCGCTCATCAAAGTTGTGGTGAACACCAATATGGAACGATGGCGAGCTCCTGCAAAAACAATTGTGTTTGGGTGGTGGCCCATCTCCATCTTTACGGGATGGATTGCTGTAGCAACCATTGCCAATATTTCAGCCTATTTGTCTAAGCTTGGTTGGGACGGAGGTCCGCTATCTGCTATATCATGGGCAATTGTGATGATAATAATAGCTACACTGTTGAACTTAGTATTAATATTCACCCGAGGCATGCGCGAGTTTGCTGTGGTGGGAGTATGGGCTTTGTATGCCATTTATGTGCGCCATCAAAACAGTTACGACACAATAGCCATGACAGCGCTAATTTGTGCAGCAATTATTCTCTTCTCTGTACTTGGACATGCTTTTATAAATAGAAAGATCAATCCCTTTTATGGGAAGTATTTTAGATAGGAATGGTTGATACATCACATGTAAAATAAGAAAGGCGAGAATAACCGTATTGATGTTCTCGCCTTTCTTATTATAAAATTATTCACTGAAACTTTAAGCAAACAGTATCATCAAATTATTGATGAATAGATAGATACAAAAAGCAGCTACTACAAGTATGCCAATGTCGAAAACTTTGGCTCGTAGCAGTTTGCGGGTAAAGAGTACTAACAATAGTGTTGAGAGAGCTCCCGAAATAGCAATTCCAGTATATAACACCCATATGCTATCTGGATTTTTAATTCTCAGCTGCCACTCTACAATGGCATATAGCACTGCTATAGTGGTGTAAATGGATAGTCTGTAGTTAGCTTTGTAACCCGTAACGTAACTTTCTCTTCTGATGTAATAATTATCGCCGTATGAAAACTTCATGTCTATTTATTTTGATTACAATATAGACTATTAATGCAAGATGTTAAAGTATTTCGTGTTAAATTAAAGATGCGAGCATCTTCTATTTAAACAATCTCATGAGCCATGGGTTCAAGAAATGCCTCCTGCATGATTAGCTTATTTTTATATTAAAATGATTTTATTTGTTCACAAATCTATAGCTTCTTCGCTACAATATGAATGTATCTGCTATGATTTATTTAACAAAGATATTAAAAAAAACAGACACTTATAATTTATTATAGTCACATTCACTCTGTTTTATTTTAAAGCAACTTATATACCCCTCCAGGCAAAGGCTTCACCACGTTTTTCATTTCTAACTCAAGCAGTGTGAAAAATAATTCAGACACTGGCACATCCAATTCAATGGCAAGCATATTCACATGCATGGGTTCGGAATTGTTCAATGCATTAAATACAAGCTCTTCCAATTCGGTCAATTGCAAGAAAAGTTCCCTCTGTTTGGGTTGAGGTTTCGTAGAATCGTCCCAACCCATGTGGTCTGTAAATCCTTTTAGGTCTTGCATCAAAATGGCCCGGTCAGAAGCTATAAGTCTGTTGCAACCAACCGATGCAGCATCGGTAACTCTGCCAGGCACTGCAAATACTTCGCGGTAATACGAATTGGCTATTTCAGCAGTAATGAGCGAACCTCCTTTGCTTGACGATTCAATTACCACTAAGGCATCAGCCAATCCTGCAACAATACGATTGCGGCGCACAAAGTTGAATCGCTCAGGCTCCGTTCCACTGGGAAACTCGGTAACCAATGCTCCCGCATCCAACATATCAATGGCTGTTTTGCGGTGCACAGCAGGATATATTCTATCTAATCCATGAGCCAAAACAGCTGCAGTAGGAACTCCATT
Organism: Dysgonamonadaceae bacterium; assembly: GCA_029264035.1. Lineage (GTDB taxonomy): Bacteria > Bacteroidota > Bacteroidia > Bacteroidales > Dysgonomonadaceae > UBA2632. Next base: position 930 of record JARICS010000011.1, on the reverse strand, counting down.
ATCCAATGCTGCTCTGTGAGCACAAATATCAATGCCATAAGCCAATCCACTCACAATGATTATATCGGAGAATTTGGCCGAAAGTTCTTTTATAAATTGATTGCACACTTCGTACCCTTGATTTGTGGCATTGCGCGTGCCAATAACGCTCACTACTTTCTTATAGTTCAGGTTGCTGTTTCCTTTCACATAGAGCAATATGGGAGCATCTACACAGTGTGTGAGGCGTTCGGGATATTCGGGAGCGGTAAAAAACAGAGATTGTAAATTGTTTTTAGAAACAAATGCCAATTCCTCCTCAGCTTTTCGGAGTACCTCTTTGCTTTTTATTTCGTTGATAAGACGATGAGAAATGCCTTGTATCTTTTCCAAATTGCGAGCCGACTCTTTAAATATTTGCTCTTCGTCACCCACTATATGCATCAAGTTGCGCGCCAGAGCGACGCCCACTCCCGTTATATGGGTCAGTGCAATTTGGTAAAGAGTTTTATCAGTAACAAACGTTGACATGGTTTCTATTATTCAGTTATGTGTTTCACAGATAGACTAAACAGTGTTTTACTTCCAGTGAAAACCAACTATGGATAATTGTAAATTTAATTTAGGTGCAAATATACAAATGTTTATTAACTTAAAATGAAGGAAAGTGAAATTAAGACCACTTTCGAACTAAAGTTGTTTAGCGACTGTTATTTATGAACCGTAACCCAAGAAGTTGGATATTTCTGAATAAGCGTTACCCTGAAAATATTTCATTCACTAACAGTTTATTATAATTATGAGACTATACATATTACTTTTGATACTTGCTACATTCAATCTACAAGGATTCTCTCAGACAACTAAGCAAGAAAAACCTAAATTGGTTGTAGGCATAGTTGTTGACCAAATGAGAAACGACTATATCGATAGATTTTGGAACAAATACGG
>JARICS010000096.1 GCA_029264035.1 Dysgonamonadaceae bacterium | reverse complement strand
GCCAAACATATTCAAGGCGGTGGAGGAGGACAACCTCATTTTGCAACCGCTGGCGGAAAGAATGCTGAGGGATTGAAATTGGCTGTAGACGAAGTGATGAGTGCTTTAAATAAGAGTTAACCTTACTCTTACAAACACTGCTCACTTGTTGCTATTTTTAATCTTAATCTATAAAAGGAATATAGGATACAAATGATTTAATACGTATATAAACATTTTATTTAATAATCTAAAAACACAGAAAAAACATGAGAGAAGTAGTTATTGTTTCAGCAGTTAGAACAGCTATAGGCGCCTATGGTGGCAGTCTTAAGGATATTTCGGCAGTGCAACTCGGAACTATTGTTGCTAAAGAAGCTTTAAAGAGAGCCAATGTAGATGCAACTATTGTTGACGAAGTAATCTTTGGGAATGTATTACAAGCAGGCTTAGGTCAGAATGTAGCCCGACAAGTGGCTGTGCATGCTGGTATTCCAGTGGAAGTTCCATCATTTACAGTAAACAAAGTGTGTGGCTCTGGTCTTAAATCAGTAGCCCTTGCAGCGCAAGCTATTATGGCAGGCGAAGCAGATGTTATATTGGCGGGTGGTACAGAAAACATGAGCCAAGCTCCTTACCTATTAAAATCTGCCAGATGGGGACAAAGAATGGGCGATGGTGTTATTGAAGACTACATGGTGAAAGATGGCTTGTGGGATATTTTCAATGATACTCACATGGGAGTTACAGCCGAAAATATTGCTGAGAAATATTCCTTTACTCGCGATGAGCAAGACAATGTAGCCTTAATGAGTCAGAACAGAGCAGAAGCGGCTATTAAAAATGGCAAGTTCAAAGATGAAATTGTAGCTGTTGAAGTTCCTCAAAGAAGAAAAGATCCATTAGTGGTAGATACGGATGAGTTTCCAAGATTTGGTTCTACTATTGAAGCTTTAGGTAAATTGAAACCAGCATTTAAAAGTGATGGCACTGTAACTGCGGGCAATGCCTCGGGTATTAACGACGGAGCAGCAGCCTTTATCATTATGAGCAATGAAAAAGCAGAAGAATTGGGGCTCACTCCATTGGCTACCATTGCTTCTTATGCTTCAGCAGGTGTAGAACCCTCTGTTATGGGAACAGGGCCTATTCCGGCTACCAAGAAAGCCTTGGCTAAGATAAACATGACTATCGCTGATTTAGACTTGGTGGAAGCTAACGAAGCTTTTGCAGCGCAAGCATTATCAGTTATTAAAGAACTTAATCTTGATGTACAAAAGACAAATGTAAATGGCGGAGCTATTGCATTGGGTCATCCAATAGGGGCTTCTGGTGCAAGAATATTGGTTTCATTGCTATATGAAATGGGCAAAAGAGATGCTAAGAATGGTTTAGCTACACTCTGTATAGGTGGCGGACAAGGCATCGCTATGATAGTGAAGAGATAGAGAGTTTAGATCTATTTCAGATAAATAATTGAAGAGGCGTTGCAGTGTGCAGCGCCTTTTTTGTGCTTTATTGTTTATTCGATGTTATTCTTTATTGTGTAGAATGCATGTATTGCAAAGGGTTACCCAGAAAACTATTTTTCGCAAGAGGTGAAGATGAAAATTGGGAGAATGGGTTGGTTAAAGGTTGCTAATAAAGGAAGTCTCTAAATATTTTAATCATGGGCTATTTTCAGTTCTAAGAATTGATTCAAACGACAAGGCAACCTAAAAAGCAATGTTTTGGTTTCTAACCATGAATATTATTTGCTGCTCACATTATCTCTACGTTTGCAAAAGTTTTAATTTGAAAATAAAAGGGGCTCTCATTTTACAAATCACTCTATAATCAGGCCTAAAAGAGTTGGAAATTCAATCTACTGTCGTGGATTGAACGTTTATGTCATGAAAACTGAATTCCACCATCGTCGAAATGTTTAGAATAGCTATAATCCTGCTTTTTTTGAACAAATAATTAAGAAAAATGCCATGAAAAAAATATAGACTCGGACAAGATTGAAAAACCAATAGATTAAAAGAAAATTCTACATAGAATATTGAGTTTTTAAGAGATGAATGACACAGATTAGTTTAACAAAACGAAAATAATGTGTTGTATGTCATTTCCCCAGTGGTGGATGCAAGTTTCAACAGTTTTAATGTTTTTGTAGGTATGCAAATTGTTCTGAGAAAGATATAGCAATTGAATACCAACTTCAAGCGACATATTTTAAACAATTATTTTGCTTTTGAAACAAAAATACAGCATTTGGATTAGAACAATTATTGATCTATTATTTTGTAAGGATGACGATGAATACTGGAAATGGCTATTGCAGACTTGTGTCTTTATTGTGAAGTGAAGTCAACTCATATGATGTAGGTAGTTTGAGAAAAGATACACTAAAATGTAATTCTTTTAATAGTATCATATTTCCATTTCAATTCCAAATTTTATACAATTCCACTTTTTATTCTACTTATTACCTTATTATATAAACATTTTTCCCTATTTTTGAGGAACACCATTCTGTTTACCTCATGAGCAAACAATATATCACCTTAAAAGACATTGCCAAGGCGTTGAATCTGTCCGCTTCCACCGTATCAAGAGCAATGAGAAATAATCCCGCTATAAGCGAGGAGACCAGAGAACTTGTGCAAGCTTTTGCAAAGAAGCATAAGTACAAACCCAATGTACTGGCCATGCAATTGCGTACACAGCGCAACACTACCATTGGGGTGATTGTACCTAAATTGGTGCACTATTTTTTCTCTACTGTGTTGGCCGGAATAGAAGACGAGGCAGGAAAGGAAAACTACAACATTCTTATTTGTCAGTCCAACGAGGATTATAAGAAAGAGATTAAAAGTGTGCAAACTCTTTTGGATGCCCGTGTGAGTGGCATATTGGCATCGCAATCTAAAACTACCCATGAGTATGGTCATTTTCAAGATGTGTTAGACAACAATGTTAGTTTGGTTTTTTTCGACCGAATTTGCACGGGTGTCAATACAGATAGGGTAGTGGTGGATGATTACGATGGGGCTTTCAATGCTGTCGATTATATGGTGTCAACTGGTTGTAAGAAGATTGCTTTTTTGGGATCCGACGCCAATATGCATATTTCCAACAATAGGAGAATGGGCTATGAGGGAGCACTCAGGAAAAACAAACTGCCTATTAATAAATCATTTATCAAAGAGTGCGATACACAAATAATTGCCCAAACAATGGTTCCCGACATGCTTAGCGCTGCTGAAGTGCCCGATGCATTCTTTTGCATCAACGATGAGGTGGCTGCCTATTGCCTGCAATTGGTTAAGGCTGCTGGTTTCCGTGTGCCAGAAGATATATCTATTTGTGGTTTCACCAATGGATATCTCACTGAAGTAACAGACCCTACGCTTACGAGTGTCGATCAGCATGGGTTTCAAATTGGTGTAGAGGCTGCGCGACTGTTAATAGATCGCATAGAGGGAAGAGAGACCAAAGAGGGCGTTGTTAATAAATTGATAAAGACTAATTTGGTTGTAAGAAATTCAACCCGTTAATTTGTTTTGAGTCGTTATGCATTCGTTTGCATATAATATTTGCATGTTTATTTTGCTCTCTACGCAAAATAGCCTTAAAGTAGTATATATTTGTAAAATAGTCTTACTACGATATGAAAAAACAGATTTAATCATCAGAAAAATATAGATGGAATGAAAAGGAAACAGATGTCGTTTTGGGATGTTTGGAATATGAGTTTCGGATTTCTCGGAATTCAGTTTGGCTTTGCCCTGCAAAATGCAAATGCCAGTCGTATTCTTCAAACATTTGGTGCCGATATGGAGCACCTCTCTTGGTTTTGGTTGGCTGCGCCACTTACGGGTATGATTATTCAACCCATTGTTGGTCATTATAGCGATCGAACTTGGACTAAATTGGGTCGCCGACGACCTTTCTTTCTTGTAGGGGCCATATTCACAGCCATTGCTTTGGTGTTGATGCCCAACTCGGCCATGTTCACATCTATTGCTCCCGCCATGTTTGTAGGCGCGGGTATGCTCATGATTATGGATGCTTCCATCAACATTACCATGGAGCCGTTTCGGGCTTTGGTAGCCGATTTACTTCCTTCGGAACAGCGAACGTTGGGTTTCTCCATGCAAACAGCACTCATTGGGATTGGTGCTTTTCTGGGTTCTTGGCTTCCGTATGTCTTAGCCGAATGGTTTGGAATTTCTAAGATTGCAGCCGAAGGGCACATACCCGACAATGTTATTTTCTCATTCTATGTAGGAGCAGCAGTTTTGATAGTGTCTATACTTTGGACAGTAATTAAAACCAAAGAGTATCCCGATGAGGTAGTCATTTCTAATGTTGTTGATGTTGAGCCAGAGGTGAAGAAGTCTTTTTTCCCTTCTATTGCTGAGGATATAAGACAGATGCCTAAGACAATGAAACAGTTAGGCGTGGTTCAGTTCTTCTCATGGTTTGCTCTTTTCTCTATGTGGGTTTTCACCACACCCGCTGTGGCAGTGCATATTTATGGAACAAGTATTGATGATACTTCATCGCAACTCTATCAAGATGCAGGCAATTGGGTGGGAATCATATTTGGGGTCTACAATGTGGTGTCTGCCATCTACGCATTTTTCTTTTTACCCAAGTTGGCAGGTTATTTTGGAAGGAAAAACACCCATGCAGTTTCGTTGGCATTGGGCGGATTGAGTTTCATATCCATTTTCTTCATCAAAACACCTGAACTTTTGTTACTTCCTATGGTAGGGATAGGAATTGCCTGGGGTAGTATTTTGGCTATGCCTTATGCTATTCTTGCAGGCTCGCTGCCCGCTAAGAAAATGGGTGTTTATATGGGATTGTTCAATTTCTTTATCACACTGCCTCAAATTGTAAATGGTGTGTTTGGTGGTCCAATGGTGAAAAGACTTTTCGATTCGCAAGCCATCTATGCTTTAGTTTTAGCAGGAATATTGATGTTAGTGGCTGCTTTAGTAGTTAGGTTTGTAGATGATAAGGACGATGTGTACAAGTTAAAAGTTAAGAGCTAAAAACTAAAATCAGCCCTATTTTAAATACATAAATACAATATAAAACAGACAATGAAAAAAATATCAATTCTACTATTTGCAACTATTTTGCTATTCGCTTGTAAAAACAAAGACAAAGCAGAGCCTGCAAATACAGCAGATGGTGAACATGCCGATTGGGTGTATGATGCTGCAATCTATGAAGTGAATGTGAGACAGTATACATCAGAAGGTACTTTTAGTGCATTCGAACAACATATTCCCAGATTAAAAGATTTAGGTGTAGATATCCTTTGGTTTATGCCCATACAAACTATTGGGGAGGTAGAACGAAAGGGATCGTTGGGTAGCTACTACTCCATTCAAAACTATACAGAGGTGAATAGCGAGTTTGGAACATTGGCTGATTTCAGATCGGTGGTGGACAAAGCCCACGCATCTGGCATGAAAGTAATCTTGGATTGGGTAGCCAATCATTCTTCTCGCGATGGAGTGTGGTTGGAAAATGAAGATTGGTATGTTACCGATAGCCTTGGCAATGTAGTTGCACCCTATGATTGGAGCGATGTTGCCAAATTAAACTACGAAAACGATGCCATGCGCGATGCTATGGTGCAAAGCATGTTGTGGTGGGTGAGCGAAGCTGATATTGATGGTTTCAGATGTGATGTGGCGGGTGAAGTACCTACCGACTTTTGGTTGCGTGTGACGGATTCTATTAAATCTGTGAAACCAAACTTCTTTATGCTAGCCGAGGCGGAAAAGCCTGAATTGAACGACAAAGCATTTGATGCTTTCTATGCATGGGATTTCCATCACAAAATGAATAGTGTGGCGCAAGGTAAAGAGAATGTTAATTCTCTGCGTGCATCATTGACTAGGATAAACGATAATTTCCCATCAAGAGGAATACCCCTGTACTTTACATCCAATCATGATGAGAACTCATGGAACGGTACAGAGTTTGAACGTATGGGCGATGCCGCTGCTACATTTGCAGCACTCTCTTATGTTTTGCCTGGAATGCCTCTGATATATAGTGGTCAGGAGGTTGGTTTCAATCGTCGATTGGAGTTCTTTGAAAAAGACAAAATCGATTGGCCAGTAGTAGGCGGTAAGTCTGAGTTTACCAACTTATATAAAAATCTCAATGCATTCAAGAAATCAAATCCTGCCCTCTTCACACAAGA
>JARICS010000072.1 GCA_029264035.1 Dysgonamonadaceae bacterium | reverse complement strand
TTTCGATTTAGAGAATGACATCGAGGAGATGCACAATCTATACGGACAACCCGAATACGAAGAAATTACAAAAGAACTAAAAGCTGAGTTGAAAAGATTGCAAGAGCAATATGATGACCCAATTAGGGAAAAATTTCCGCTGTAATTAGTTTTTGATATTGAAAAACCCCGATTCCATCGCTATGGAGTTGGGGTTTTTCTTTTTATGTAGCTTCGTTATCTTTACTCAAAACTTAAATCTATAGCTTCAAATAGATCGTAAATATCCGATTCTTTTGAGTGAGAATTACTCAAATATAAGAGCTATATTTTGCTCCCAATTCTAAATATTTGTTTATTTATTTAGACGTTCTTTGGCAATATATTCTTCTATCTGTTTCAAAACATTTTGCAGGCCTACAAAATGTTTTAAACTGTTGAAACTTGCATCCACGACGGGGGAAATGTTTGAAAACACATTATTTTGCTTTTGTTGTCCTAATTTGATCCATTTATGCATTAACAATTCAATATTCGATGTAGAATTTTTTTTTCATGCATTCATTTTACAATCTTAGCCTACTTTTTCTTTTATCACGACATTTATCTTCCATATTCGCTCAAAAAAGCATCATTTTAGCGATTCAAAACATTTCCACGGCCGTGGATTCAATTTTCTAGACATGAATGCTCAATCTACCACGGTGGATTTGATTTCCACCTGTTTTACGCCTCTTCTTCGATTGAATTGTAAAAAACAACGGTCTATTTTTTACAAATTGATACTTGTGCAAGTGTTCGGAAAATATGAAAGCCATATAAAACACCTCACAAGAGACGAAAACTCATTTTTTTAAATAGGTTTGAGGTTAGAGATGATTGGAAAACTATGAAATAGCCCGATGATTACAGTCTGTATGTAGTTGTTCTATTAGCAACCTTTAACACCGTATTAGTCTTAAATTTACTGATGATTCTTTGGTTTCTTAACCCCATACTCATTAAACAAAATGCCTCCCACAATAAGCAATAGCCCAATAAACGTAGTGAAGTAAATCTGCTCGCCCAGCACAGAGCGGATGATGAAAAGGGAGATAAACGGAGAAAGATAACACAATTGATTAATCAGTGCAGGATTGTCTGTTTTCTTTAGCGCTAAACCAAAAAATATAAAAGGAATAGCCATTTCGAAAAGACCAACATAGACGGCAGATAACAAGCCTTTCATTGATTGCAATTGCACATCAACAAACAGTAAACCTACAAGCAGAAACAAAGAACCAAAAAGGAAACTAACAAATAGGGCTAAGATGTTATCTATATGTTCATTCTTTTTGTTGAGTATCCAAAACGAAGCCCATACAAAAGCACTAAAAAAAGCAAGCAATAAACCAGTTATTGAAAGTTGTACCCCAGCGAAAGATTCTGAACCAAGCGAGATGAGAGCTACTCCCCCCAATGAAATAGCCATGCCTAAATACTTTAGCGCAGGGATGCGCTGCCTCATAAACAGCGCTAAAAGCAATGTAAGCACTATAGCCCACGAGTAGTTGATGGATTGAGCAATCTGTGCCGGAAGCAACTCATATGCTTTAAAAAGGATTAAATAGTATCCTGCGGGGCTCAATAATCCTGTGAGTGCAAATAATCTCCACTCTTTTTGAGTAATCACTTTGAGTAAATGCCATTTCTTCTGAAAAGTTAGCACTAAAGCAAACACCAACATGGCAGTAATGGCAGCAACCAGTAAAAGCTCGTAGTAGGAATAGTGCCGCAGGCCTATTTTGAAAGCTGACGCTACAGTGGACCAACTGGCAACTGCAATGGCTATGTGAAAGTATGATTTTGAAGTAGATTTCACAGTTTCATTATTATGAAAAATATCTATCGCTTAATCTCCTAACTCTTTTATTTTAAATTTTTCAATCTCGGCAGGTTCATGCTCTTGCTCCATTATTTGCTCTATTTGCATAACAACTTCAGGATGATCAGCAGCAATGTTATTTTGTTCTTTCATATCCTGTTCAAGATTGTAAAGCTCCAATTGCATATTGCCTTTAAAGATATCTTTGCGAATGGCTTTCCATTTACCCATGCGCACTGCTTGTTGTCCATCAGCGTCAGGAAATTCCCAATAAAGGAATTGGTGGATGGGTTGTTCTTTTCCAATTAATTCAGGCAAAAAGCTAATTCCATCCGTATCTTCAGGAATGTCTAATCCTGCAATCTCAGAAAAGGTAGGCATTACATCCCAAAATGCTGAAATATGGTCCGACTCACTATTTGGAGCAATATGTCCTGGCCAACTTGCAATCATTGGCACGCGAAGGCCTCCTTCATGTGTAAATCCTTTGCCTTTGCCTTGTGATACTTCGAAAGGCCCACCACTGTTGAACCACTCTGAATCTGTTCCCCCATTGTAAGTAGGCCCATTATCTGATGTGAATATAATAAGCGTGTTGTCATAAAGGTCTAAATCTTTTAATTGTTGAACGAGTAAACCTATCTGTTCATCAAGATAAGAGATCATGCCAGCATAAGCTGCATGAGGATAACGGTGAGGAAAATAATCTTGATCGCCCAAATAGGGTTCTTCGTCACCAAACTTATCCACATAGTAATCAACCCATTTTTGAGGAACTTGCAATGGAACATGAGGTCCAGGAGTTGCCCAATACATGAAAAAAGGCTTGCCTGTTTTGTTGGGATTGTTATCATGGATGAATCCTATAAGTTCATCAAACATCACATCGCCTGAATAGGTGTTTAAATTAAATTTCTTGTAACTTTCAATATCGTAAGGGTCAGCACCTTTATCAAGTTTTGTGTGAGGCGCTACAGTATCATTGTCAAGGTATATGCGCACATCATTTTTGTAAAGATGCACAGGATAATAAGTATGAGCTTGTCGTTGACAATTATATCCAAAAAAGAAATCAAAACCCATTTGTAGCGGTGTACTGTGGGTGTTAGGCGCACCTAATCCCCATTTCCCTACAATACCCGTAGTGTAGTCTGCTTTTCTGAGCAAATGAGCAATGGTTTGTGTATCATCTCTCATGGGTCGTTGCCCTTCAAGAGTAGAGTCGGCAATTGCAGCACGATAGCTCCACACATCTCCACGAGAAGCCCATTCGTCATTGCCTCTAATTTGAGCATGCCCGGGATGTTTGCCCGTAAGAAGCATACAGCGCGATGGAGCTGATACAGGCGAGCCTGCATAGTGTTGCGTGAAACGCATTCCTTCTTGAGCCAACTTATCAATGTTGGGTGTCTCAATCTTATCCTGACCATAACAACCCAATTCTCCGTACCCCAAATCATCTGCAAGTATGTAGATAATGTTGGGTTTGGATTCTTTCTCAATTTCGTTGCTCTTTGGAGAGTTGCAACTGACAACGCCACAAATAAGTGTTGGACTGATGACTGTTAGTTTTATTATGCTTCTTAAGCTATTCATTTCAATGTTTATTTCGTTTTCAATTTTGACTTTTGTCTTCTTAGAGCCTCTAAGATATATATTTATTTCTTCTCAAAATGATGATCGTCCCAATATTTGCTAAAGGTATGGCCCCATCTAAAGCCGCGTTTTCTGAATTCATTTACAACTGGGTGATTGGGATGCAAAGTTCCATTCACTGTTGTATCCAACATAGCTCCCATGGGCTCATTGGGTAAATCTTTAATTTTCCAACGCAAAGGGTTGAAGCGAGGATTGATGTCAATGGCCAAGCCTTTTGCATGATTAGAATAAGAGATATTGCGATAGCAAAAGCTGTAACTATTGTTATCTGCCATAGAGAGACTGTCACTCCAGTTGTAGGCTACAATGGGGATGGCTTTTTCAATCACAAACTCTTGGTGGAGCATAAATTGGAATAATTCTTTTATATCTTGTGCTAATCTTTTATTGGTTAAGATTTGTCCTTGATGTAATCTTTCATCTGTAGAAATGTAGGTTACATCAATCAACTGCAATTGATCAATCAACTTTTGTGGGGCATTTGACCCTTCTATTGCTTCTGCAAAAGTGTAGCGGCTATCAATTATTGTAGTATCTGGTGATGGAGGGAGTTCTTTGAGAGAAATATTTTCTTGTTCAATAGGTTGCTCATCCCCACTTTGTTTTTGATGACAAGCAGAGAAAACGATTAAGACAAACAGAGAAAACAGAAAATAGCGCATAGAAATAATAGTGTTTAAACTTGTACAAATATAGCAGTTTCAAACTACTTTGTAACGCAGAAAAGAGAATAAGCACTTTTCGGATATTATTTATCATATTCCATTGTTTACTTTAAGTTAATTTGTTATGTTTGCTTTTTCAATTTTTAGCACATTCTTTGATTCAATCAAATACCTCAAATTTCTATTAGTACCATGTAAAAACAATTTGAAAATATGATTCGCTCACTATTATTCGGATTATTGATTGCCATCAGCTCACTAATGACACACACCCTCAAAGCGCAGACAAGTGATTGGCGCAGTCACATCGAACAACTTGCAGAGGAAGAGGGAGTGGACGAAATGTCTATCGAAAACATGTTTGTAGAGCTAAGTATGTTGGAACAAAATCCCATGAATCTAAACTCTGTTACGCGTACAGAGTTGGAGTTGATACCCCTTCTCTCCATCAACCAAGCAAATGCTATTGCCGATTTTTTAGAAAAGAATAGACCAATCTATACAGTCTTTGAGCTTCGCAATGTGTACATGCTCGACTACAATACAGTAAGACTGATAATACCATTCTTTTATGTGGGCGAAATGGATAAAAAGAAAGAGCGTTTCAATCTTGGAGATGTCCTCAAATATTCTCGTCACAATGTGCAAGTTAGATTCGATAAAACACTGACGCAGAGAGCTGGTTATGGCGAATTTTCAGATGATATTTTGGCAAAATATCCCAATAGGAAGTATCAAGGAGAAGATTTCTACCACTCTCTGAAGTATTCTGTATCGTATAGAGATAAGTTTCAAGCAGGAATTGTAGGCGAAAAAGATGCAGGCGAACCTTTTTGGAAGCCTGACTATAAAAAAGGATATGACCATTATGGTTTTCATCTAATGCTGCGCAATATTGGCAAACTTAGAGCTTTGGCTTTGGGCGATTATCGTTTATCGTTTGGTCAAGGTTTGGTGTTGAACAACGACTTTATGCTCGGTAAAAGTTTTTTCTCTTCCAATATTGTAAAGCAAACCATCATGCCTAAACGACATTTCTCTACGGCCGAAAGTGGTTTCTTTAGAGGAGCGGCAGCAGTGGTGCGATTGCACAATGTGGATTTAACCACATTTTACTCCAATCAGCACATCGATGCCAATGTAAATTCAGACGAAGAGATAACATCGTTCAAAACAGATGGATATCACCGTGTAAAGCTCGATTTTAAGAAACGAAACAACTCACGTGAGGAGGTTATGGGAGCCAATGTAAACTATCGACACAATAGACTTCAGGTGGGAGTAAGTGGTCTCTATCATGCTTTCGATAGAATGTACAACCCTACCCTGCGCTACTACAACGAAGACTATTGGAGAGGAAGAGAGAGCTTAAACTT
>JARICS010000064.1 GCA_029264035.1 Dysgonamonadaceae bacterium | reverse complement strand
TTATCGCATCTGCTCCCTTCAATTTTGCTTTTTCAGACAGATTTCTGATTATAGATAAGTTGTATGCTTTATCTCCATCTTTAGGTTGAAATTGTGCTACTGCTAAATTCATATTTTTTGATCATTTATTAAAGTTCTGACTACAGAAATAGTGTTGTTGCAAATAGAAATGTGAGTGAGCGCAGCGTTAGCTTTAACTACTTTCTGCTCTATTGATCTGTGGAATCATTCGTCTCTGAATCTTCTGATTTTTGTGGTTTTGCTTCATCACTTTTAGCTTTCAATTTTGCTTCTACATCGTCTAGTGGCAAATCACCCTGTGGCTCTTGTTGGCTAATAACCAACTTATCCGCAGCTTCTTTTTTAGCCTTACTATTTTTACTTTTTGTTGTTTGGGCTCGCATTGGGGTGCGAAATTGTTTAAGGACATCATTCACAAGCCATATAAGTCTGTCTAGTTTGGCTATCTTCTCTTCATCATCAAGGTTGCTTTCGTAAGTAAAGTGAATCGCTTTTACAAAGTACTTTATATCACGATAAGCGGCTTCTCTAACACCTTCTGTTTTATTTTTTCTTTCAACATTATCATTCGTGCACTGCACACTGTTTTTGAGTATTTCATTGCTTATTTTTTCAATGGCATCCATGAGGGGATTGAGTTTTAAAAATGTAAATGACTCTTTAAATTTTTCATCCTCTCTCATGTACGAAAACAAATCGTACACCAATTGCGACTGCGTTGTAATTGATGGCACATAATAGGTTTTATCGTACCTTTTTAGCACAATATAGATGTTTTTTGCTGCTATCCTATCTTGAGGTAAGTGTGATAACAAGTACGATTTGACTCGCCTGCGCAACGAGATTAAATATTCTGTACGCGTTTTGGTTAAATCATCATTCTCAACAGAGTATTCGTTTCTCATGCGAGTTCTCAGGGCATCATTAAACTTGGGTACGTGGGGTTTTAACCTATCAAAAGCCATCTGAATAATAGGATCATCTACATGTTGCTGATTCTCCATCATTAAGATGATATTTTTGTACAGACCTTCAAAATCTATATTCTTGAGGTCTCTCATGAAGCTAACGTGTAATCTTTGCATTTGCAGTTCTGTGTTATAAATTTAAAGTTGTGACAGTAAACATCTTACAATAATAATCATAAAAGTTGACATACCATTCAATTAATTGAAGAATAATGACTATATTTGCTCTATAGAATGACAAAAAACTGCTTTGCATTGTTTTTTCACTTTTATAGACCTTTTATATTGCAAAATGAAATTACTTTCAGATATGGCAATAGGGTCATCTTTTGGAAGAGATAAGTAGCTAACAAAAATGCTTGTTTTATTGTTGCATTACCCTCTCCAAAACATTCATACAACCTTAAATGCTCACTTTGCAACAAAAGTAACAAGCAGTTGACTTTGCAGAACGACGAACCCAACGCCGGCAACAAGTGTTTGTAAAAGCAGAACGGCTATCCCATCTCTGGGAACAAGCCTCTGACTTATCAGAACAACCATCCCAACAAAAGGAACAAGACATTAACAAAGCAGAACGACGATCCCAACGTTGGGAACAAGCCTCCGACTTATCAGAACGACCATCCTTTTTAGTTTTTTAGAGCATAGAAACTTGTAGCAAGGAAAAAACTTAATTTACGGGAGCATAGAAGTTCATAGCATCAGAAAAATCTTAGTTACGGGAGCATAGAGATTCCTACGGATTAAAAAATCGTAGCGATGGGAGCATACGGAGACCGTACGGAGCTAAAATCTTAGATAATTCATCCGTCAAAACACCTTATATTGGCGTAAATTTAAACAATACGAACAAACTGATCTCATACTACATAAAAAACAAATTCTTCATTCTCCATGCGTTAACACGAATCAAATAATATCAACAGTTTACATATGAAAAAGAGACGTTGATGTTCAACGTCTCTTCGATTAGATTTCGCATATTTAATTGTCAATTGATTATCAACTAATTAATTCTTAAAAAACAGCACATCATCCACCGCATCAATAATGATGGGCTTGGATTTATCGACAGTGTTTGCTAGTAAATCTTTCGATAGTTGATTTAACACCTTGCGCTGAATAACACGTTTCACAGGTCGTGCACCAAACTCGGGGTTGAACCCCTCTTCGGCAATGCTTCTCACCGCTTCGGGAGTGTATTCCATATCAATACCATTGAGGTGAAGCATCTTCTTGAGTCCATTCAATTGTAGTTCCACAATCTGAGCAATTTCGCTTTCGGTGAGTGGAGTGAACATGATGATTTCGTCAATTCTGTTCAAGAACTCGGGGCGAATTGTCTTTTTCAACAGACTCATCACTTCCAAGCCTGTGCTTTCAATCACCTCTTCTCGATTAGCGGCTGTAATTTGAGCAAATTTATCGCGAATCAAATTAGAGCCTAAATTAGAGGTCATAATTATGATAGTATTCTTAAAGTTGACCACCCTACCCTTGTTGTCCGTGAGACGACCATCGTCCAACACTTGCAACAAGATATTGAATACATCGGGATGTGCTTTCTCAATTTCGTCGAACAACACCACCGAATAAGGTTTGCGGCGAATGGCTTCCGAAAGTTGTCCACCCTCGTCATAGCCAACATACCCTGGAGGTGCTCCAATGAGGCGCGTAGCGCTAAACTTCTCTTGATATTCGCTCATATCTATCCGGGTGAGCATGTTTTCATCGTCGAACAGATATTCGGCCAATGCTTTGGCCAACTCTGTCTTACCCACACCCGTTGTACCTAAAAAGATGAACGAACCAATAGGTTTCTTGGGGTCTTGTAAGCCTGCTCTACTGCGACGAACAGCATCTGCAACTGCATGAATAGCTTCTTGCTGTCCTACCACACGTTTGTGCAGTTCTTCTTCTAAATGCAACAGTTTCTCTCGTTCACTTTGCATCATTTTGCTTACAGGAATTCCCGTCCAACGTGCCACTACATCAGCAATATCCTCAGCATCTACCTCCTCCTTTATCATTGCGCGAGCACCCTGACGCTGGTGCAATTCGGTTTTCAATGCTTCTATTTCGGCTTCGGTATCTTTTATTTTACCGTAGCGCAACTCAGCTACCAATCCGTAGTTGCCTTCGCGTTCTGCTTTATCGGCCTGAAATTTAGCATCTTCAATCTCTATCTTGTTTTGTTGAATCTTATTGATAATTTCTTTCTCCGATTGCCATTTGGCACGCATAGCGTTCTCATCTTGACGTAAGTTTTCAATCTGCTTCGTCAATATATCTTCTTTTGGCTTGTCGTCTTCGCGTTTGATGGCTTCGCGCTCAATTTCTAATTGTTTGATGCGGCGGCTTATTTCGTCCAACTCTTCGGGAACAGAATCCACCTCCATGCGCAATTTGGCCGATGCCTCATCCATCAAGTCAATAGCCTTATCGGGCAAGAATCTATCCGTAATGTATCGACTTGACAATTGCACCGCAGCAATGAGCGCCTCATCTTTGATTCGCACTTTGTGATGGTTTTCGTATCTTTCTTTCAATCCACGCAATATAGAGATGGTGTCGGGCTCGCTGGGTTCATTCACCATCACAATTTGGAAACGACGCTCTAAGGCTTTATCCTTTTCGAAATACTTTTGGTATTCATCCAAAGTAGTTGCACCAATAGCACGCAGTTCGCCACGCGCCAAAGCTGGTTTCAATATATTGGCAGCATCCATGGCTCCGTCTCCTTTTCCAGCTCCTACAAGGGTGTGAATCTCATCAATGAAAAGAATTATCTCCCCTTCAGACTTTATCACCTCGTTCACCACCGATTTCAATCGCTCTTCAAATTCACCTTTATATTTAGCTCCGGCAATTAATGCTCCCATATCGAGCGAAAATATCTTTTTGCTTTTCAAGTTCTCGGGCACATCACCCCGAATGATGCGGTGTGCCAATCCTTCAGCAATGGCAGTTTTACCCGTTCCAGGTTCGCCAATCAAAATGGGATTGTTCTTGGTGCGTCTGCTCAATATTTGCAATACGCGTCTTATTTCTTCGTCGCGACCAATCACAGGGTCTAGTTTTCCCTCCCGTGCTTTTTCAATTAGGTTCTCGGCATATTTGCTCAACGACTGATAGGTATCTTCTGCCGATGGACTGGTTACTTTCTCTCCCTTGCGCAATTCGTCGATAGCCATTTGCAAATGCTTCTGTGTAACGCCTGCATCTTTCAACATCTGTGAAGCTATGCTTTTTTCGCTCAACAAGGCCAAAAGTAAATGCTCGAGTGAAACATATTCATCTCCCATTTTACTGGCATAGTCGGCAGCCTTTTGCATCACAGCATTACTTTCACGGCTCAGCATGGGATCTCCACCCGATACTTTTGGATAAGACTCTACCTCTCTATCCAAGGCCAACTCTAAGTTGCGGGTATTTACACTTAGTTTGTTAAATAAGAAATTGGTAACATTCTCGCCCACCAACATCAACGCTTTTAACAAATGCGTTGGTTCTATTATTTGCTGATTTGCGCTTTGTGCCAAGGTAATAGCTTTTTGAAGAGCCTCTTGGGCTTTAATTGTAAAGTTGTTATAGTTCATAGGTATATTGTTTTATATATTCGTGTTTTAAAATCTTTATGTTTTTATCAAAGAATAATGTTCAAATCTCTTGCCAAAATATAACTCTGACTTTTTGACAGATTGCATGCTATTATAACAAGCAAGGTCAAGCTTATGTTTGGCTTTTCTTGTATAACTGCAGAAACGCAATTAATCTCGTTTCTGCAACACCCATACTCCACAAATCAGTTACCCTCATACAGAATACTATAATTGTCTTTCATATTATAGTCAAAAGCATTATCTTTGAAAGATATTATAATTAGAACATCTAAACCACACAACATGAAGAAGTATTCTTTCCTCCTAATCCTGCTTGGCTATTTGTGCGCGTCCACTCTTTTTGCTGCTAAAGTAGATACAGTAATTACCTTCAGCCCATCTATGAACAAGGAAATACCCGCTGTAGTTATAACCCCAGATGCTTACAACAGCGACACGCCAATGCCTGTAATGTATTTGCTGCACGGATACAGTGGCAATTATAGGGATTGGACTAAAACATCGGACGAGGCAAAGATGATGGCCGATCAATACAACTTTATCATAGTGTGTCCCGATGGCAATTATGATAGCTGGTATTTTGATAGCCCCATGGATAGTGCGTCGCACTACGAAACTTACATTGCTAAAGAATTGGTGCAGTGGATAGACAACAACTACAACACCAACCCCAAAAGAAAGGCGCGCGCCATTACTGGTCTGAGCATGGGTGGGCATGGAGCACTTTATTTGGCGTTTCGTCACCAAGATGTGTTTGGTGCTTGCGGCTCAATGAGTGGTGGTGTAGACATTCGCCCTTTCCCAAACAACTGGAGCATGCAAAAACACCTTGGCAAACAAAGCGAGCATCCTGAAAATTGGGAAAACAATACAATAATAAATATGTTACATTTACTAACTCCCAATAGTCTAGCAATTGCTATTGATTGTGGCACAGAAGATTTCTTCTACAATGTGAATGTGCGACTGCACAACGAATTGACATACAGAAACATTCCCCACACTTTCATCTCGCGCCCAGGTGCGCACAATTGGGATTTCTGGAAGATATCTGTGAAGTATCATGCACTCTTTTTTGCTGAATATTTTAATCAAACAACATAATAGAAATGAAAAAACCAATACTTACAACCCTCGCCCTTTTAGCTGCTGTGCTATTGATGGGACAGACTAAGGT
>JARICS010000056.1 GCA_029264035.1 Dysgonamonadaceae bacterium | reverse complement strand
GAGGAAGATTTGTTTTATCTATTCAATAAGTTTGATTACCTCATACCTCAGGGTAGCCCTATGACCGGAATTGGTAATAATTATCAGGTTGCATCTCTTTCAAATTGTTTTGTAATTGGTATGGAAGGTGCGGCTGACTCATACGGAGCTATCATACGTATTGATGAAGAACAAGTGCAATTGATGAAACGACGTGGTGGAGTAGGGCACGATCTTTCACACATCAGACCTAAAGGATCAGCTGTGAAAAACTCCGCACTTACTTCAACTGGTTTGGTTCCCTTTATGGAGCGATACTCTAATTCTACTCGTGAAGTAGCGCAGGATGGACGTCGTGGTGCTCTTATGCTTACGGTTTCTATTAAGCATCCTGACTCTGAAGATTTCATTGATGCAAAGATGGAACAAGGTAAAGTAACTGGTGCGAATGTATCAGTGAAAATTGATGATGATTTTATGAAAGCTGTTGCAAGTGACTCAATGTATACGCAACAGTATCCAATAAAGGGAGACAATCCTAAATTCACGAAAGAAATAAAAGCCAAAGAGCTTTGGTCTAAGATTGTGCACAATGCATGGAGATCTGCAGAACCTGGAGTTTTGTTTTGGGACACTATTATTAAGGAGTCAGTTGCTGATTGTTATGCCGATTTGGGATTTGAAACTATAGCTACAAACCCTTGTGGAGAAATTCCTTTGTGTACATACGATAGTTGCCGTTTATTAGCTATCAATCTTTATTCTTATGTTATAAATCCTTTTACTAAAGATGCTTATTTCGATTACGAGTTGTTTTCAAAGCACGTAAAGATTGCACAGCGTGTGATGGATGATATCATTGATTTAGAAGCAGAGAAAATTGAAAAGATTCTTGAAAAGATCAATAATGATCCTGAAACCGAAGAGGTGAAAAGCTCTGAACGAAATTTGTGGGAGAAAATAAAGAAGAAAACTCTTCAAGGACGTAGAACTGGTTTGGGCACAACTGCAGAGGGTGATATGTTGGCAGCTATGGGTTTGAGATATGGTACAGAAGAAGCAACAGAATTTTCAGAGGGTGTTCACAAACACTTAGCACTTAATGCTTATGCTTCATCAGTAGAGTTGGCAAAAGAGCGAGGTGCATTTGAGATATTTGATAAAGAGAGAGAAAAAGACAATCCATTTATAAACAGATTGAAAGAAGCCGATCAAAAGCTATATGACGATATGGTTAAGCATGGCAGAAGAAACATTGCATGTCTTACCATTGCACCTACAGGCACTACTAGTTTAATGGCACAAACAACATCTGGCATCGAGCCTGTATTTATGCCAGTATACAAACGTCGTCGCAAAGTGAATCCAAACGATGTGAAATCGAAAATTGATTTTGTTGACGAGAATGGAGACTCGTGGGAAGAATTTGTTGTATTTCATCAAAAGTTCCGTACTTGGATGGAAGCCAATAATCACTCCGTTCATAGAGAATACACTAACGAACAGTTAGATGCCTTGGTGGCCAAATCTCCCTATTACAAAGCTACAGCTAACGATATAGACTGGTTGCAAAAAGTGAAAATGCAAGGACGGATTCAGAAATGGGTTGACCATTCAATTAGTGTAACTATCAATTTGCCAAATGATGTATCAGAAGAGGTAGTTGGCGAGCTATACTTAGAAGCATGGAAGAGTGGATGTAAAGGTTGTACTGTATATCGTGATGGTTCTCGTGCAGGTGTCTTAATTGCAAATGATGAGAAAAAAGAAAAAGAAGAGGCCGATTGTTTTGAGCTTCCAAAAGTAGTAACTTCTCGCCCATTAGAAATGCCGGCTGATGTAATCCGCTTTCAGAATAACAAAGAGAAATGGATTGCAGTTATTGGGTTGTTGAATGATCGTCCTTATGAAATCTTCACAGGTATTGCCGATGAGGATGATGGACTTATGCTTCCAAAGAGAGTGACATCTGGTACTGTAGTAAAAGCTTATGATAAAGACGGTAATAAACGCTACGACTTTCAATTTAGCAATCGTAGAGGCTACAAAATTACAGTTGAAGGATTAGATGGGATGTTTAATCCCGAGTTTTGGAATTATGCAAAATTAATTTCGGGTGTTTTGCGTTATGGTATGCCAATTGATCAGGTGTTGAAACTAGTGTCGGGTTTAGAGCTTGATAATGAAACCATCAACACATGGAAAAATGGAGTAGAGCGTGCCCTAAAAAGATATTTGCCCAACGAAACAGAAGCAAAAGGCGAAATGTGTCCTGTGTGTAATCACGAAACACTTGTTTTTCAAGAGGGATGTTTAACTTGTCGCAATTGTGGAGCATCAAAATGTGGATAATCCCATAGTTATAGCACATAACTACAAAGCACAAAAAAAAGAAATGAAAAGCAATGACCTAATGGTGTTGCTTTTCTGCTTTTTGTGCAATGAGTTTAAATATAATCTGTTTTCTCCGTAAATGATTGTATTTTTGTATTTATGGATGATAGCTACAAAACCATAGAAAATACTGCAGAAGGTTATATCACTGAACGCAAAAGTAAATTTATTTCTTATGTTATTCCAGTTGAGTCTGAAGATGAGGTGAAGCCTATATTAGAGGAATATCGTAAGAAATATTACAATGCTCGTCATGTTTGTTGGGCATATATGTTAGGATCAAGCCGCGAAGAGTTTAGAGCAAATGACGATGGTGAACCATCTGGCACAGCAGGCCGCCCGATTCTTGGTCAAATAAACTCATACGAGTTGACCAATGTTTTAATATTAGTAGTAAGATACTTCGGAGGTACACTCTTGGGCACGGGTGGTTTGGTTAAGGCATACAAAGAAGCCGCTGCGGCTGCTATCCAAAATGCTAAGATTGTAGTGAAAACAGTAGACGACACATTTATTTTACATTTCGACTATCCTTTGTTGAATGAGGTTATGCGCATATTAAATCAATTTGAAGAGTCAAGTTGGACGCAAAACTTCACGGAAACCTGCGAAATGGAGGTGAATATTCGACAATCTCTGTCACAACAGCTATATCAATCATTGTCTGCAATCTATGGTGTAACAGTGTTACAGTCACCAAATGAAGATGACCAATAATTTCATTTAACAACTAATTACCCCAATTAATCGCAATAGTAAGACAAAATTTGTACTTTTGCCCCCTGAAATATTTCATTATAATACGTTTAGAATAAAGAGAGAAAGCTTATGCAGAAAAATTTGGTGATAGTGGAGTCCCCCGCCAAAGCTAAAACTATAGAGAAGTTCTTAGGAAAAGATTTTCATGTAATGTCTAGTTATGGACATATTCGTGATCTTAAGAAAAAAGATTTTGGCATTGACATTGAAAACGGATTTACACCAGTATATGAAGTTCCAGTAGATAAGAAAAAAGTTGTATCGGAACTAAAAGCTGCTGCTAAAAAAGCAGAAGTTGTATGGCTTGCTTCGGATGAGGACCGTGAAGGAGAAGCCATATCATGGCATCTCTATGATGAGCTAGGTTTAAGCGATGACAAAACGAGACGTATTGTATTTCATGAAATAACAAAAACTGCTATTCTTGGGGCAATTGAAAACCCACGACCAATTGATATCAACTTGGTAGATGCACAACAAGCACGTCGAGTTTTGGATCGTATTGTAGGTTTTGAGCTTTCGCCTGTTTTGTGGCGTAAAATTAAGCCATCTCTTTCGGCTGGTCGTGTACAATCTGTAGCTGTGCGACTTATTGTAGAGCGAGAACGCGAAATTAGAGATTTCATTTCTGAGGCAGCCTATCGCATAGTTGCTGTTTTCACAAAAGAGGAAGATGGTCAAACCTATGAGTTGAAAGCTGAATACAATAAACGATTAAAAACTAAAGAAGAAGCTTTAAATTGTTAGAGCAGTTGAAGACTTCGTCTTTTGAAGTGGCTGATGTTACAATGCGTCCCACAAAAAAGACTCCCGCAGCTCCATTCACTACTTCTACATTGCAGCAAGAAGCATCGAGGAAATTGGGTTTTTCTGTTGGTCAAACAATGATGGTGGCACAAAGGCTATACGAATCTGGAAAGATTACTTATATGCGTACAGACTCAGTCAATCTATCAGGTTTGGCTATCAACGCAGCAAAAGAAGAGATTGAATCGCACTATGGCGATAATTACGTTAAGATTAGGAAGTATACCACCAAATCAAAAGGTGCACAAGAGGCTCATGAGGCCATTCGTCCTACTTCTATGAATGCACACGAAGTGGGCGGAAGTGCTCAAGAGAAAAAACTATATAGTCTAATCTGGAAAAGAGCTCTTGCTTCGCAAATGGCAGATGCTCAACTGGAAAGAACTACTGTTAATATCAGCGCATCGGAAGCTGAAGGTAGATTTACTGCAACTGGTGAAGTGATTAAATTTGATGGTTTCTTGCGTGTGTATCTTGAAGGAACAGACGATGAAGATACAGAAAAGGAATCGGGTTTGCTACCTCCTATCAAAAAAGGAGAAATAATGACAATGCAAGAGACTTCTGCCACTCAGCGTTTTACACTCAAACCACCTCGGTATACAGAGGCAGCATTGGTTCGTAAGATGGAAGAATTGGGTATTGGCCGTCCTTCTACTTATGCTCCTACAATTTCTACTATTCAAAATCGTGAATATGTTGAGAAAGGGAATGTAGAAGGCGTTGAAAGAATTTATAATGTATTGACGCTTGCAAACAATAAAATAAAAGACGCTGACAAAAAAGAAATTGCGGGTGCTGATAAAAATAAACTTATCCCTACTGACACAGGTACTGTTGTGAATGACTACTTAGTAGAAAACTTTGCATCTACCTTAGATTATAATTTTACAGCTAAAGTTGAAAAAGACTTTGACAAAGTAGCAGAAGGAAAAGTTGAATGGAAAAAACTAATTGAAGAGTTTTACAAAGTGTTTCACCCAAAGGTGGAAGCAGCCATTAATGCTAAAACTGAGCACAGAGCCGGTGAACGTGTACTTGGCACTGACCCAAAATCGGGCAGACAGGTTTCTGTAAAGATAGGCCGTTATGGTCCGCTAGCACAGATAGGAGAGAAAGATGAAGAGGAAAAACCATTGTTCTCATCGCTTCAGAAAGATCAATCTATAGAGACTATTACCTTTGAAGAGGTGATGAAGCTTTTTGATTTACCTCGTTCTGTAGGTGAATATGAAGAAAAAGAGATGGTTGCAAATGTTGGTCGTTTTGGTCCTTATATCAAACATGATAGCAAATTCTATTCATTGCCAAAAGAGCTTGACCCTTACAAAGTAACAGGAGAAGAAGCTATAGCGGTGATAGAAGATAAGCGGAAGAAAGATAGAGAAAAGATTATTCAAACTTTCGAAGAAGAGCCAGGATTGATCGTTCAGCATGGCAGATATGGCCCTTATATTTCTTTTGAGAAACAGAACTACAAAATTCCAAAGACTGTGAAGCCTGAAGAGCTTACATTGGAAGATGTAAGAAAGATTATTGCTGAAACTGAGCCTTCTAAATCTAGAGCAAAAGCCAAAACGACTAAAGCAAAAGCCAAAACGACTAAAGCAAAAGCTAAGTCAACTACCACAAAGACAAAAGCTAAAACAGAGAAAAAACCAAAGGCAAAGGCTAAATCCACGACAACTAAAACGAAAACTAAGGCAACAACCACAAAGGCTAAAAAAACAACTCCTAAGAAAGAGGAGTAAATAAGCTTCTAGTTTGTTTGAAAGTTGCTTGATATATATACAAAAGTTCAGAAGTTATCAGGCTCTGAACTTTTGTTGTTTTATGTCGTTTACAGATATAAAACATCACCTTCAATATTTTCGTAACAATAAAATGTAAGTATAATAATATGAAACAATTATCGAGTTTGATTAAATACATAGCTGTTTTGCTCATTATATCTATGACATCTGTAGTAGCTTTTGCACAAGATTCACTATCCGATATAGAAATAGAAGTTGAACCTACAGCTATAGACAGTGGCCCATTTTATGCGCAACTATGGTTTTGGGTAGTTATTGGAGTGGTTTTTCTTCTATTATTGATAGTCTTATTACGTGGCAGTGGAGGAAAAAAGAAACCTAAGAAAGAAGTAGAAGAAAAAGTAGAAAAGACAGTGATTAATAATCAGGATATAAATGAAGTAAAGGGATAGTCTTTATTTTAGATCAGACTATTGGTTACGATAGATATATAATCCTTGGGAGTAAATAATTCCTGAGGATTTTTTTGTAGTTCTAAATTGCTAAATCTAAAGCATCAGGCATATATATATCATACTCAATAAAGTAGAAACCCTGCTACAGCTGCAAGAGCAATCAATAATATAGGGTCTATCTTTCTGACAGATGCTATGAAGACTACACTAAATATGAGCCAGCTTTTATAATCGATAAAATTAAATCCATTGATCAGCATAATACCTGCCGCAGCAATTAACCCTATCACAGCTGGTTTTATGCCTGATAAAGCTGCACGCACATACCTGTTTTCTTTAAACTTGAAGAAGAATGCACAGACCAATGTCATTAGTCCAAAAGAGGGCAGGCTCACTGCCAATGTACACACTGCCGACCCAAGAATACTTGCTAACATGCTGTGCCCATTTGAGTGAACTGCTGTGTAGCCGATATAAGTGGCAGAGTTAAAGGATATTGGCCCTGGTGTTGTTTGCGATATGGCCACAATATCAGTAAATTCGTTTACTGTAACCCATTCGTTGGTTTCCACCACTTCTTGTTGAATAAGTGGTAACATGGCATAGCCTCCACCAAAGCCAAATAGGCCTATCTTAAAGAATGCAATGAACATGGAAAGATATAGTTGAGCAAGTACCATTTTATCTATTGATTATTTTTTTGATTACTCTATTGTATAATATTCCCAAAACTATTGCAAGCACAATAATAAGTATTGGCGACACATGAAGCAGACCCACAATAAGAGCAACAGCAACAGGTATCCACAGATTACTCCATGTGATATCAGCGTTTTTGCCCATTCTGAGTAAAGGTGCAAATATAAGTGCAACTACTGCAGGCCTTATCCCTTTAAAGACGGCTTCTACAGCATGGTTTTCGCGAAATTGTGTGAATACGATTACTAATAGTAGTATTGTGATGAAAGATGGAAGTATGATGCCTAAACTAGAGAAGATACTGCCCTTGACTCCTTTGTGTTTGTTGCCTACAAATACGGCTGTGTTTAAGGCAATAGGGCCGGGCAATGATTGTGCAATGGCAAGCATATCGATAAACTCTGTGTCGCTTAGCCACTTTTTTTTATCAACTACTGCATTTTGGATGAGCGGCAACATAGCGTAGCCACCTCCAAAGGTAAATGCCCCAATTCTGAAAAAAACAAGGAATAACTCCCAATAACCATTCATGTTGTTTTATTGTCTCTGATAAAAGTAAAAAAGAAGAAAGCAGACTGCAAATAATTAATTTGTTGCAAATCTGCTTTCTCTATATTAAAGCCGCATCGGTGGAATAAGACGAAACTCCTGTAGTCAGGATTTGAGTGTTTCGCTGTCTCTGTAATTCGCTGTGCATAAATGCATGTCCCGAAGGATG
Organism: Dysgonamonadaceae bacterium; assembly: GCA_029264035.1. GTDB lineage: Bacteria > Bacteroidota > Bacteroidia > Bacteroidales > Dysgonomonadaceae > UBA2632. The sequence continues at coordinate 22,405 of JARICS010000056.1, read as the reverse complement.
CGACCCGCCATTAACGGCAAAAACTTAACTCGTTTCTTAGATGTAATTGATGAGTTTCCCAATCGACCAATGCGGCAAATTCTTCCATCTAATTACATATCAAAAGTAAAAAATTATATCGACACTTCCAAATATTATGTGTTATATTATCAAGAATCTTTCAGCAATAGCCCATTATTAGTTGGTTTGAGCAATATATTATTCAATATCTCTCGATTTTGCTATGGATTCTTCCGTTAACGTATAATTAACTAAATCACCAGAGAAGAATTTGTCATAAGAAGCCATATCCACTAACCCATGTCCCGATAAATTAAAGAGAATTGTTTTGGTCACTCCTTCTTCTTTTGCTTTCAACGCTTCTCTAATTGTGGCTGCGATAGCGTGATTAGATTCGGGGGCTGGAATGATACCCTCTGTTTGAGCGAACAATACTCCTGCTTCGAAAGATTCTATTTGATTTATGTCCATGGCTTCAATAAATCCATCATTAAGCAATTGGCTCACAATGCTTCCTGCTCCATGATAGCGCAATCCTCCTGCATGAATATTAGAAGGAGTAAACTGACTGCCCAAAGTGTACATAGGGATAAGTGGAGTGTAACCGGCTTGATCGCCAAAGTCGTATCTAAACTTTCCGCGTGTTAGTTTAGGACATGATGATGGCTCTGCAGCAATGAAACGAGTTTTCTTGTCTCCGTTCATGTTATGGCGTAAAAATGGGAATGTTATACCTGCGAAATTTGATCCTCCACCGAAGCAACCAATAACAATGTCGGGATACGCTTCGGCCATTTCCATTTGTTTTTCCGCTTCAAGACCAATGACTGTTTGATGCAACGATACATGGTTGAGCACACTGCCCAATGCGTACTTGCAGTTAGGTGTTTGTTGTGCCAATTCGATGGCTTCGGATATGGCTGTTCCTAAACTTCCTTGATATTTTGGATTTTCTGTAATAATCTTTCTGCCCGATTTGGTGGACATGCTAGGAGATGCTATAACTTGTGCTCCCCATGTTTGCATCATTGAGCGGCGATATGGTTTTTGTTCGTAGCTAATTTTCACCATATATACGGCTAACTCTAAGTCAAAGACTTTAGTAGCATAAGCTAAAGCTGCACCCCATTGACCGGCTCCTGTTTCGGTGGTAAGGTTTGTTATACCCTCAATTTTATTGAAGTAAGCTTGTGGTAATGCAGTGTTGAGTTTGTGCGATCCAACCGGACTCACACTTTCATTTTTGAAATAGATGTGTGCTGGCGTATCCAATGCTTTCTCTAAACCATAAGCACGCACAAGAGGGGTGGGGCGATATATTTTGTATTCCTCACGAACTGCTTCGGGTATATCTATCCAAACATCTGACTGATTTACTTCTTGTCTCGACAACTCCTCCGAAAAGAGAGGGTAAAAGTCTTCGGCTCCTATTGGTTCTTTTGTTCCTGGATTAATATACGGTTGTGGCTTATTTTTCATTTCAGCTGCAACATTGTACCATTGGTAAGGAATTTCATTTTCGGGTAGAATAAACTTTTTTCTTTTTTCCATGATGAACTTTTGTTTGAATTAAATTAATAAAAAAGAAACCGCCTGTTGTTTTATCGATAAACAACAGGCGGTCTTTTTGTGATTGTATGTATTTTATACTGAATAGATCTATTCTTAATTATTTGGCATACACTGTCTCAACCCATTGTTTATAATGAATTTCACACCAACGCCATGTGATTGAAGAATGTCTATTTGTCATATTTATTTGTTTTATAAATGCAAATTTAGTGTAACTTTTTTAATAAACAAACTTATTGTAATAAATTAGACAGGCAAAATTTCATTTCACTCTTCAACCTCCACCTTTATAATACGTAGTAATAATTATCTCGTATCGCTCTGCTCATCATTTATTATTTCTAATACGAAGTCTTGTAGCAAATAGCGACTATACTATGTTTTAGGTTTCTTTTCGCCTTATTTATATGATATTGGTAGTTCAGATTGAAAATTTATGCTTAATTTTGCACATTAGTTATCTTAATGTGCAATTATGGCTTCAGTAAAAACAAAACAGATGTTGATGGAAAAGGCTAGACAGCTATTTGCTAAGTCGGGCTTTGAAAATACAACTATGAATGATATCGCCGAAGCATCTCAGCGAGGTCGGCGTACATTATATACATATTTCAGCAATAAAAAAGAAATTTACAACGCAGTAATAGAGTCTGAGTTAGAGGGTTTGTATGTTCAATTACAAGAGACTGTAGAGAAGGAACATACTGCTAGTGACAAGCTTATGTTGTTTTTCGTTACTCGTTTGGAAATAATCAAAGAGGTAGTAACAAGGAATGGCACATTACGTGGCGATTTCTTTCGCGACATATTTCGTGTGGAAAATGTAAGGAAAACATTCGACAAACAAGAGATTCAATTCCTCAAGATGATTCTTGATGAAGGTGTTGCATCGGGCGAATTTGAAATGCTGGACACCATGAAAACTGCTCGCATCATTCACTTTGCACTCAAAGGGCTAGAGTTGCCCTACATTAGAGGAGTGATGTCGCAAGACCCTAAAGATGCAATTGATCGTAACACAGTGGCCAATTTAATCTTTCAAGGAATTACAAAGAAGTAAAGAATATATTTTTCAGAACTAATATAATAAAAACAGAAACAATGAAATTATTAGAAGGAAAAACAGCATTAGTAACCGGTGCCGGACGAGGCATTGGTAAAGCTATTGCAATGCATTTTGCAAAAGAAGGAGCAAACATTGCTTTTACCGATCTTAAGATTGATGAAAACGTGAAAGCTACCGAAGAGGAAATTGCAGCATTGGGCGTGAAAGTAAAAGGATATGCTTCTAATGCTGCCGACTTTGACGATACGCACAAAGTTGTAGATCAAATAAAAGAAGATTTTGGAGTAATCGATATTCTTGTTAATAATGCAGGCATCACCCGAGATGGATTGATGATGCGCATGACCGAGCAGCAATGGGATATGGTGATAAATGTGAACTTGAAATCTGCTTTCAACTTCACTCATGCACTCACCCCAATCATGATGCGCCAAAGAAGCGGAAGCATCATCAATATGAGTTCTGTAGTAGGTGTGTCGGGCAACGCTGGGCAAGCCAACTATTCTGCTTCTAAAGCAGGTATGATTGGACTGACCAAATCTATGGCCAAGGAGATTGGTTCACGCGGCATACGTGTCAATGCAATTGCTCCAGGTTTCATTATCACTGATATGACGGGTGCTTTGTCTGAAGAAGTTCGCAACGAGTGGGCAAAACAAATTCCGTTGCGCCGTGGTGGAACACCAGAAGATGTGGCAAATGCAGCTCTGTTTTTAGCATCCGATCTTTCTTCGTACGTAAGTGGTCAAGTTATTCATGTTTGTGGCGGAATGAATACATAATCATTTATTGCCAAGCTATACTTGCTTAAATATATAATTTAAAAGGCACAAAAGGATTTATCTCTTTTTGATGCCTTTTTCTTTTATAATACTTCAGCAAAATTAAATATTTAATTTATGCTCTAACGTTGATGTCAATTTGTAAAAAAATGCGTCTTCTTTTTTACAATTCACTCAAAGAAGTTACTTAAAACAGTTGGAAATTAAATCCACGGTCGTGGATTGTGCGTTTATGTCATGAAAATTGTATCTACGGTAGGAGAAATGTTTTGAATCGCTATAGAGTTGCTTTTTTCAGTAAATAGGAAAGAAAAATGCCGTTATTTAAATAAATCCAGCATATTATTAAAAAGTCAATTGATGATTTGAAAATTCTACATCTGGTATTGGGTTATTAAGGGAAGAATGCAACAAATTAGTGCTTCAAAATGGAAATAATGTGTTTTCAAACATTTCCCCCGTCGTGGATGCAAGTTTCAACTGTTTAAAAGCATTTTGCAGGCTAACAAAATGTTTTAAAAAAGATATGTCAAAAAGTTCCCAAATTCCTGTCTTATAAATTAAACAATTAGCTTCTTCATTACGATCGATATGAAACTTTTGTTTAACTTCGTAGTGAGTTTACCAAAAAATATTACTCCTTCATAAACTATAATATATATGACAGTTCTATACGAAGACAACCACATTATAATTGTAAACAAAGCTTCATCCGAAATTGTACAAGGCGACAAAACAGGCGACAAACCCTTATCGGAAATGGTGAAAGACTATTTAAAAGAGAAATATAACAAACCCGGTAATGTATATTGTGGAGTAACACATAGATTGGATAGACCAACGAGTGGGATTGTAGTTTTTGCTAAAACAAGTAAAGTCTTACCAAGGCTCAACAAGATGTTTAGGGATAATGAAGTGGGAAAGACCTATTGGGCGATTGTGCAAAATCGTCCTGCAACAGATAAGGCAACGTTGACTCACTATCTTGTGAAAGATGAGAAGAAAAACAAATCGTCCGCCTACAATATTGAGAAAACAAACACTAAAAAAGCAGTCATGCACTATTCGATGATTGCACAATCTGACAACTATTTTTTGCTCGAAGTGCAGCTCGAAACGGGACGCCATCATCAGATACGTGTGCAGTTGGCAAAGATTGGTTGCCCAGTGAAGGGCGATTTGAAATATGGAGCTAAACGATCTAACAGAGATGGTAGTATCAGTTTGCATGCTCGCGGCATATCTTTTATACACCCAGTGTCGCAAAACAAGATAGATATTATTGCACCCGTGCCCGAAGATAATTTGTGGAAAGCATTTGAGAAGAGCGTAGGGTAGGTAGGGTAGGAAAGGGAAGGACCGTGTATTTTATTGATTGAGTCTATTATGTGTATACTATTTAGTGTTTATATGGTGTTTTCGTCACTTTCTCTTCTTCATTTGATATAAAAATCATACATTTGCAAGCATTAAATATATTTATGACAAAACAGATATGAAACCAACTTTATTAGTATTAGCAGCCGGTTTAGGTAGTAGATACGGCGGATTGAAACAATTGGACGGATTAGGACCAAATGGAGAGACCATTATGGACTATTCTATATACGATGCTGTGAAAGCAGGATTTGGAAAGGTTGTCTTTGTTATTCGCAAATCTTTTGAAGCTGAATTTAAAGAAAAAGTAACAAAGAAGTATGAACACTTACTTCCAGTCGAAATTGTTTTTCAAGAATTAGATAATCTACCGGAAGGATTTGAGCTAAACCCTGAACGTGTAAAACCATGGGGAACCAACCACGCACTGATGATGGGCAAGAGTGTAATAAACGAACCTTTTGCAGTAATTAATGCTGATGACTTTTATGGAAGAAAGAGCTATCAAGTGATTTGCGATTTTCTATCTCAATTAGAAGGAAGCAAAAACAAGTATTGCATGGTAGGCTATAGAGTTGGCAACACATTGTCTGAAAGTGGTACAGTAGCTCGTGGCGTTTGCGAAACAGATGAAAGTAGCAACCTCACAGGGATTGTAGAACGCACACAAATAAAAAGAAATGACGGTGTTGTACAATTTTTAGATGAAAACGAAGAGTGGATATCTTTGCCCGACAATAAACCAGTATCTATGAATATGTTTGGTTTCACACCAGATTACTTTGAGTATTCAGACGACTTTTTTGTAGATTTCCTGAAAGAGAATGAAGAGAAGTTGAAAGCTGAATTCTTTATTCCTACTTTGGTGAATGACCTTATTGTTGACGACAAAATAGAAATGAGAGTATTAGACACAACTTCGCAATGGTTTGGAGTAACATATCAAGAGGACAGACCTTTTGTGGTGAGCAAATTTAAAGAACTGGTAGATAAAGGTGAATATCCGTCTCCATTATTTTAGTTAGCATTTGTATTCTTATAAAGACAAAGAGAATCATTAGATGATTTATATTCTGGTAATTGTTATACTTATTCTGTTGAATGGGTTTTTTGCTCTATCTGAGATTGCTTTAGTCTCGAGCAAAAAGACACGTCTTGAAACCTACAGTAATGAAGGGCATAAGGGAGCCAAAGTAGCACTTGAACTTCAATCTAAGTCGGAGAATTTCCTTTCGGCCATACAAGTAGGTATAACACTTATCGGAATCATAAATGGAGTGTACGGCGGGGTGACTATTGCAGCCAAGATTGCTCCTTTTTTCGCCCAATATCCACTTCTTGCTCCCCACGCAGATACTATATCAATGGTTTTGGTTGTATTTATTATAACTTATGTATCTATAGTTATAGGCGAGCTTGTGCCAAAGACAATTGCGCTAAATAATCCAGAAAGAGTTGCCAAGGTCGTAGCTATACCTATTCTTTATTTTAGCAAAGCATTTCATCCATTTGTAAGTTTGCTGTCCAAATCTACCAATCAGTTGTCAAAACTGCTAGGGATACATAAAAAGACTGATGTGGTGTCTGAAATGGAGCTTCGCTCTATGATAAAAGTGGCCTCCATGCAAGGAGTTATAGAGAAAGAGCAAGATATAATTCATGAAAGAGTTTTCTACTTTTCTGATAAACGTGCCAAGCACTTAATGACACATCGCACAGATGTAGACTGGATAGATGTAAATGATCCGCAGCCTACCATTATTAATGAAATCTTGAATTCGCGTCATAGCAAACTCATAGCTTGTGAAGACAATCTAGATAACTTTGTAGGTATCATTACAGTGAAAGAGGTGTTGGTGGAAATGCTGCACCATAGAGATTTTTCTCTAAAGCAATTTGCCCTAGAGCCCCTCATAGTTCCTTCTACTATTCGTGCGCAACGTGTACTCGATCTTTTTAAAAAGAAACAACAGTATATTGCAATAGTAGTAGATGAATACGGAAACTTTGAAGGAATAATAACGCTACACGACATCATTGAAAACTTGGTAGGCGACATTCCACAAGAGGATGAGCAAATAGAACCTGATATTTTTATTCGCGAAGACAATTCGGCTTTGGTAAGTGGCGATGCTTCTATAGAGTTGATGTCGCAATTTATTGAAGATTTTGTAATTGATTTTGAAGAAATTGATTACTCAACAATTGCAGGGTTTGTTTTAGCAAACATAAATAAAATACCTCAGTTGGGAGATAAGTTTGAATATGAAGATTTGATATTTGAAATTATTGACTTAGATGGGAACAGAATTGATAAGGTGTTAATCATAAAAAAACAAAAATAGAAGAGTTATATTAACTTTTAGGCATTATTCATCTGTTATTTGCAATTATATGTTTTATAACACGTTTTTTTGATATCAAAATTGCTGTGGATGTGTTATTTTTACACGAATGTACAAAACAAATAAATTATAACGTATACTAGATATGGATTCCACTGAAATTAATACGAAAAGTGGACTCGTAGTTGACGAGTTCAAAAAAGTAATTGATAATAAAAAGACAAATCTTTATATTATCACCAACAGTAATGGATGCGAATTGACTGTTACCAATTACGGAGCTAAAATTGTATCGCTCATGGTTCCCGATAAACAGGGAAAATTCGTGGACGTTGTTACCGGGCATGATTCAATTGATGCATACCTAACATCTGAAGAACCTTACTTTGGTGCTATTTGTGGACGTACAGCAAACCGAATTGCTAATGGCACTTTCACACTTGAAGATAAAACATACACCTTAGCCATTAATAATGGACCAAACAGTTTGCATGGTGGCGTAAAAGGCTTCAATGCAGTAGTTTGGGATGTGAAAGAGGTATTGGGCAACTCTATCAAATTGCAATATCTGTCTAAAGATGGTGAAGAGGGATTCCCTGGCAACCTAACGGTAACTGTTACTTATACTATCACGAGTGAAAACACAGTTATAATTGATTATAGCGCAACTACTGATATGGCTACTATTCTAAATCTAACCAATCATTCTTATTTTAACTTATCAGGAGCAGGTGATCCATCTATCAATGATCATGTTCTGACAATTAATGCCAATACTTATCTACCTACTGATGCAACTGCCATACCATACGGTCCTGCTGAAGAAGTAAAGGGAACTCCTATGGATTTCACTACACCACAAACTATTGGTTCAAGAATTGACGATGACTTTCAACAACTGATGTACGGTAAAGGCTACGATCACACCTATGTATTGAACAAGAGATATAAAGACGAGTTTTCATTTTGTGCTCGTTGCGAATCTCCAAAAACAGGAATTGTTATGGAGGTATATACTAGTGAGCCCGGAGTACAGCTATATACAGGTAACTGGATGACAGATAAATTGATAGGCAAAAATGGACAGAAGTATCCTGAGCGTTCAGCTGTATGTTTTGAAACTCAACACTATCCCGATAGTATAAACAAACCAGAGTATCCAACTACAGAACTTCATCCTGGTGAAACTTTTAAATCGAAAACTTCATTTAAGTTTACAACCAAAAAGTAATTAAGCTTATTCTATAAATACAATCATATATTAAATTCAGTAATTAACAAAAAAACGTATGAACACAAAAACTAATCAAAAATCGAGCTATGTATTGCCTATTGCAATAATGTTCGCACTCTTCTTCATGATTTCTTTTGTTACGGGATTGCAAAACCCGTTTGGAGTAATTGTGAAAAATCAATTTGGTGCAAGTAATGCAATGTCACAATTGGGTAATCTTGCCAATTTTCTTGCTTATGCACTCATGGGAATTCCATCGGGAATTTTATTAACCAGAATCGGTTATAAAAAAACTGCTTTGGTAGCCGTAACTGTAGGTTTTGTTGGAGTTGCAGTTACTTTTTTCTCAGGACAGGCTGGTAGTTTCATCATTTATCTTATTGGTGCGCTTGTTTCTGGTTTTTCTATGTGTATGTTGAATGCCGTAGTAAATCCGATGCTTAATACACTTGGTGGTGGTGGAAACAAAGGCAACCAATTAATCCAGTTTGGAGGGTCTATTAATTCAATTGGTGCAACTATAGTTCCTGTTCTTGTAGGGTATTTAATTGGAGACGTTGTACAAAATGCTAATATACGTGATGCTAATCCAGCGTTATATCTTGCAATGGGTATTTTCGCCTTGGCTTTTATTGTTCTTGCTGCTTCTAAAATACCAGAACCAAGAAAACTTATTGTTAAAGGTGCTGCAAAAGTAAAAGACAAATACAGTGCTCTTTCATTTCGTCACTTCGTATTAGGTACAGTGGCAATTTTTATTTATGTTGGAGTTGAAGTAGGTATTCCAAACATCGCTAATCTTTTTATGACTGCAACCGCTGGAGAAGGTGGTTTAAGTATCAGTACTACAATGGCTGGAACAATCGTTGGAACTTATTGGTTCTTAATGCTTATTGGACGATTAGTTGGAGCTTCAATCGGAGGCAAGATTTCTTCGAAAGTGATGTTAATAGTGGCCTCCTCATTAGGTTTGATTTTTGTTACACTTGCTATTTTTGTTCCACTTGGTATAAATGTAAGCATGCCTGTATTTAGATCAGACATTTCTTTTGGTTTGGTTTCAGTACCTATTAATATAATGTTCTTAATTCTATGCGGACTGTGTACATCAGTGATGTGGGGTGGAATTTTCAATCTTGCAGTAGAAGGTTTAGGAAAATACACAGAAATGGCATCTGGAATTTTCATGGTTATGGTTGTAGGTGGAGGAGTTCTTCCATACATTCAAGGTCTTGTTGCTGATAGCGCAGGTTTCTTAAGCAGTTTCTTCGTTGTAATGGCAGGATTGGCTTATTTGCTTTATTATGCATTGATAGGATCGAAAAATGTTAATACCGATATTCCAGTAGAGGATGAGGACACCGATGTTCCAGTTGAAATTGCAACAGGGAGTTTGCCAACCGAAAAAAAATAATATATATATAATGACAAAAGATACAGTTCTAAATAAATTTAAAGAATACTTTGGAGATCATACTCCTGAAGTTTATACTTCTCCAGGGAGAATAAATCTTATTGGCGAACACACAGACTATAATGGAAGTTTTGTTTTCCCAGGTGCAATTGATAAAGGTATGATTGCCGCAATCAGATTGAACGGAACAGACAAAATAACTGCTTATGCACTAGATTTGAATGAAAAATCTGAATTTGGTTTGAACGAAGAAGATTTACCAAAAGAAGGATGGGCAAAGTATATTTTTGGTGTTTGCAGAGAAATCATTAAAAGAGGAGGTAAAGTAGTTGGATTTGACACTGTTTTCTCTGGTGATGTTCCACTAGGAGCAGGCATGTCATCATCTGCAGCTCTAGAAAGCACCTATGCTTTTGGCTTAAACGATATGCTAAATCTTGAGATCGACAAATTCGAATTGGCCAAAATTGGTCAAGCTACAGAGCACAACTATGTAGGTGTGAAATGTGGTATAATGGATCAATTTGCTTCTCTTTTTGGTAAGAAAGGTCATTTGATCCGTTTAGATACTAAATCCATGGAGTATGAATACTTCCCATTCGATCCAAAAGGCTACAAACTTGTACTTTTAGATACACGAGTGACACACGAGTTAGCCTCGTCAGCTTACAACAAACGACGTGAATCGTGTGAACGTGCTGCAAAAGCAATTAGTAAAAACCATTCAGAAGTTGAGTTTTTACGCGATGCTTCTATGGATATGCTCAATGAAGTGAAAAGCGATATTACAGAAGAGGACTACATGCGCGCACAATATGTGATTGAAGAAACACAACGTGTACATGATGTGTCTGATGCATTGCAAAAAGATGACTACGAAACAGTGGGTCAGAAGATGTATGAAACGCATCACGGAATGAGCAAACTTTACGAAGTTAGTTGTGAGGAACTCGATTTCTTGAACGACTTAGCAAAAAAACACAACGTAACCGGATCAAGAGTTATGGGTGGAGGTTTTGGTGGTTGCACAATCAACTTGGTTAAAGATGAATTGTATGATCAGTTCATTATAGACGCTAAAGCTGAATTCAAAGAAAAATACGATCATGAGCCAAAAGTTTATGACGTTGTGATAAGCGACGGAGCTAGAAAACTCTAATTACTTTATCTAATTTATCAATTAAAGAAGTTGGAGCTCTGTTTATATAATAGGACTCCAGCTTTTTTCATAAACACACACACAATCAAATGATTAATCACTACTACAAAAACAAATCCAGATTTTTAGTTGCAGCCGACTGCATCATTTTTGGGTTTAAAGAGAAAGAACTTCATGTTTTACTTACACGCAGACCTGTAGAACCTTTAGCAGGCGAATGGTCGTTGATGGGAGGCTTTGTAGCTGAAAATGAAAGTTTAGAAGCTGCAGCTAAAAAAGTGTTATACGATTATACACAACAAGAAGGTATTTACATGGAACAGGTAAATGCTTATGGCGAAATTGATAGAGACACAGGAGGGCGCGTTATTTCTGTTGCCTTTTATGCACTTGTTAGGTTAGAGGAGTTTGATACTAGCCTTGCTCAAAAATTTGATGCCAAATGGATAAATATAAAGGAACTTCCCAAGCTTATATTTGATCACAACCAAATGGTAAAAGATGCATTAACACTATTGCGATTTAAAGTGTCGATGGAGCCAATTATATTTGAGTTTTTCGATGAGAAATTCACCCTACCTGCTTTGCAAGATTTGTATGAGGCTATTTATCAAAGGGAAATTGATAAACGCAACTTCAGGAAAAAACTATCATCAATGGAAATATTAGATAAATTGGATATAAAAGATACTTTGTCTTCTAAAAGAGGAGCTTTTTATTATCAGTTTAATGAGGAAAAGTATAATGACCTATTGGAAAGAGGTAAGTACTTCTCGTTATAAACAGTATGTGAAGATGTTTTTATAAGATGTTTCATAAAACTCAAGGTATTGTATTAAGTGTTACGAAGTACAATGATAGATTTTCTATAGCTCAAGTCTTTACATCAGATTTTGGGCGGACAGCTTATATGCTACCTATTTCTAAAAGTAAAAAACCTAAGATTAACCCAGCTCTGTTTTTTCCTTTATCAGTAATAGATATGGAGGTAGAGCACTTCCCCCTTCGTCAGATACATCGATTGAAAGACGTGCAGCGTCAATTCCCATTGTATTCAATCAACGTGAATGTGATAAAGCTTTCAATTGCTTTCTTTTTGTCAGAGTTTCTCACCAAAGTTTTGCAGGAGACCAATGAAAATAAAGTAGTATTTTGTTTTATCAAAGATTCGATTATTACATTGGAAGAAAAGGATAGAGGGTTAGCCAATTTTCATCTTGCATTTATGTTCAACCTCGCTCAATTTTTGGGTATAGCTCCCAATTTAGATGATTACAATAAAGATTCTCTATTCGATTTGATGAATGGTGAATATACTTTTGAAAAACGTACTCACAACCACTATTTAAATTTGCAGCAAAGTAACTTTTTGAATGTTTTTAAAAAAATAAATTTCAACAATATGCATCTCTATAAATTGTCGCAGGGAGATAGGAATGTATTAATCAACTTTATGCTGGATTACTACAGAATGCATGTTTATGATTTTACTGAAATTAAGTCATTGGAAGTATTGAGGGAGTTGTATTAAATTATATGGACGTAGTTGTTTTGGTTATACGAAATAAACCTATAATATATATATATACTATTATAGGTTTATTTCGTTTTCACTTCAAATGTTCTGTAAACTAATGTTCTCCCTTTTGTTTCTATAGTAAAATATCCGCCCATTGATTCATTCAAAGTTCCTTTCCACAAATTGTCTAATACAAGATTCTTTAATGGATACTTAAGGTTATGCGAAGTGATTGGGCTATTGTCTATGTTGAAAATAGAAACTTGTTGACCAATTGCACTTTTAAATTTTGTTGTAGATACAATGGGTGTGAAAATCCCATAGTCGGTAATCATTTCTACTTCAACTTTGTGCATATATTCCAATAAAAGAGAAATATTGCCCAATGTATGATCTTCTCTTTTACCAGTCGCTGCTACAATTTTGATTTTATTGAACCCTTTGTTTATGCAGTAGTTTATGGCTTTGGTTAAATCATTTGTGTCTTGATCAGTAAAGAGATGCAGTAAGTGAGCATATTCCTCTTTTAGCATTTCCGAAATAGAATCTCCGTCACCAATTACTATATTGGGATTAATGTTGTTTTTCAAGGTCGCTTTTAGTGCTCCATCTAAACATATTGTGTATGAAGCATTCTTTATACACTCTTTTGGATGTTTGTGAACTGGAAATTCTCCATTAGCAATTATAACTGTGTATCCATTTTTTGATTTATCTATCATCATGAAGTTGTAATTATTTTCCATATAGCATCTACCCAATAATCTTCTGCATTAAGCGATGGTATAAATGTGAATTTTTCTCCTCCAGCTTTCATGAAAAGTTCTCTTGCTTCTATATCTACATCAAATAGTGTTTCCAAATTATCAACAGGAAAACCAGGCGCTAATATCACTATATTCTTCCATCCTAGCTTTGGTAGATCTGCAATGTCTTTATCTAAAAAAGGTCTTAACCATCCATTGCCTCGTTGAGATGAATAAAATAATAATGTTTTTTTTGGACTTACTTCCAACTCATTAGTTAACAGCATATTTGTTTCTTTTACTTGGTACACATAGTCATATTCTCTTCCCTTTCTCCATGCTTTTTTCACTTGATGGATCGGTAAGCTATGATATGAAAAAACTAAACGGTCGAAACTATCAGTTAAATAAGGTTTAACGTGAGTGGCAAGTGCACTAATATATGCTGGATGACTATAGTATGGTTCGGTGATTTTAATATCAAACGGGTAATCATTGTTATTATATACCCGTTTAATTTCGTCTGTTGATGTCTGAGTGGATGATTGCGCGTAATGTGGCAGCAATGGAAAAATAACAATTTTACTTAGATTTGGGCACTTCTTGTATATAGAATCAAAGGCTGACGCTATGGAAGGTGATCCATAGCGCATCGCAATTTCAACTGGAACATTTTTTTGTTGTTCCAATTTGTCTCTTAAGTGTTGCATGTAGTAGAGAATTGGCGAAATTTGTGGTTCTTCTTTTCTCCAAATAAGCGAGTATTTGTTTAATGACTTTGATGAACCCAAAGGTGCAATAATTTGTCGAGCAAGAAACTTTGACACGGGTTTAAATTTATCTAACACTAAAGGGTCAGAAAGCATATCGCCAATAAATTGTTCTACAGCTGGTTTTGAACATTCAGCTGGGGTTCCTACATTTAGAAGTATTATCCCTATCATTTAAAATCAGTCCTATTTATTTATTTCACAAATGTCTCGAGCAGCTTAGCCTCGCCTGAAGGAGTAATAACTATATTCTGTGTATCTGCCGGAATCAATGTTGTTTCACCTTTACTCAAGGTTATTTTGTTTTGTTTATTGTCTTTCAATATGCATGTTCCTTCAAGACACATATATATAATGAATGAATCAATGTTTGAAATATCTTTTTCAATAGCTTTGTCTATTTCCAGTAGATTTGTGGTGAAGTATTCACAACTTACCAGCTCATTGGTTTGGTTATGCTTTGATTCGTAATCTGTTTTATAAGAATCGTAAACTGTGTAGTCAATAGCATCTTTTGCAAGTTCAGTGTGTAACTCTCTTGAATTTCCATTGGCATCTTTTCTGTTGTAATCGTAAATTCGGTAGGTTATGTTAGATGTTTGTTGAATTTCTGCAACAAAACAACCACTCCCAATGGCGTGTACACGTCCAGCAGGAATAAAATAAACATCGCCTTCTTTAACGAAGTGCTTTTGAAGTGCATCGGTAAATGTATTATTTGCCACTTTCTCTACATATTCCTCTGGAGTTATCTTATCCTTAAATCCTGAGAATATAAAAGCTTTTGGTGCTGCTTTCACTACATACCACATTTCAGTTTTTCCAAAAGAGTTGTGTCTTTCCTTTGCTAACTTGTCATCGGGATGTACTTGAATTGATAAATCGTCACGAGCATCAATAAATTTGATGAGAAGTGGGAATTTATCACCAAATTTATCAAAGACTTTCTTTCCTACTAATTTAGCCTCTGCTTTTTTTATCAATACATCAAGAGGTGTGCCAGCAAAATCTCCGTTTTCTATTATAGATACATTGTCTTCAACTGCAGAAATTTCCCAACTTTCACCTATGCCTGGGGTCTCCTTATCTAAATTCTTGAATTTAGATATTTCACTACCACCCCAAATGATGTTTTTAAGTATTGGTTGAAATTTCAATGGATATAATTTCATATTATATTATTTATTAGTGATATTTATTTGCTTATTTTTTCTAGAACCATGGCTGTATGTGCCGGAATATATAATCTGAGGTAACCTTTGTGTTCTTTTCTGTAAAGTTCGTCGAAATGAGAAAAGTGATGTATTTCATCATCTGTCAAGCCAAAACCTCCAAAACGTTTTTCATCTGTATTTAAAACTACTTTGTATTCTCCTTCAGGAACAAGCATTCCATAATCTGTAAATGATTGAGTAGGATTGAAATTGTAAACAAATAATAGACTACCACGCATGTAGGCCAATATGTTGTCTTTCTTCTTTTCCCATATTTTAATTATAGATAAGTCTTGAAAGTCTTTCACCGACGTTATTAATGTCAACATCTCTTTATCAAAATCTCCCATATAGTGATATTTCAAGTTCGTGTCTTCGTTTAGGCTCCATTGTCTGCGGGCATATTTGTGTGACCAGTTATTTCCTTCACGAGGGAAATCAACCCATTCCGGATGTCCAAACTCATTGCCTATGAAAGTGAGATATCCACCATTTATTGTTGAGGCTGTCACAAGTCTTATCATTTTGTGTAGTGATATGCCTCTATCTACTAACAAAGATGGAGTAGACTTAGACATGAACCAATACATTTCTTTGTCAATAAGTCTGAAAATAAGAGTTTTGTCACCTACTAATGCTTGGTCATGACTTTCAACATATGAAATTGTCTTTTCGTCAGCTCTTCTGTTCGTTACTTCCCAAAAAATAGCTGAAGGATCCCAATCTTCGTCTTTGACCTCTTTGATTGTTTTAATCCAAAAGTCGGGTATGTTCATTGCCATACGGTAATCGAAACCATAGCCTCCCTTATCGGGATCAACAGCCAAGCCTGGCATACCACTAACTTCTTCGGCAACTGTAATTGCATTAGGATTTACCTCATGAATTAGTTTATTGGCGAGTGTTAGGTAGCATATTGCGTCTAAATCTTGCTTTCCGTTGTAATAACTATCGTAACCAATAAACGATTCTTCCAAACCATGGCTATAATATATCATAGAGGTGACTCCATCAAAACGGTATCCATCAAATTTGAAATCCTCGAGCCAATATTTGCAATTGGACAGTAAAAAGTGCATTACTTCATCTTTGCCATAATTAAAGCAAAGAGAGTCCCATGCTTGATGTACACGTCTATCATCGCCATGAAAATATAAATCGTACGATCCGTCAAGTCGTCCCAAACCTTCAGCTTCGTTTTTCACAGCGTGAGAATGTACAATATCCATTATAACAGCAATTCCCATTCCGTGTGCTTCATCAATTAACTGACGTAACTCATCGGGAGTTCCGAAACGAGATGACGGAGCGAAAAAACTGGAAACGTGATAGCCAAATGATCCATAGTAAGGATGTTCTTGAATGGCCATAAGTTGGATTGTATTGTAGCCCTTTTCTTTTATTTTTGGAAGTATGTTTTCCCTGAAGTTGTTATAAGTGCCTACGTCTTCTTCTTCTGAAGCCATTCCTATATGACTTTCATATATAAGAACTGGTGAAGTGCAGGGTGTGAAGTCTTTGTTTTTATAAATATATTTGTTTTCGGGTTCCCAAATTTGACCACTAAACAAATGTGTCTTATCGTCTTGTACAACATGTTTACACCAAGCAGGTATGCGCTCACCCGATCCTCCATTCCATTTTATATATAGTTTGTAATAATCTAAATGATGAATGTCATCTTGGTCTAAATATAACTCCCATACACCTCCTTTAATACGACTTAACTTATATTTCTCTTCATGTTTCCAGTCGTTGAAAGATCCTATAAGATATATTTCGGTTGCATTCGGAGCCCATTCTCTAATGGACCATCCGTCCAATGTTTTATTTAATCCAAAATAGATGTGACCGTTTGCAAAATCTGATAGACTAATAGTGTTGTTTTGAGTAATCTCTTTTTCTTTGAGTAGAAACTTATTATATCTTTTATCAATAAATTGCTTGTAAGGTTCTAACCAAGGATCATTCTTTATTAATTCTAGCATAGTTTTAAGTTGTTATCATAGAATTTTAATCTATGGCGATTTTAAAAATTAATTTTTTCAACTCACCTGTTCCAATCAAAGGAGCGTGGGCATCTTCTGAAAGAAAAATTGCAAACTCACCGGGTGTAATGGTGAAGTAAATAGTGGGGATGTCACGAAATAGCTGAAAGTCATTTTCAGAGTCATAATCATCTACACTAATTTCGAGCTTTTTGGCCGTTTTCCAACCAAAAGTTTCATTATCTGATATAGGAATATGTATATCTATATATTTTTTATGTGTCTCTAATAGCGCGTCGCTTTTATTTTTGAGCTTATTTGTACTAATAATTGATTTTATATTATTGCCATCTACTTCAATAGTGCCTTCATTGCAGTTGTTGAAGTCGATAGTTTCAAGAAAGTCAAAAGCTTTTTTGAAATTCTTGTGTACATTATAATATAGAGAGGCGTTTTTTATATTGTCTATAATCATATTATTCTTTGTTTTGACCTTGTAACTATACAAAGATAAAATAAAAAGCCTCATAAATTATTTTACGGGAGTCTTTTAATTATCGTGTAAGCAATTTTATTTGGAAAAAACTTTTATCTTTGTTTTATGTGATAGTAGTTATCATTTTATTTTCATGTATAAATATATAATATAATGAGGCAAATAGTTTCTTTTATAATTTTATTTTTTCTTGTATTGCAAATAAATGCTCAGTCAGTTCCAGTTGTTTGCCGTGCTGGTTTCGCTTTTGAAATTAGCAATAATCCGAATTGGGGTAACGGAGAACCTGTAATAATAAACATCACCCCTGGTTCTCCAGCGGAGAAAGCTGGCTTAAAGCTAAATGATATTATTCTCGAAGTTAATGGAAAAGGAACATATCTTAAGCCTCACCATACAATTAAAGCTTGGATGCTCGATAATGATAGCCATAATATGGAAATATCTATTAGAAATCTAGAAACTGATTTCAAAACTATACAATTAGACAAAGATTGTAAAGCTAGAAACGGTATTGATGAATCAAAGTTGGCTTCTGTGTTTGCTTTTTATAGCTTAGAAGACGTTCAGGATAGAACTTTTCATATACCAATGAAGATTACGACTAATCCAAAAGCTGTTTTATCTGATTATCGTACATTTGATTTTGCGCCGACTGGTGAAGGCACTCCTGATATAGATGCGCGAATAACAGCTATTTTTGAGCGAATGTTGAAAAAACGTGGTCTCAAAAGAGATACTGAGAATCCTGATTTCATAATACAGACTTTTTATAGTTATCAGAACAATCCTGCTTACCAACCAAATTCAATAGACCAAAAAGATGAAGCTAAATCTAACTGGCGATTTGATATTGAAAAGAACAAAATGGTAAAACTACCTCTTTATTCTCCTACTGAGGTCATAGAGAATAATGAAATAGCTTATTTCTTAGAATTTGGATACCGCTTTCATGATGTGAAAAACATTGAGCCAGGAAAAATGTTTCAAATTTGGGAGTGTGAAGTAAAAGAACGTGTTAAAACTAACTATGGCTTGGAAAATTACTTAGAAACCAACTTGCCACTTATATTACTCAAGTATCCATATCCTGGAAGCATGAACTTAGCTACATATGAAGTTAATTTTTTAAAGTTTAATTATACAGGATTGAATTATAACATAGATAATATAGCAAGTATTGCTCATGTAGATCAGAAGTCTCCCGCTGCAGAAGCTGGAATTAAAAGAGGAGACCTTGTAAAGAGTATACAAGGTGTCAAATTAAATAATAATCTGAAAGATCTTACCAACTCCTATAGACAATTTATAAATGAGTCAATGAATTTGCGTAACCCTAATACTCGCTATACAGATACTAATGGATACAAAGACTGCATGTTCTGGGAAGTTGGAGAATATAATCAAGTCTCGAAAATGTTGAATAAAAAGAGTTTTAAGACAGCATTTACTTACTTGTTTAACTTTAATCAGTACATAGATTGGTATACTCCACGTACATTATCGATTGAAATAGAGAGAAATAAAGAGAAAATAGAATTCGAATTGATACCCGAAGTATACAAAAGTGCTCAGATATCAGTATTTTGATTTTATAAGTCTATATAATCCTATCTATGGATTAAGATATATTGAAGAGATAAAAGGAAGTTCATTAATGGATTAGCTTTTTATCTCTTTTTTAATTATACTATATATGTTTCTCAAACATAAAACTGTTGAAAGTCGCATCCACCACAGGGGAAATGTTTCCCAACACATTATTTCTGTATAATTGTCCTAATCTGCACTATTCTTGCCATAAATATACAATTCCATAAATCCAATTCTTCTTTCTTCAGTTGATTATTCAATTTTAGGTCACTTTTAATTTTTTCACAGCATAATTCTCAAATATTTGCTCAAAAAAACAACATTATAGCAAATCCAAACATTTCTACGGGCATGGATTCAACTTTCATGACATTAACGGTCAATCCACAACACTAGAATTGATTTTTAACTCTTTTATGCCGCATCTACGATGGGGTTTTAAAAAAATAGCAACTTTTTATTTGCAAATTGTCATTTTTGCAAACGTAAAAGCGTAAAAACAATGCGATTGATAAACTATTATCTGATGCCTTTGTTTCTATTAGAAACTTAAATAATAGAAATTATGAGCAACTATTCTATTAAATCATTAGAGCAATACTTTAAGGTCTACCGGAAATCTATCAACAATCCGAAAAAATTCTGGAGTAAAATTGCTGAAGAGAATTTTACTTGGTATCAAAAGTGGGACAAAGTGGTGGAGTTTGATATGCAAAAAGCCGAATTCACTTGGTTTAAAAATGCTAAACTTAATATCACAAAGAACTGTATAGATCGTCACTTGGCTAATAAGGGAGATGAAACTGCAATTATTTTTGAACCTAATGACCCCAATGAAGAGTCTAAACACTATACATATAATCAATTGTATGCTGAAGTTTCTCGAATGACAAATGTTCTTCGATCAAACGGTGTGGAAAAGGGAGACAGAGTTTGCATATATTTACCGATGATTCCTGAACTTGCTTTTAGCATTTTAGCTTGTGCACGTGTTGGAGCTATACATTCAGTAGTTTTTGCGGGGTTTTCTGCGAATGCTTTATCCACACGTATCAATGATAGCACTTGTAAAGTTCTAATAACCGCTGATGGCGGATATAGAGGTTCAAAAACAATTGATTTGAAAGGAATTGCTGATGAAGCTCTTAAAAAAACACCTACTATTGAAAAAGTATTTGTAGTAAAACGTACAAATCAAGAAATAGATATGATGGAGGGACGCGATTTCTTTTTGCAACCTCTATTAGATAATGCTGAATCTACAAGCATTGCCGAAATAATGGATGCAGAAGATCCATTATTCATCCTTTATACATCTGGTTCTACAGGCCAACCCAAAGGAATGGTTCACACCACTGCGGGCTATATGATATATACTGCTTATACTTTTAAAAATATTTTCAATTACTTGACGGGCGATGTTTATTGGTGTACAGCCGATATTGGTTGGATTACTGGACACTCTTATATACTATATGGACCGCTATTGAATGGTGCGACCACTGTTATTTTTGAAGGTATTCCGTCTTATCCAACTCATAGTCGTTTCTGGGAAGTAATTGAAAAACACAAAGTTAACCAATTTTACACTGCTCCTACTGCTATACGCTCACTGGCAAAAGAAAAAATAGAGTTTGTTCAAGATTTTCGATTAGAGTCATTGAAAGTTATTGGTTCAGTTGGTGAACCTATCAACGAAGAGGCTTGGCATTGGTATAATGATCATGTGGGAAATAAACGATGTCCCCTTGTTGACACATGGTGGCAAACTGAAACGGGAGGAGTTGTTATTTCGGCAATACCTTTTGTTACACCAACCAAACCTACTTATGCATCTTTGCCTTTTCCTGGAATTAAACCCGTATTAATGGATGAGTTGAGAAATGAAATTGAAGGTAATCAGAAAATGGGTAATTTATGCATTGAATATCCTTGGCCAGGAATTGCAAGAACTATCTGGGGTGATCATCAACGTTATATAGACACTTATTTTACAACCTTTCCTGGAAAGTATTTTAGTGGAGACGGAGCATTACGTGATGAAGTGGGTTATTATCGCATAACAGGTCGAGTGGATGATGTAATAATAGTTTCAGGTCATAATTTGGGTACTGCTCCTATAGAAGATGTCATTAATGAACATCAATATGTTGCAGAAAGTGCCATTGTAGGTTATCCACACGGTATCAAAGGCAATGCATTGTATGGGTTTGTGGTAATTAAAGATGCAGGTTTATGGCGAGATAAAAATAATCTGATTAGAGAAATCAACCAATTGATTGCTGATCAAATCGGACCTATTGCAAAATTAGATAGGATTCAATTTGTAAATGGTTTGCCAAAAACACGCTCTGGAAAGATTATGAGAAGAATCTTGCGGAAAATTGCGGAAGGTCAGTTATCTGACTTCGGAGATATAAGTACTTTGCTTAATCCGGAAATAGTAGATGATATTAAAAACAATCGAATAGAATAAGGACTCATTTTTAAGTTTTGAAGCAAAAAACCAAACTATCATACGTTCATGTATATAGGTAATGCATATTATAATTTTATTTCTTCAGCATGTAATAATTTTATTAATGACTTGTAAGATGTTTAAAAATAGACGTTTAAGTCATATTTTTCAATTAATCTTAAATGGAAAAATCAATATAGGTAGTTGTTTATAGAAAATTTTATTTTATATATAAGTAGCTGAACTGTAGGTTAATATTGAATTTGATTTATGAGCTTATCACATTGAAAAGAGAGCTACTTCTAAGATTACTAGTTGATTATAGAAGAAATTAAAAAGGCGATAGTATGAAAATTATAAATGAAATTATATTTGGATGGTAATAGTAAAATGCTCTATCTTTGTACCCGTTCTGAAAGAGATTAGAACTTTTGAAAATGCTTCTTTTGGTTTATTTGATGATGACTTTAAATCTTTAGTGAATTGAATTCATCAAGCTTTTAAAATAATTTCAAAATACATTTGGTACTTTCAAAATAACGTTCTATCTTTGCATCCGCTTTTAGAGATAGAGGCAATTGGTTTGAAAAACGTTTCAAATCTTTTCTGATTTATTTTGCAAAACATTTGGTGCTTTCAAAAAGGTTGTTTACCTTTGCACCCGCTTTTAGA
>JARICS010000040.1 GCA_029264035.1 Dysgonamonadaceae bacterium | reverse complement strand
GGAGCTGAGAAATGCAAAAATAGAAACTAATAATGGAAATAAGTTTAAAAGAGTGCATAATTAAGGCATCTGAGTAAACAGTAAAATGATAGAACTGTTCTTTTCCTTTAAAATTGGTACATTTGTATTTTAAAAGTTGCAAATTGGCTAACAAGTAGAACAATAAAATCGTCAGAAAAGAAGATGAAGAATCCAACGCTATATTTAATTCCCGTTACAATGGGCGATACTCCTATTGACCAAGTATTACCACAATACAATACCGAAATCATTAATGGGATATCGTATTTCATTGTAGAGAATGTGCGCTCTGCACGTAGGTTTCTCAAAAAATGCAATCCGGCAATTGATATAGATTCGCTCACTTTTTATGAACTCAACAAACATACATTGCCGAATGACATTAACTCTTACTTGAACCCTATGCAATCGGGCCACAGTGTGGGAGTTATCTCAGAAGCTGGATGTCCTGCAATTGCAGATCCTGGTGCAGATGTAGTAGCCATTGCTCAAAGAAACAATTACAAAGTAGTTCCATTGGTAGGTCCGTCGTCTATATTAATGTCACTAATGGCTTCAGGCTTCAATGGACAAAGCTTTGCTTTTCATGGTTATTTGCCCATTGATGGGAGTGAGCGAGTGAAGAAACTAAAAGCATTGGAGACACGCATTTATAATGAAGAGCAAACCCAAATTTTCATTGAGACGCCGTATAGAAACAATAAGATGGCCGAAGACATTCTTCTGCATTGCAAACCTCATACGAAACTTTGTATCGCCATGAATATCTCATGCGAGAACGAAGCTATTGTTACTAAA
Organism: Dysgonamonadaceae bacterium; assembly: GCA_029264035.1. Classification (GTDB taxonomy): domain Bacteria; phylum Bacteroidota; class Bacteroidia; order Bacteroidales; family Dysgonomonadaceae; genus UBA2632. The sequence goes on along the minus strand of JARICS010000040.1, from coordinate 10,572 downwards.
AAGGTGGGAGCATGGAAAGGCAAGTTGCCAGAGATGCATAAACAACCCTGTGTGTTTCTGATTTATAAATAGTATTTGCAATAATTAAAACAATAAAATTTCGAAATGAACATTCAGAATAATATACAACTAAAACCTTACAACTCTTTTCGCACCGAAGCTAAAGCAAAGCTTTTTTGCGAACCGAAATCAGTTAAGGAGTTGTCCGAAATAGTAAAAAACTACCCTAATGAAAAGAAATTGGTGTTGGGCGGAGGCTACAACCTGTTCTTTACAGAAGATTTTGAAGGATTGGTTATTCACCCACAAATAAAAGGTACTAACGTATGGTACGAAGATGACAGTGTGGTAGAGATAGAGGCCAATGCATCAGAAAGCTGGGACGATTTTGTAGCCTTTTGTGTAAATAACGACTATGCTGGAGTTGAGAATCTCTCTTTAATTCCAAGCACTGTTGGAGCAGCTCCAGTTCAAAATATTGGAGCGTATGGCACAGAGGCGCAAGATGTGATAACACTGGTGCGAACAGTACATATAGATACAGGTGAACAAAAAGATTTCACAAATGAAATGTGTGAGTTTGGTTACCGTGACAGTATTTTTAAACGCACAGGAAAATACATTATCACATCGGTGGTATTCAGGTTGCAGAAAACGTTTATTTATAAGGAGAAGTATATTGATGTGGCAAACGAACTTATCAATGTAGAAAATCCAACAATGATGGATGTGCGTAATGCTGTGGTTAAAATTAGGACCCGCAAGATGCCTGATTATGATCTGTTGCCAAACGCTGGCAGCTTTTTCAAGAATCCATTTCTTTCATACGAAGAGAAAGAGCATTTATTGGAGCTGTTGCCCAATGCAACGATTCACAATGTAAATGAGAATTGTTTCAAAACCTCATCGGCTTTCTTGATAGACAAAGCAGGATATAGCAACAAACGCCACGGTATGGTGGGAACTTATGAACATCATTCGCTTATCATAGTTAATTACGGTACAGAGCAAGGAAAAGAAATAGTGGACTTTGTGAAAGAGATTCAGCAAGATGTACATACTCAATTCAATATTTGGTTAGAACCTGAGGTGAGAATTTATTGAGAACTCTAATTGATGGACGTTACGGTCTATAACATTGTGATATAAATTGCCGTTCATGCTCATTTACGACAATCCTCATCTCTAATCACTCACAATCATTCAATATACAACAAACATGTCTTCATTTATCATAGAAGGTGGTCATCAGCTACATGGTGAAATTACACCACAAGGAGCGAAAAACGAAGCCCTACAAGTAATTTGCGCAACATTGCTAACCGACGAAGAAGTAGTTATTAATAATATTCCCAACATTTTAGACGTAAACAATCTTATCGATTTGCTAAAGCGAATGGGAGTAAAAGTAAAGCATTTAAATATAAATAGCTATTCATTTTGTGCAGACAGCATTGATTGTGAATATACGCAGTCGCCCGACTTTGTGGAACGTTGCGGTGCTCTTCGCGGATCGGTTATGCTGATTGGCCCACTGCTCACTCGTTTTGGTAAAACCATAGTGCCCACTCCTGGCGGTGACAAAATTGGACGCAGAAGATTGGACACTCACCTGAATGGAATAATTAAACTGGGTGGAAAACTTCTATTTGATGCTGAGAAACAACTCTTTCTACTGTCTGCCAATGAACTGAAAGGAGCTTACCTGCTTCTTGATGAAGCTTCGGTAACAGGCACTGCCAATTTGCTGATGACTGCGGTGTTTGCTGAAGGAGAGACAACTATTTTTAATGCTGCTTGCGAACCTTATGTAGTACAACTGAGCAAAATGCTTGTATGCATGGGTGCAAATATTGAGGGCATTGGTTCTAATCTTTTGTGCGTGAAAGGAGTGAAACAACTATCGGGTTGCACACACACTTTGCTACCCGATATGATTGAGATTGGCAGTTTCATTGGAATTGCGGCCATGACTAGTTCAGAAATTATAATAAAGAATGCATCTATTGCCGACTTAGGCATCATTCCAGCAACATTTGCAAAATTGGGCATCACCATTGAACAAAAAGGTGAGGATATATTAGTGCCGAAACATGAAAAATATACTATCGACTCTTTCTTGGATGGATCTATACTTACTATTGCAGATGCACCATGGCCAGGCCTAACACCTGACTTGCTCAGTGTATTGCTTGTGTTGGCTACGAAAGCTGAAGGTTGCGTTTTGATACATCAAAAGATGTTTGAGAGTCGTCTCTTCTTTGTAGATAAACTAATAGATATGGGTGCGCAAATTATATTGTGCGATCCGCATCGAGCCACAGTTATAGGAATGGGCGATAGATTTAAACTGAAAGGCATGACCATGTCATCGCCTGACATACGTGCAGGTATCTCTCTGCTTATTGCTGCAATGGGCGCCGAAGGAATAAGTAAAATTCACAATATTGAGCAAATAGACAGAGGATATGAAAATATAGAAGTCCGTTTAAATAAATTGGGAGCACGTATTAAACGCGTATAAATAGTGCGTGTTTTTGAAGCAACTTTTCAACAGTGTTTAAATGCTAATTAAACACCGTTTAAACGTTACTTTTTAAGAGAAACTATTTGTCAGATACTAAATACTTTCATTCCTTTGTATAGGAGGATTTTTTGATAAAGATTTACTTCAAAATGTCTTTCGAAACTATATAACACCTTAATATAACAATCCACTATAATTATGGATGATACAACTGTAGTCAAAGATTTAACCCAAGTAACAATTAGACTTTCGGGCGACTCGGGTGACGGAATGCAACTTTCTGGCACCATCTTCTCTACCCTTTCAGCTATATTCGGAAACGAGATTGCTACTTTCCCCGATTATCCGTCAGAAATTAGAGCTCCTCAAGGAACACTCAATGGTGTGTCGGGATTTCAAGTTCGCATTGGTTCAAAAAACATTCACACTTCGGGCGATTTAACCGATGTGCTCATTGCAATGAATCCAGCTGCACTGAAAGTAAATGCACATCACCTCAGAAAAGACTCTATCGTAATTTACGACACTGACTCTTTTGAGAAAAGAGATTTAGAGAAAGCCAATTTCACGACCAACGATCCTTTTAAGGAGTTGGATATGAATGAGCTTCAATTGGTTCCTGTGCCCATCACCTCAATGACAAAAGATAGTCTTAAGGATATGGGATTGGACAATAAGGCAATTCTGAGAAGTAAAAATATGTTTGCTTTGGGATTGGTTTGTTGGTTGTTTAACCGTCCGGTTGAAATTGCTGATAGCCTACTGGAGAAGAAGTTTTTGAAGAACCCAAAACTTGTAGAAGCCAATATAAAAGTATTGAACGATGGATACAATTTTGGAAACAACAGACATCTAACTGTCTCGACCTACAGAATAGAAGCAAGAGAACAGACCAAAGGTTTCTACACAGATATAAATGGCAACCTTGCTACAGCTTACGGATTAATAGCCGGTGCTGAAAAGGCTAATGTAAAACTACTGCTCGGGTCCTACCCCATTACACCCGCTACAGACATCTTACACGAACTTGCCAAACGAAAGGACTTTGGAATAAAAGCTCTTCAGATGGAAGACGAGATTGCGGGCATTTGTGCTGCATTGGGTGCAAGCTTTTCAGGTCAATTGGGCGTTACTACAACTTCTGGACCAGGATTGGCATTAAAAGGCGAAGCATTAGGATTGGCTGTTATGACAGAACTTCCCTTAGTAGTTATCGATGTTCAACGTGGAGGTCCTTCAACAGGCATGCCTACTAAAAGCGAACAGTCTGACTTGAACCAAGCTCTGTATGGACGCAATGGCGAGAGCCCCGTTGTAGTAATCGCAGCACTCTCTCCTACCGATTGTTTCGATAGTGCTTTTTGGGCAACCAAGTTGGCTTTGGAGCATATCACACCCGTTGTTTTATTGACCGACGGATATATTGCCAATGGATCATCGGCATGGAAAATACCAAAGATGAGCGATTACCCTGAAATCAAACCAAACTATGTCGTTAACTATACAGGCGATAAAAAATGGTCTCCCTATCTGCGCAACGAAGAGACAAAAGCAAGATATTGGGCATTCCCTGGCATGGAAGGTTATGCACACCGTGTGGGAGGATTAGAAAAAGATTATGCTACAGGAGTCATTTCTTCTGAGGGTGAGAATCACCAATTGATGGTAGAAACAAGACAAGCGAAGATCGATAACATAGCCAATTATATACCCGATCTTGAAGTGATAGGTGATGAAGATGCCGATACAATTATTGTTGGCTGGGGTGGTACATTTGGACATCTTCTTGAAGCATATAGAGGGATAAGAGAGCTGGGACATAAAATTGCTTTTGCACAATTCAAGTTTATTGCACCATTGCCTAAAAACACAGAAGAGGTTTTGAAACGTTACTCACGCATTATTGTTGCGGAGCAAAACTTAGGGCAGTTTGCAAATTATTTGGAGACTCAAATAAAAGGGCTCAATATTCACAAATACAATCGCATCACTGGACAACCTTTCTTGGTGTGGCGATTAATTGAAGAGTTTATAAACATTATTGAAGAAGAGGCATAATTATGGAAACTAAAATAGATATTAAAGCTGAAAAACTAATATATAAGCCCAAAGATTATAAGAGTTCTAATAGTGTTCGCTGGTGTCCGGGTTGCGGCGACCATGCTGTGCTCAACTGCATACATAAAGCAATGGCCGAATTGAACTTGGTGCCTGATGATACGGTTATGGTAACAGGAATTGGCTGTTCGGCAAGGCTCACCTACTATATGAACACCTATGGAATACATAGTATTCATGGGCGTGCACTGCCTATTGCAACAGGAATGAAAGTTGCCAATCCTAACCTAAATGTATGGGTTACAACAGGCGATGGAGATTCACTGGCCATTGGTGGTAATCATTTTATTCATACCATTCGCCGAAATGTTGATATAACCATTGTGCTATTCAACAACAAGATTTATGGTTTGACCAAAGGTCAATTCTCACCCACTTCCGATAGAGGCTTTGTAACTAAGTCTGCTCCTTATGGAACGGTTGAAGACCCTTTTAGAACGGCAGAGCTTTGTTTTGGTGCTCGTGGAAAATTCTTTGGTAGAGGGATAGATGTAGATCTGAAAAACCTAACCGACACATTAGTGGCAGCTTCTAAGCACAAAGGTGCAGCAGTTGTAGAGGTGTTGCAAAACTGTGTAATCTTTAATGATGGAATTCACAGCAAGTTTTCAGACAGAACATGGAGAAAAGAGAACACAATAGTGCTACAACATGGAGAAAAGATGATTTTTGGCGAGAACGATGATAAAGGCATTGTTATAGATGGTTGGAATCTTAAAGCCGTGACTATTGGCCAAGATGGTTATACACTCGACGATGTGCTTGTGCACGATACATACACAAAGGACGACACATTGCACGAAAAATTAGCTCTGATGGGAGCTGAAGAATATGATAGTCTTCCAGTAGCTTTAGGAGTTATAAGAGATGTGGAAGCGCTTACCTACGACATGGAGCAAGAGAGACAAGTGAAAGAGGTGCAGGCAAAAACGCCTAAACGTTCTTTTGAAGAGTTTTTGATGAGCTCGCCCAATGTTTGGGAAGTGAAATAAACATTTTCAAAATTTATCAATATACAAAAAAGTCCGATAGAATATTCTACGGACTTTTTTGTGTTATACGTGAGCTTTATTATTTCAATTTCCTTCTTTTCAGTTCTTGCTCTATCAACAATAACTCTCTACTTGATTGTCCTGAAACAGAACTATTCTCTTCGGCACGACGAATGAGATAAGGTATCATCGTTTTCACTTTTCCGTAAGGCACATACTTCACCACGTTGTAGTGACTCTCGGCCAAGTTGTAGGTTAGGTGATCGCTCATACCATATAGCTGAGAAAAATAAATATGAGGATGATTGCGAGGCAAGCCGTGTTCTTCAATTAAAGATGCTAAGAGTTGCGAGCTTTTTTCATTGTGTGTGGCTACCATAAACGAAATAGTGTCAACATTATCCACAAAGTATCGAATTATATCATCAAATCCTCGGTCAGTTGCCTCTTTATTAGGTTGAATTGGAGAGGGATAACCCATCTCTTTTGCTCGCTCCCGCTCAGCCTCCATATAGGCACCGCGCACTATCTTCAGGCCCAAAAAGAAACCCTCAGCTTTTGCAATGGCATGATGTTGTTTGATAACCTCTATCCGATCGTGACGATACATCTGATAAGTGTTTTGAACAATAGCCCTCTCTTTGTTGTACTTGCGCATCATATCCAAAACTAAACTGTCAAGCATGGGTTGTATCCAAGATTGCTCTGCATCAATGAGCACAGGTACATCCAGTTCGTAGCTCAATCTGCAAATATCGTCCACTCTTTTCAGAAGTCGCTTATAGCTATCGGTTTCAGCTTCGCTTAATGTTTCGTTATTGCTTACTTTTGCCATTAAATCAAAAGAACCTATTCCAGTTAATTTGAATGCGCTAAATGGTGTCTTTTTATTTTTGTGAGAAAAGGTGATAACGTTCAACAACTCTTTGCAAGTATCATCAAACATCTCTTCGCTCTCCTCTCCTTCCACGGCGTAATCTAAGATAGTTCCAACATTTCGTTTGTCTAATTTATCAATTAGCTTGGAGCTATCCAAAATTGAAACACCTCCACAAAAATGTTTGTAAATAGTTCTTTTAACTATCCACTCTACGGGAAAGTGAATTGCAAAAGCAAAGTTTATAAGTTTTTTACCTAAGCCAACCAACGTGGGGCTGTTCATAACTTTAAATAATAGATGCATTTCTCGCAAATCGTTATTAGACTTGCCTCTAAATGCAATTTCAATGTCATTGAAATTAAGTAATTCTGTGTGCTTATTTAGCATATAAATAATGGTGTAAATAGATTTACACAAATTTAAAAATAAAAATGACATCTTGTACATTTTACAAGCAGCTTAAACAGAATAATTATGTATTTGTACAACAAACATAGAATTTGCTTTAATAAAAGAGGTGGTAGAGTGCAGATTTTAACTTTTTCGGAAAAATAGGGGCCTTTATCAAACAATTATTACTATTTTTACAGTTGAATCTAAATTTAAAAAGAAAATCTTTCTGTTTTAAGTAAAACAAGTCTATTTTATGTAGAACATCAATTATAATAAGCAGCAAATAAAACGAATCTTTTTGATGAAAAAATTCTTATTATAAGGCTTTTAGAAAAAAGATTGGTCTTATTGTGTTGTTTTCACCATTATGTTAAACATTTAGTGGCTTAATTTGTTAATTTGAAAGATAAGAAACGTTCTTTAAAATATATTTCAAACAAGGAGGTAAGTAAAAAAAGAGAAGTATGAAAAAATCAACTATTTGGATACTTGCCGGTGTAATGATAATTGCATTTATGGGATTGTTGTTTCTTCAGGTAAAGTATATTCAAATAACTTTCAAAACAAAGAAGGAACAGTTTGACGAGTCGGTGAAAAGAAACTTAAGTCAGGTTTCACGCAATTTAGAATTCGATCAAACCCTTCAATACATTGAAGAAGACATTGCTGAATCAGAAGGAAAGTACTCACAATATAATCGCCCTCAACAAGGAGGAGAATCAACACCTTCTTCTGTAACAAGAAAAAGAGAACGATGGACAGCAACAAATCCTGATGGAAGCGAAACCATAATAGATTACGACATGACAATGGAGTCGAGCGAAAAACCTCAACAAGGAGTGTTTATATCGCCAGGTCACGGAATAAATACAATATCAAAGACTTCGTATGAGTTACAACAAGCTTTTTCAAAGCGCTATTTGCATGAGAAAGCTTTACAAAACGAAGTTATTCTAAAGATAATGTCTCGTGCAAGTACAAAACCTATTGAGGAACGTGTAGATTTCAGAACAATAGATGCATATATTCGCTCAGAATTATTGAGCAATGCCGGTTTGAGTGTTCCATACAGCTTTCAGGTGGTGAATCCTAATAACAAAGTGGTTTATTCATCTCCTGGATATCCTGAAAAGAAAGATGTATTTGTTTATACGCAACTACTTTTTCCGAACGATCCACCGTCAAAGTTGAATTATTTGAGAGTGTATTTCCCTACAAGGGGTAAATACGTTTTAAGTGAAATAGCATTTGTGGTGCCGTCGCTAATATTCACTGTTATCCTTTTGATAACATTCATATTCACAGTTATTTCTCTATTTAGACAAAAGCGTTTGTCTGAAATGAAAACTGACTTCATCAATAATATGACGCATGAATTGAAAACACCGGTTTCGACCATTTCATTGGCAGCACAGATGCTGAAAGATACATCTATTGCAAAATCGCCAGAGGTGTTTAAACACGTAACTGGTGTGATAAACGACGAAACAAAACGATTGAGTTTTCAAGTAGAAAAAGTATTGCAAATGTCGCTCTTCGACAAACAAAGGGCTACATTAAAATTGAAAGAAAAAGATGCAAATGATTTAATAGTTAGTGTGGCCAACACGCACGTTCTAAAGGTAGAACGCTTTGGAGGCACACTTGACATAGATTTGCAAGCAGAGAAAGATACGGTAAAAATAGACGAAATGCATTTCACCAATGTATTATTTAATTTGTTGGACAATGCACTAAAGTACCGTAAAGAAGATGTTCCTTTAGAGCTTATGATGAAGACGTGGAACGATTCAGGAAAATTGTTTATATCGATAGAAGATAACGGAATAGGGATAAAGAAAGAATACGTGAAAAAAGTTTTTGATCGGTTCTATCGCATTCCTACCGGAAATGTTCACGATGTAAAAGGATTTGGATTAGGATTGGCTTACGTACACAAAATCGTAAAAGACCATAATGGTACTATTCGCGTCGAAAGCGACTTAGGTAAAGGAACAAAGTTTATAATTAGTTTACCCTTAATAACGCAAAATTAAAATGGAAGAAAAATTAAAATTATTTTTATGCGAAGATGACGAGAATCTTGGCATGTTGCTCAGAGAATATCTCCAAGCAAAAGGTTTCGAAACCGATCTTTTCCCTGATGGAGAAGCTGGATTCAGAGGTTTCGTAAAAACAAAGTACGATCTATGTATCATAGACGTGATGATGCCTAAAAAAGATGGCGTTACATTGGTAAAGGAAATCAGAACAATTAATACTGAGATTCCTGTTATATTTTTAACCGCAAAGAATATGAAAGAAGATATTCTTGAAGGTTTTAAAGCTGGTGCCGATGATTATATTACTAAACCATTCAGCATGGAAGAATTGGTGCTTCGTATCGAAGCTATCATCCGCAGAGTGAAAGGTAAGAAATCGAAAGAGCAACAAGTTTACAAATTTGGTAATATGACTTTTGATACTCAAAAGCAAATTCTTACCATTGGTGACATAGTAACCAAGCTTACAACTAAAGAATCGGAACTGTTGACACTTCTATGTGCTCACCACAACGAGATTTTGGAACGTAATCATGCGTTGAAACAAATTTGGGAAGAAGACACTTACTTCAATGCACGAAGCATGGATGTTTACATCACTAAATTGCGTAAACTGTTGAGACCAGAACCAAACATCGAAATCATTAATATCCACGGTAAAGGTTACAAGTTAATTGTACCAACTGAAGAGACCAATGAAGAAGATGTTGAATAAGCAATGAATAGAAGGTAGTTTGTGTAGACAAGTTATCTGCTAAGATAAAAAGCCGCTCAATTGAGCGGCTTTTTGTTTTTATATAGGTAGAGAACCACATAAAGTATCACATGCAAGAGTATGCTGTTGCTTTATATTGTCTTTTTAAAGGCTTCCTAATTTAGCTTCTAATTCTAAAGAATTGTTTTATTTGCACAACATGTATTTGGCAATTTATTGTCAAATGTTTTTCAAAACACTTTGCAGGCGTGCAAAATGTTTTAAACTGTTGAAACTTGCATCCTCCACGGGGGAAATGTTCTACATCACATTATTTCCGTTTTGATGGCCTAATTTGTTCCATTCACGCCTTGAAAATCCAATTCTCGGTGTAGAAACCTCTTCTCATCAGTTGAGTTTTCTATCTTATTTCACTTTTTATTTTTACACGGCATTTTTCTCTCATTTTTGCTTAAGAAAGCACCATTTTGGCGATTCACAACATTTCCACTGTCGTAGATTCAATTTTCATGACATAAATGCCCCATCCACGACTGTGGATTTGATTTCCAACTTATATGTGTCGAATATTCAAATGAATTGTAAAAAATAACGGTCAATGTTTTACAAATTGATAGTTGAGCAAACGTAGAAATAATGTGAGTGTCAAATAAAACGCTTCGTTTGAAACGAAAACACAATTTTTTAAGTTGATTTGAGATTTTGTTTGATTGCAAAATTGTAAAATAGTCAATGATTGCAATCTGTAATTAATGAGTTTATTAGCAACCCTTAACTCTTCAATTCTCACCTCTAATATGAATCTAAAACACACATAATGCATTATTATCTCTGAGCAAGACATATAAAAATCTATAGTACAATGTTCAAATACTCAAATCAAGCATCAGATTTGACACTTTTCC
>JARICS010000032.1 GCA_029264035.1 Dysgonamonadaceae bacterium | reverse complement strand
TCTGTCAAATCTTTCGAAGCCAAATTCAAATTGGCTACAAGTTCCTTAGCTTTATTGGTGGTTTTGTCCAAAATAGAGTATGTATAATCAATTCCACCATTTACTTTAGCAAAATCAATAAGATATGCAATGTTTTCTTCAGTAAAATCTTTGTTTTGCACAATGGCAGTAGCATGCTGATTGTCTGTAGCAGTTGTATTCTCAAAAGCATACAGCAGTGGCAGGGTTATTTTACCCTCTCTAATGTCGTTGCCTGTAGGTTTGCCAATATTGTCGTCGTAGTAATCAAATATATCGTCGAGCAACTGTACAGACATTCCAATAAGCTCGCCCAACTCTGCAAATTTATTAACCGTATCTCTATCTGCACCAACAGTAATAGCTCCTATTTTCATACAAGCACTTAGCAATGAAGCTGTTTTTTGGCGAATTATATTAAAATATTCTGCTTCATTTATAATTACTTCTTCTGCTACAACAAGCTGTTGCAATTCGCCCTCAGCCAATTTCTTTCCTAAATTTGAAATAGTGGAAACAATTTCTAAATTTTCGGTAAGCACACTCTGTGTGAGTGCCGACGAAAGAAAGAAATCGCCACAAAGCACAGTTTTTCTATTGTCGTAGATACTATTGAGTGAAGGCTGTCCGCGTCTCATATTGGAATCGTCTACCACATCATCGTGAATGAGTGTGGCTGTATGCAAGAGCTCTATGGTAACAGCAGCATGATAAGTCATTTCATTCACTTCACCAAGGGCTTTTGCAGTGAGTAGCAATAGAGTAGGGCGTATCTTCTTACCATCTGCCTTCTGCATATACTCAACCATTTTCTGAAGGTGAGGGTTCTCACTTCTAATTGAGTTATACAGCAAGTCAAATTTCTTCAACTCTTCTCGTATTGTTGCAACCGCTTGGTCTTTATAATTCATGAATGAAGTAAATTAAACACAAATTTATAAATAAATCATCTGATAGCAACATTTATTTCTAACTTTACATTCTATTAAGTGTTTTACTACTTAACTCTCACCAGTTACTTCGTCTAAACAAAACAACATTATTCTTTGTTCCAACATAGTTATGAGAAAAAAACTTTTCCTACTTGATGCTTATGCACTCATTTATCGATCTTATTATGCATTCATTAGAAACCCCAGAATAAACTCTAAGGGATTCAATACATCGGCCATATTTGGCTTTATAAATACACTCGAAGAGGTTCTTCGAAAAGAAAACCCTTCGCACATTGCTGTGGCTTTTGATCCTACGGGGCTTACATTTAGACACGAAGAGTTTGAAGAATACAAAGCTCAACGCGAAAAAACGCCCGAAGACATTAAGCTCTCTATTCCGATTATTAAAGAGATAATTAGAGCGTACAACATAGACATCCTTGAAGTGGATAGATATGAAGCTGACGATGTGGTGGGAACCATAGCCAAGCTTGCAGACAAGGATGAGTATGATGTATATATGATGACATCTGACAAAGATTATGCACAACTCACCGAAGAGCATATTTTCATGTACAGACCAAGACATAGCGGCAACGATGTGGAAATATTGGACGACAAAAAAGTGATGGAGAAATACAACCTCACCAGTCCTACACAAATGATTGATCTGTTGGGATTGATGGGCGATGCATCTGACAACATACCCGGATGTCCGGGTGTTGGACCCAAAACAGCTGATAAATTACTACAAGAGTTCGGTAGCATAGAGAATCTTTTAGAAAACACAGACAAACTAAAAGGAGCTGTCAAAAGAAATGTAGAAGAGAACAAGGAGCAAATAATTCTCTCAAAGTATCTTGCTACAATCAAAACAGATGTTCCGTTGGATATAGAAATTGATAAGCTTAATCGCAAACCTATCAATGAAGATGCAATTAGAACTATTTTTGAGGAGCTCGAATTCAGAACACTCATCAATAGAGTGTTGGGTATTGAAACTGCTGCTAAAAAACCAATGATTAACCAACAAGGAAGTCTTTTTGACAACATTGATGAAGACGAAACCTCTGCACCTGTTGAATTATTACCTGAAGACTTTACAGATATAAACAGTTCGGAAAACAACTACACCCTTGTAGACACAATAGAGGGAATAAAAGAACTCAACACAAAACTTTGTAAACAAAAGTCTGTTGCTTTCGACACCGAAACTACGGGGGTAGACCCTTTGACAAGCGACATTGTGGGCATTTCATTTGCTTACAAAGAAGGCGAGGCCTACTATATACCACTTTCTGCAAATAAAGAAGAAGCTACTGAGCAGTTGAGTCTTTTAAAACCTTTCTTAGAGGATACCTCCATTGAGAAAATAGGACAGAACATAAAGTACGATATCCTGATGGTTCGCAACTATGATATCAAAGTGCAAGGCCCCCTATTTGACACAATGATTGCGCATTACCTGATAAATCCTGAAACCAGCCATGCCATGGACTATTTGGCTGAGACCTACCTGAAGTATAAAACAGTTCCTATTGAAAAACTCATAGGATCGAGAGGTAAGAATCAAGGTAATATGCGCGATGTAGACATAGCGATAGCAAGTAAATATGCCTGTGAAGATGCCGACATAACATTGAAATTGAAACACTTGCTCGAAAAAGAGATTAAGGAGAACAACCTGGACAAGTTGTTTTACGAAATAGAGTGCCCGCTCATCTATGTATTGGCCGATATGGAGTGGATTGGAGCACGATTGGACTTAGAGGCTTTAAAAGAATTGTCTATAGATTTCACAGAAGAACTGGCGGGTTTGGAAGAAGAGCTTATAGAAATGGCAGGCATGAAGTACAATGTAAATTCGCCTAAACAAACAGGCGAGGTGCTCTTTGATCACTTGAAGATAAGTGAAAAAGCCAAAAAGACCAAGACAGGGCAGTATAGCACAAGCGAAGGTGAACTGGAGAAGTTGCGCAATACGCACCCTATTATTGACAAGATATTAGAATACCGTGGAGTGAAAAAGCTTTTGAGCACTTATATCGATGCTTTTCCATTGCTTATCAATCCGCGTTCTAACAAAATACACACTTCGTTCAATCAAACTGTAGCTGCTACGGGTCGATTGAGCAGCACTAACCCCAATTTGCAGAACATACCCATTAGAGACGAGCGGGGTAGGGCTATGCGCAAGGTTTTTATCCCAGATGACGGCTGCACTTTTCTTTCAGCTGACTATTCGCAGATAGAATTGCGCATTATGGCTCACTTGAGCAACGATAAGCAAATGACCGAGGCTTTTAACAACGACTTGGACATTCACAGTGCAACGGCTGCTAAAATATTCAAAGTCCCTTTAGAAGAAGCAACAAGCGATATGCGCGACAAGGCAAAAACTGCTAACTTTGGAATTATTTATGGCATTTCTATTTTTGGATTGTCCGAACGATTGAGTATTACTCGTGGCGAAGCCAAAGATTTGATTGAGGGATATTTTGAAAGTTATCCCGATGTAGAAAAATATATGGAGACAAGCAAAGAGAAGGCCCGCGAGAATGGTTATGTGGAAACATTGCTTGGTAGAAAACGCTTTTTACCCGACATTAATTCAAGAAACGGAATTGTGAGAGGCTATGCAGAACGAAACGCCATAAATGCTCCTATTCAAGGGAGTGCAGCTGACATCATCAAATTGGCAATGATTCGCATATTCAGCAGATTTGAAGAGGAGAAACTACAATCGAAGATGATACTTCAGGTGCATGACGAATTGAACTTCAATGTGCCCATGGACGAACTTGAAGTAGTGAAAAAGATAGTAGTAGAAGAGATGGAGAATGCCTATAAACTAAGTGTTCCGTTGAAGACTGACTGTGGATGGGGAAAGAACTGGCTTGAAGCGCATTAATCAGGTGTGGGGAGTGAGGTATGAGATATTAATGGACCACTCATAATTCGTAATTAATAATTCGTAATTGACAATAACTATGCTTGATGGATTTGTAGAATGGGGATATTTCGGACTTTTTATGGCAGCCTTTTTGGCTGCTACAATACTTCCCTTTGGTTCGGAGGTAGTGTTTGGAGGACTAATAGCTGCAGGATTTGATTTATGGACTTCTATAATAATTGCTACAATTGGCAACTCCATTGGCGGAATGACCAATTACTGGCTCGGCTCGTTCGGTAAGATAGAGTGGATAGAACGGTTTATGAAAGTGAAGCGAGAACGAATCGAAAAAGTACAAGCTTGGCTTCATGGGAGGGGAGCTATTATGAGTTTCTTTGTTTTCCTGCCAGGGGTGGGAGACATCATTGCTCTTGCTCTTGGTTTTATGCGTGCCAATCCATGGCTTGTACTACTCTTTATGACTTTAGGGAAGTTTTTACGCTATGTGGTAGTCGGTTTCGGATTACAACAAGTAATATCATGGTTTTAAAACAGAATAAAAGAATTAGAAATGTCAACAATATTATTTAGCGAAATTGTTTTCGGACCTATTCACAGCCGTAGAATGGGTTCATCATTAGGAATAAACCTATTGCCTTTTGATGGAAAATTGTGCAACTTTGATTGTATTTATTGTGAGTGTGGATTTAACGAGAATTTCAGAACACGCACCAAGTTGCCTACTCGTCAGAATGTGAAAGATGCATTGGATGACAAACTATTTAAGCTGAAAGAAGAAGGCGCAAAGCTTGACGTGATAACCTTTGCTGGAAATGGAGAACCTACAATGCATCCAGAATTTGCTGGTGTAATAGATGACACCATTGAGTTACGCGACAAGTATTGTCCTGATGCAAAAATAAGTGTACTCACCAATGGTATAAGTGTTGGCAAACAATCTGTGTTTGAAGCGTTACAAAAAATTGAAAGTCCAGTATTGAAACTTGATTCTGCTTTTGATGAAACAGTACACTTAATAGACCGTCCCAATTCGCCTACATACACTGTAGCCAATCAAGTGAAACTTTACCAACGATTTGAAGGTAATTTCATATTGCAAACAATGTTTCTGAAAGGATCATTCGAAGGAAAAACAATTGACAATACTACAGAAAGGGAAGTATCGGCTTGGCTTGAAATTGTGAAACAACTCAATCCGCGTGAGGTAATGATTTACACAATCGATAGAGAAACTCCCGCAAAAGAGTTGGAAAAGGTGTCGCTTGATGTCTTGAATAAGATTGCTGATGAAGTGAAGCAATTGGGAGTTATAACCAATGTGGCAGGGTAAATCCACTTTATTCTTTCCCCATTCTCATCTTTGTTAAGTGATAAACTTGAATGATTGCTACAAATCCATTAGATATAGCTACAGGCCATGCTTGTAGCATGATACCATAAGCTACAAAGAAAAGACAACCTATAAGGTTAATGACGCGAATGCGTACTATTTGTTTCGGGATAAATGAAAGCACTAAGAATGTCATGGCAAAATAGCCAACAATTTCAACTAAATTCATACTATTAAATTTATATATATAAAAACAAAGATAGCGGTATTTCTGACGAAATACCGCTATCAATATAAATGTTTTGTAAGCAATTTAGTTAAACGTTGATAGAGACGCAATATTTTAAATCTCTACAACTGAAAAAGGAAACAAAGTGAACTATTTTGACACATATGAAAGTAATCGTTGATCACCCTCCAACTTACGCATCTGCGTAATATCTTGCGTAACTTCTACAACTCCCAAATAGTTATTCTCTTTGTCTCTCACAGCCGAATATTCAATGTAGATGAATCTTCCTTGGAAGTTGGACATCCAAAACATAGCTTTGTTCTCTTTGCCACTTTTGAAATCTTCGATTATTTGCTCAACAATGTTCACACTTCCGGGTGGGTGACACATACGCACATCACGACCAATGATGGAACGATTGCGCTCGAACACACGATTGGGACTGTGTGAGAAGAATGCAACTTTGTCATTAGCATCCACAAAAGTGATGTCGATAGGCAGATGCAAAAACAGAGCTTCTAACTGTTTTATATCAAAAGAACCAGAAGAGAGCTGAATAGCACCAGCATCGACATATTCTTGTTTCTCAATTTTCACACCTGTTGGCTTCCATTCGTCCTCAGGGTCAATCAAGCAAAAACCAAACTCTAAAGTTTCAGAGTATATTTTGTACCATTCTTCTTCGGTCAAAGTGTCCATAGCCATTGGGAACAGAATCTCTTCTTCCTTCATAATCATACCAT
>JARICS010000029.1 GCA_029264035.1 Dysgonamonadaceae bacterium | reverse complement strand
GCAGTAAATTTTGAGAGTATAATGGATCCTTTATTCGCACAAAACCAACTTTTTGGCGATCTATGGTTATTTCCATATACTTATAAAAGTAAAAAAGGAGAGAGAGTCACAGTTCAATTTTACAAAGCTGATGCAGAGGAATCAGAGCAAAGCTCAGCAACTGACGTGCTTATTGATGTACGCTTAACAAAGACAGGAACACCTGAAGCAAATACTTCTGACAAGGTTGAAGGAGATTATATTGTGGCTAATATGTCGTCACTCAGAATGATGATGGCTGACAAAGCTGATGAAAACGGTAATCTAAATATAAAATTTAGATATTACAGAGCAGATCATGAAGGTTTATATAGCTCTAATAAAACATACACAATAAAAATTGATAAAAAGTAAAATACAACCTTTTGTATTTTATTGAAGTGCGACTCTTTTTAAGAGCCGCACTTTTTTTTATCTTGTAACAAGAAATCGCTACCTTTGCATTTCAAAAAACAATAAAACTAATGTTCAAAGAAATAATACTTAAAATTGTTCACATGATAACTACGCCAGAAGATACGTGGCGTAAATTATCGGTCGATGAAGACCATGAAACATTTCTAAATCGTTATCTTTATCCAATATTTGGTGTAGTTGCACTCACCTCTTTTGTTGGAGGACTTATACCTGATGGAAATGTACAAGAGGCACTGAAAACTACCATCATAAGCCTTGTCACCGTTTACGGGGGATATTACATTGCATCATATATATTGAATGAGTTTTTACCCCGATTTGGCATTTCGAAAGATGAACCTAAAGTACAACAGTTTGTTGGATATGCATCATCACTTATTTATGCACTCTTTATAATCCTACCATTTCTGTCAGACTTTTTCATTCTTTGGATATTTGCACTTTACACTGCCTATATTGTTTATACTGGTTATGGGGTGTACATTACAGGAAAAGAAGAGGCAAGAATGAGTTTCACAGGAGTTGCATCAGGGTTGATATTATTGACTCCAGCTGCAATAAATTTGATCCTTTCTTTTTTAATCAATTAAAAAACAAACTATGAAGCAAGCTCCAATAAATATTAGAAATAAACGTGCCACTTTCGATTACGAACTGATAGAAACCTTCACAGCTGGGATTGTTCTGACAGGAACCGAAATTAAATCTATTCGTCTTGGCAAAGCAAGCTTGGTAGATTCGTTTTGTGTATTCGAAAAAAACGATTTGTGGGTCAAAAACATTCATATAGCAGAATATTTTTATGGATCGTACAACAATCATAATGCACGTCGCGATAGGAAATTACTCTTGAACAGAAGCGAATTAAGAAAAATTGCGAGAATAACAAAACAGTCTGGTTTCACTATCATCCCCACCCGTTTGTTCATAAACAACAAAGGCTTAGCCAAACTTATTATTGGAGTTGGAAAAGGTAAGAAAGAATATGACAAAAGACAATCTCTAAGAGAGAAGGAGGACAAGCGCGATATGGACAGAATGTTTAAGAAATAAACACCTATTATCCATGAGTTTATTCAAAAAGATAATAGTCCCATCACTCAAAAAATCTGCTCAGACATCAATATGGTTGCTCAAACTGATACTGCCCATATCTCTTGCCTTTAGATTATTAGATTACACTGGGCTTTTGGCTTATGTGGCTGATTTCCTAAATCCTGCTTTCACACATCTGGGACTACCCGGAAGCACAGCAATTATATTTATATCAAGTATATTTTTGCCTCTCTATGCTCCATTAGCTATCATCACCTCCATGACACTCACATTGCGTGAACTTACGATTCTAGCACTGATGTGCCAAGTAGCACACAACCTACCAGTAGAGAGTGCCATTCAAGCAAAAACAGGCACCTCTTTTGGGGCAATGTTCAGTGTACGCATTGTTATGAGTATTATCATTGGCTTTGTGCTCAATCTTTTACTCCCCCTTGAAATGGGAATGCCCAGTTTTATGCAAACTACAGCAGAGAGCATGAACTCGCTATCGGATGTTTTTATGGCTTGGGGTATAACCTCTCTAAGGATTATCGTACTTATAATTTCAGTAGTAACCATACTGATGATAACTTACAGATTATTGGAAGAGTTCAATCTAATCAATAGACTATCAAAATCAATCGAACCTATTCTTAAATTCTTTGGTTTACCCAAAAGCACCGCTTTTTTGTGGCTCATTGGTAATATTGTAGGATTGGCCTATGGTGGCGCACTCATGATTGACCAGATGAACGAAGGAAAGGTAAGCAAGGCTGAGGGAAGTTTACTGAACTATCATTTGGCAATATCTCATTCCATAATAGAAGACAACCTTCTCTTTGTAGCTTTGGGAGTATCCATTTGGTGGATTCTCATTACAAGACTAATTGCTGCATGGATTGTTGTATGGCTCAGAAGACTATTCTTAAACTTCAAAGAAAGATTTTCCAAACAGGTTGTTGCAAGCAACATCTAAACAACTACTACTATGACTCCTCTAATTCAAGATATTCTGAAATCTCGTATACTCGTGCTCGATGGAGCTATGGGTACGATGATTCAACGCTACAAACTGACCGAAGAACAATACAAAGGCGAAAGATTCAAAAACAGTGAGAAGTTGCAAAAAGGCAACAATGATTTATTGACACTAACTCAAGCAGACATTGTAGAGCAAATTCACCGTGAATATCTTAAAGCAGGTGCAGACATCATTGAGACCAATACCTTTAACTCCACCTCTGTATCTATGGAAGATTATGGCATGCAAGACCATGTTAGAGAAATGAATTTTGAAGCCGCTAAGATAGCACGTAAAGTGGCTGATGAGTTTACAAGCGAAAACCCAAGCAAACCTCGTTTCGTGGCAGGTTCAATAGGACCTACCAACAAAACAACATCTATGAGTCCGCGGGTGGATGAACCCATGTATCGCGATGTAACTTTCGATGATTTAAGGGCAAGCTACGAAGAGCAGATAGAAGCACT
>JARICS010000043.1 GCA_029264035.1 Dysgonamonadaceae bacterium | reverse complement strand
ATAAACGACAAAAAGACAAAACTCAAAACATTATACCATCTTTTAGATTTTTCATAACATAAAAAATTGCGTTTTCAATAATCCATCGTTATTTTATAGTCTTTTCTTGTTATTCTTTGTTAATTGTCAGACTTTGACTAAATATAAATATTTGACTTGGCACATTTAAACTTATTATTGTATATATTTGCAACTTAATAAACTATATACAGATACTATCTGGTATATTGTAATATTATTTATTATCAATAGCAGCTATTTTAAACCAACCTCAAAATTGAAAAGAGAATGATGAAGAAAAATGTTCAACAAAAGCTTAAAAGCATAATGCTCCTCTTCGTATGGCTTATGTCTTTATCGCTGGTTGCCCAAAACATCACAGTAACGGGAACCATAACCGATGCAACGTACAAAGAGCCTGTCATCGGTGCCACAATTATTGTGCAGGGAAATGCCACACAAGGAACTGTAACTGACATCGATGGTAATTTTACACTATCTGATGTTCCAGCCGATGCAACATTGGTTATATCATATGTAGGCTATGCCTCACAAAACGTACCGGTGAACGGAAGAACAATGATTAATGTTGTTTTGAGTGAAGATACAGAACTACTAGACGAAGTAGTTGTTATAGGTTATTCAACGCAAGTGCGTTCGCAAATGACTACATCTGTATCGAAACTTGACACTAAAGTTCTAGAAAGTGCATCGCGTTCTAACGCTGCAACTGCACTACAAGGAACTATTCCAGGACTGAAGGTAACCCTTAATACTGGTCAACCAGGAAGCACCCCTAAAATGCAACTTCGTGGTGGAACAGGATTTGATGGGTCAGGTGAACCTCTTATTCTTATTGACGGTGTTCCTGGATCATTTTATGCACTGAACTCTGACGACATTGAGTCAATGGAGGTATTAAAAGATGCCGCCTCGACAGCTATTTATGGTGCTAGAGCTGCAAACGGCGTGGTTATCGTTACTACCAAGAAAGGTAAGCAAGGAAAAACCAACATCAACTTTAGAGCTAAGTACACTACAAACAAAAAATCTAGTGATCCAATGGACTACCTTGGTGCAGCTGATTATGTAAAATTCAACCGTATGGGTGTAGCAAACTCACGTATGGTTGAAAACAACCCTCGTTCTTGGACTGCGTTTCTTGAAGGAAACAATGCAGCAGCAACAGGAAACAATGCTACTAACTCTATCTATACAACCATGTTCCTTTCGGATTCGAACCGTCACTTGTTGGGACAAGACGGATGGCAAACAATAATAGACCCTGTTACAGGCAAAGACCTCATCTTTATGGATAATAAAATGAGTGATCTATTCTATCAGAGCAGCAACACGCAGGACTATAGTTTATCGTTTGATGGTGGTAATGAAAAGTCAACTTTTTATCTAGGTCTTGGATACATGGATGACAAAGGATTGGTTTTTGGCTCTGGTTTTAAGAGAATCTCGGGAACGATGAATGCATCTTACAATATTACCGATAACTTCAAAGTGTCATCTAACATTATCTACGCACACTCGAATCAAAATCAACCTTTCGATAATCTTTACAACTTATTTCAACGTACAGCAGGGTTAGCACCTACATCGCGTATATATAATAATAATCCTGACGGATCGTTATCTGATGAATACCAACCTGGAACATATCTCGGATTTGGTAACCCTCTTTATTATCGTGACAAATTTCCTAAAAGCAACCTTGAGCAACGCCTTACAGCTTCTATTCAGGGAGACTACACCTTCTTAGAAAAATTTAGATTAACACTGCGAGGAAGCCACTTTAGCATCAACAATTCAAACGAGGCGTTTGACAAGGCTTATATCTCTTCGGGAGTTCTGAATACCAATCGCGTATCAAGTGTATCTCATAGAAGAACAGAAAGAAACCAAGTAACAGCGCTACTTAATTATAATACTCGTATAGATAAACACAACATCAGTGCATTGTTAGGAACAGAGTATTTCAGCGAAAAAGTTTTCAGCTCTTCTGCTGCTACCCGTTACTCTCCAACAGACTTAATTTTCTCTATGAACGTAGGTTCTGAAGCGCAAGGAGTACCCTCGAGCGCACATACAGAGTATGCTATTGCCTCTATGTTTGGTCAGCTAAACTACGATTATGACTATAAGTATTTATTGGGATTAACTTTTCGTTATGATGGAACATCGCGATTGGCAGACCACAAATACGGGTTCTTCCCAGGAGTATCTACAGGTTGGAACATCCACAACGAAGATTTCTTTAAAGAGTCGGAAGTTAAAAATGTAATTTCAAGAGTGAAACCAAGAATCAGTTATGGTGTAAATGGTAACATCAACATCCTTTCTAACTTCGGTGTATTCGGT
This sequence comes from Dysgonamonadaceae bacterium, assembly GCA_029264035.1. Classification (GTDB taxonomy): domain Bacteria; phylum Bacteroidota; class Bacteroidia; order Bacteroidales; family Dysgonomonadaceae; genus UBA2632. The sequence continues at coordinate 5,901 of JARICS010000043.1, read as the reverse complement.
ATTTATGGATTAACTAATGTATATGATGGACAAACTGGTTATAGAAATACCAGTCTTCCAACATTTGGATTAATGTGGGAGCGTTCTACAACAATGAACTTTGGACTTGACATAGGATTTTTCAACGATAGAGTAAACTTGATGGCTGACTATTTTGTGCGTGATGTGCAAGACAAACTTGCTAACTTGACGCTACCTTTATGGACTGGTTTCTCTTCTATTCTCACCAACAACGGAACATTACAGAACCGTGGTTTAGAGATTGATTTGAATGCAGACATCATCAAACAGAAAGATTTTAGATGGAATGTAGGAACAACATTCTTCACTGTTAAGAACTATGCAAAAAAGCTGCCTGAAAACGGAATTGACAAAAACAGACAAGGCGGAATAGAGATTTATGACGCTAAAACTGGCGGAACCAAATATGTTGGTGGTTTGCAAGAAGGCGAAAGAGTAGGTAATGACCTTATTACTGCTTATGAGTTTGACGGAGTATATCAAACACAAGCTGATCTGGATGCACATGCTGATCGCTCTGTTGAGTTTGCATGGAACAAGAAGAAAAGATTCTTAGGTGATACACGCTGGAAAGATCAAAATGGAGACGGAGTTATCGATTACAAAGACCGTATAGTAATTGGGAGAATAACACCTAATTTTATGGGTGGTGTAACTACCAATCTTACTTATAAAAACTTCGACTTTTTTGTAAAAGGCGACTATGCTGTTGGACATCACATTGTGAACGGACGTCGCGTAAAAGGTATTGCCCAAACACAAGGAAATCAAAACGGACCACTAGAAATACGTGACTCGTGGACTCCTGATAATCCAACTTCTAATATTCCACGTTTCGACCTTGTAGACAGACAAAAGAACCACCTCGCTGCAGGATGGGACCAAGGAGACTTGAATAATGGTAGCTCAAGATACATTGAGAAAGGCGATTTCTTCGCTTTAAGAGAAGTTACATTGTCTTATAACATCTCTGGAGAGTTAGTGAAAAATGCATTCCAAAGTGCACGAGTATACTTCACTGCTGCCAACTTAGCTTATTTCACAGGCTATACTGGAGGCTCACCCGAGGAAGAGGTAAAGGAAGAAGGAAACAATCCTGGACAAGATTTAGGAAGATATCCACTACCAAAAGCTTTTACATTTGGCTTGAACATTACATTTTAAACATTAAAAACAGATAGAAATGAAAAAATATATTATATCACTATTATCATTCGTGCTGCTTTTCAGTGCATGTGATTTAGATATACAACCACAGAGCGATCTCACTTTCAATGGATTTTGGGAGTCAGAGGAGGCAGCAAGAGCTGCTCATGTAGGTATTGCTGCTAGACACAGAGACTTTGCCAACACTTTCTTCACGATGGGCGAAATGCGTTCAGACATCTGGGGAGGATTAACAATAGAGGAACCATACAACATAGAGCTTATCAACAACGATATTTCTATATCGAAGGTTTACTTTAGCAATTGGGCCAACTTCTATGGCTTTATACATAACATTAATGATTTTCTGACTAATGTGCCTAATATAACCTTCAAAAACGAAGATGACAAAAATCATATTCTTGCACAAGTATATGGTATTAGGGCACAAATCTATTACACAATGCTAAAGGGTTGGGGTGATGTTCCTATCACTACAGAACCGTTAGTAGGAATTGATTTAGAAAAACTAAAAAAACCACGTTCACCAAAAGAAGAGGTAATGAAGCAAGTAAAGGAAGATATTGCAAAATCTCTTGAATTGTTTGGTAGTGCCAATAGATTGTGGCAAGGTAAAAACATCTACTGGTCTAAAGCTGCAACACTTGCTTTAAAAGGTGATGCTTATCTATGGTCGGGAAAAGTATTGGGAGGTGGTAACGCTGACTTTACAGAAGCTAAAAATGCACTAGCAAGTATTACAGGATACGAGTTAGTTCCTTATGACAGGCTTTGGGGAGAAGATAATGAAGGTAACAAAGAGTTCATCTTTGCTTTCGACTACCAACAAGACCAAGCAGGTAACTATTATGCCAATTTTACTGGTCGTATTGTAGATTTCAACCCTCTCTTCAATGCCGATGGCGTTTCTGCTAAAGAAAAATCAGTTTTAGGAGATGGATTAAGTGTAGTTGCGGGTGGAGCCAACAGATATGGTCCTACAGATAAAACACTCTTAAAGTTAGACGACAGCAATGATAATAGAAGAGAAACTTTTATCCGTCTATACACAGATGATACAGGACACTATCCATATGACCCAAGTGACGTTACATACAAAGCATCCGTTTTGAAAAAGTTTCTTGGTTCAATCTATGATGATGGTCAAAGACAAAACTATAACAATATACCTCTTTATAGATATGCAGATGTTGTGTTGATGCTTGCAGAGGCAAAAAACAATTTGAATGAAGATCCAACAGCCGAAATCAATTCTGTAAGACAAAGAGCATATGAAGAAAACTTTGAAGATTACAAATTCGTAAATGGCGACCAAGCATCAAACAGAAGAGTAATTCTTGAAGAACGTTATAAAGAATTTGTTGGAGAAGGTAAAAGATGGTGGGATTTGGTGCGTGCAGGCGAAGGTATTGTTTTTGAAGAAGTGACATCTCTTCCTGCTTCAGAAGCATACAAGATATACTATTCAATTTCACAAGATATGTTGGCTAACGATGATCAACTGACACAAACAGAAGGTTACAAATAATGTAAGTCTGAAATACAAGCAAAGAGCAGAGGCCAATGCGGTCTCTGCTCTCTCTTTTATTACAAATGAATCTTTTGTAAGACAAGATTGTATCACCTATACTATATAATAACAATATTATAGATATGAATATCAATAAACTCAAACAACAATATAAAGACGAACTATTAGAGAATGTGGTTCCTTTCTGGCTCAACAAATCGCAAGACAAAGAATTTGGTGGCTACTTCACTTGCCTAAGGGGCAGTGGTGATGTGTTTGACACCGATAAGTTTGTTTGGCTACAAGCGCGCCAAGTGTGGATGTTCTCAATGCTTTACAACAAAGTAGAAAAACGTCAAGAGTGGCTAGATTGTGCTTTGCAGGGTGCCGAGTTTTTGAAGAAACATGGACACGATGGCAACTACAATTGGTATTTCTCGCTAGATAGAGAAGGCAATCCACTCATGGAGCCCTACAATATATTCTCGTATACCTTTGCAGCTATGGCTTTTGGTCAATTGAACCTGGCAACTGGCAATGAAGAGTATGCCCAGATAGCAAAGAAAACCTTCGATGTAATTCTTTCGCGCAGAGACAACCCAAAAGCAGAATGGAACAAAGCTCACAGCGGAACACGCGACCTGAAGAACTTTGCTTTGCCTATGATTCTCTCCAACCTTTCGTTAGAAATAGAACACCTTATAGATAAAGACTTCCTGCAACAAACCATTGACGAGTGCATTCACGAAGTGATGAATGTATTCCGGAAACCAGAGTTGGGTGGTATAGTTGTAGAGAATGTAAACTTAGACGGAAGTCTTTCAGACTCATTCGATGGCAGATTGATAAATCCAGGTCACGGCATAGAGTCTATGTGGTTTATCATGGACTTGGGCGAACGCTTGAATAGACCTCAACTAATAGAAGAGGCTGTGAAAACAACCCTTGCGACCCTTGAGTATGGTTGGGACAAAGAGCATGGTGGTATCTTCTACTTCATGGATCGTTTAGGCCATCCAACTCAACAGCTAGAGGCCGACCAGAAACTATGGTGGGTACATATCGAGACAATGATTACACTACTAAAAGGATATCAACACACAGGATCGGAAGAGTGCTGGGAATGGTACAAAAAAGTTCACGACTATACATGGACTCACTTTAAAGACCAAAGCAATCCAGAATGGTGGGGCTACCTGAACCGTCAGGGCGAAGTGTTGTTTGATTTGAAGGGTGGAAAGTGGAAAGGTTGTTTCCATGTACCACGCGGAATGTATCAATGCTGGCAAACACTGGAGAAAATTGCAGCAAAAGAATAAAAACAAGTATTCGAAAATTACAAATAACCCTCACATCATGATTAAAAAGAACCATGTTGCGTTATTGGCACTCTCTTTACTATTACTCCTTAGTGCGCGCTCCTATTCTGAAGGTATCAATAAAATAGTGCGCACGCAAGTGTGGAATATGGAGCAGTCTGCCGACACTCTTTTGCAAGAAGGATTGGCCGGTAGTTTCTTCGGAAAGCAAGGCGACTGGTTCATTTTGGCGGGAGGGGCCAATTTCCCGAATGGCAAACCTTGGGAAGGAGGCACAAAGACATTCTCGAAAGAGATATTTGTTTTCTCTGAAAGCAGCAATCAGTTCCAATCTCTCAATGTTTCAAACAAACTACCCTTTGGTGTGGCAGAAGGTGCTTATGTATCTACCCCAAAAGGATTACTTTGCATGGGAGGGCAAACTCCTGATGGACTATCCAACAAAGCGATGTTGCTCAACTACAATGGGCAAGATGTATCAGTGGAGATGTTCCCTGACCTACCCGTTGCCATTAAAAATGCAACTGCTTCCATTATTGACAACCGTGTATATTTGTTAGGTGGACAAACTGCCGAAGGGCAATCGGGAACCAATTTTTTGCTATTGGACTTAAGTAGCCTTGATAAAGGCTGGCAATCATTGCCCAATTTCCCTATTGATGTTTCAGCAGCCACAATGTCGGCTCAACAAGATGGCGAAGAGATTTCGCTATTCGTGTTTGGAGGTAGAGCTTTGGGTGAGGGCAACATAACCAACTTCTACTCATCTGTCTATAAATATAAGCCATCGAAAGACGAATGGACCATTAAAAATGATATTCGTCTAAGCGAAACTACCCCCATCCATCTATCCATGGCAGTGTCTGCACCAATTGGTGCTACACACATTGCGCTGATTGGTGGCGACGATGGACAAGTATTTCATCAAGTGGAGAGAGCCATCAACCGCGGAGATATTGCATCGAGAGACAGCTTGTGGATAAATCACACTGGCTTTAACGATAAGATATTGCTTTACAATACGGTAACCGACAGTTGGTTCGAATTGGACAATCCTCGCAAAAATCCTGTAGCTGTAGCTTCTGTTGTTTCCGACGGGAAGCAGATTTACATATCAGGTGGTGAGATTCGTCCCGGAATACGCACTTCCGAAATTATGAAGATGACAGCCAAAGTAGAAACTAGCTTCGGATTGATCAACTATATTGTGCTCATTGTCTATTTCGGGGGCATGCTTTTCTTAGGTTTCTTCTTTATGAAGAGAAACGAGAACACCGACGATTTCTTTAAAGCAGGAGGACGCATTCCTTGGTGGGCAGCAGGCATCAGCATATTTGCAACAACGCTGAGTGCTATCACTTTTATATCTATACCGGCAAAGAGCTACGCAACCGATTGGCGTATGTTGCTCTTCAACCTTGCTATATTAATGATAGTGCCCGTCATTATTAAATACTTCCTGCCATTCTTCCGTCGCTTCAATTTCGAAACAGCCTATCAATATCTAGAGATGCGCTTCAATAGAGGCATCAGGTGGATGGCCTCGGCACTGTTTGTGTTTTTCATGATTAGTCGTATTGCCATCGTTCTGTTTCTTCCATCACTTGCGCTCAATGCCGTTACAGGATTCAGTGTTTACTTCTCCATCATCATTATGGGTGTTGTAACCATCATCTATTGCACCAGTGGAGGCATGGAAGCTGTGATATGGGGCGATGTGATTCAAGGATTCATCTTAATTGCAGGTGCTCTGTTTGCATTTGCCTACATGGTGATAGGGGTAGATGGAGGTATTGGTACGTTCTGGGACACAGCCATCACGCACAACAAATTCCATTGGCTCGACTTCCGTTTCGATTTTACCCAACCCGTTTTCTGGGTGGT
>JARICS010000119.1 GCA_029264035.1 Dysgonamonadaceae bacterium | reverse complement strand
AATTAGAGCAACAAAAAGAAAACAATGTGTTTTCAAACATTTTCCCCATCGTGGATGCTATTTTCAACTGTTGGAAATCATTTCCACCGTTGTGGATTCGATTTTCAACTGCTTAATACATTTTGTAGGGATGCAAAATGTTTTTAAAAAGATATTTAAAAAGAATTCGCAATAGATTACCAAAAACATGTCGCAAATTGGATTTTTAAGTCATGAATGTCGCAAATTAGGGCAATAAAAAAAGAGTTTTCAGAATCGAGTAAAAATCACTCTGGAAAAGAGAATATGTTTATTTGCTGTGTATAAGTGGTGAGCTCGTAAGATGAATAATCAGTAAGTCAAAACCAACTATCGAGTAAGTACTCAATCTATGAAGGATGTTTTAATGCTATCTTTTCTTATATACAATAAAACAGATACACAAACAGTCTCTATTTCAAAAATAATTACTACATTTCCTTTTTATTTAATAGCAACTATGAATTCAAACAACACTATTCTACATATCGAAACAGCCACTCGTGTCTGTTCATGTTCACTCTCCACTGATGGTGAGTTAGTTTTTAATCGAGAGAGCTATGCAGACCAAACGCATGCAACTCTTTTGGGGGTTTTCACGGAAGAAGCCATCAAATTTGCTCGGCACAACAATTTAAACATTCACGCCATAGCCGTAAGCTGTGGCCCTGGATCGTATACTGGTTTGCGTATAGGTGTATCCGAAGCCAAAGGACTTGCCTACGGATTAGGAGCTAAGCTTATTGGCTTTCCTACTCTTAAGATATTGGCTTCAATGATGAGCAGTTTGGTTGATGCAAACACTTTGCTCTGCCCCATGATTGATGCACGTCGTATGGAAGTATATACCTCTGTCTTCGATCAATCGCTGAATGTCATTGAGCCCACCACTGCCAAAATAATAGACGAAGAGAGTTTTATGAAACTATTGCCACATCACAAGATTGCTTTCTTTGGCGATGGAGCCTTCAAGTGTAAAGATTTAATCACTCATCCCAATGCCATTTTCATACCCGATATTCATCCATTGGCTTCTGGTATGATCTATCTTAGCTTAGAAGCTTACAAAAAAAGTCATTTTGAAGATGTTGCTTATTTCGAACCTTTCTATCTGAAAGATTTTGTAGCTACTAAACCTAAGAAAGTATTTTAGTGAGCAAGTAAATTTATAATTACTGCTTTTGTAATGAAAAGAGATGAACGTATAAACCTATTCATTGCTTAAAGTATTCATCACATTTTTCTAAAGTCCAAATAATTAGGCATGTTTTTACTGAATTATATCTATATATTTGCCAATTTTAATTGAGCTCACACACTCAGACCAAATGTGAGATAAAACGATTTAAGCCAATAAAAAAAACCTTTCCTCTATCAGATAGAGAAAAGGTTTTTAATGTTGATAGCACTTTACTTTTTATTTATCCTTAATAACAATATAGGTAAAGTAGGCTGCTTATGCTGAGTTTAGTCTGCAAAAGCATGTCTGAAGCCATCAATTTTGTTCCATCCTCCACGAGTGAAATCAGGAATTATTACGGGTGCACTATGGTTTTCAAGTGACAATTCAGTAAGAGGAGCCAATGAACACCATTCTGCAAGGTCATATACGTCCATATCTAATGGTAAGCCATTTTGTAGACAATAAATTAATCTATAATCCATGATGAAGTCCATGCCACCATGTCCACCAACTTCTTTAGCTTTTTCTTCAAGTTCTTGGTGAATGCGGTGTTTGTATTTCGTCATCAATGCTTCTTTCACATCTTCAGGTACATAAGAGTGTGCATTTAGATTTTCGTGATTAGATGCTACGTCGCTATCTACTTGCGAGCCTTGCAATGCATATCCTTGTATAGGATATTTGTTTGCAAAACCCTTTGTTCCTGTCAACTGGTACATACGGCTGTATGGACGAGGAGATGCAACATCATGTTGGATGTGAATTGTTTTTCCTTTTTCTGTTTTAATCAAAGTGGTTGTGTTTTGACCATTTTTGAAATCACCTGGATCTTCGCCACGAACTTCTTTAATGTAGTTAGGAATACTTACAGGCTTACTATCCACAGCAACAAGATAATTCATTTTGTCACCACGGTGTATGTCAAGTAGTTGACAAGCTGGGCCCATTCCGTGAGTTGCATATATGTCGCCACGGTGATTTTTGTTATACTTCAAGCGCCAATCACTTTCATAAGAACCCCAAAATTCTTCTAATTGGTGGATATAGGCTCCCTCGGCGTAAAGTACTTCGCCAAACACACCTTGTTGAGCCATGTTCAATGTAGTTAATTCAAAGAAATCGTACACACAATTTTCTAACTGCATGCAATGTTTTTGAGTTCTTTCTGACGTTTCGATAACTGCCCATATTTCTTCTAATGTCATAGCGGCAGGCACTTCACATGCTACGTGTTTGCCTTGCTCCATGGCATAAATCATCATATCAGCATGACGTTTCCAATCTGTAGCAATATATACTAAATCGATATCGTCACGTTGGCACAATTCTTTCCAAGACTCTTCTTCACCACTATAACCAGCAGCTGCAGGAAGACCTGCTTTTTCAAGAATAGCTTGTGATTTTTCAACTCTTTCTGGATATAGGTCACAAAGTGCAACTATTTCTACTCCAGGAATGTGAGTGAAACGACTAACTGCACCAGGGCCACGCATTCCTAATCCGATAAAACCCACGCGAACGGTTTCTATTTTAGGAGTTGTAAGGCCTAATACATCTTTTTGTCCTGAAGGTCTTGTAGGCACCTTCGTAGTTAATGGCTCATAGTTGCCGTTAGTTTTTGAGTTTTCGCCAGTTGCCATTGTGCATCCGGTAAACAAAATAGCTAACATGAGCAAGTGAAATAACTTTTTCATTTTTTTTGTTTAGTTTGATAGTTAAATTAATTGAGTTTCTATTATTGGCAAACCGAGTTAAAGCTATTGATATTTAATTGAGGTATAATATACAGTGCTATAAGCGGTTGTTCTTTGATATTATTGTGTTGTGCAATTACTGATAATGTTATTAAGGTTTTCAATACCTTTATTGCACATGTGACTATTATTGTACAAATATAGAGATTATTTGTTGGGTGTAATGTTAACGCTTTACTTATTTCATTAAATAGCTCTCTTTCTTATGTACTTAAGTGGAAATAAGAGGTTGTTGTCCTTTACCTACTTCGTGTAAAAAGGAAATATATCCGATTCAACACGTATAGATTTCAGCTTATCGTACATCTCTTTTGTAATTTCAGGATTTACATCAGCCAAATTATTGGTTTCTCCTAAATCGTCGGCCAAATTGTATAGCTCAACCTGCTCTTCTGATTTAGCATTGAGAATAACCATTTTCCAATCTCCTTCTAATAAAGCCAAACGTCCGCCACCTTCGTGGAATTCCCAATAGAGATATTCGTGTTCTTTTTGTGTACCTTTATTCAATAATGTGGGAAGGAATGAAATACCATCTGTTACTTCATTTGCAGGCAATTCAATATTAGTCAAGTCGGCAAGTGTAGGCATTATATCCCAAAATGCGCTAATATGATTTGTTGTGCTTCCGGCTTTTATATGATTGGGATAACGCACAATCATGGGCACACGTATACCACCTTCATATAAGTCTCTTTTGAAACCACGTAAAGGTCCGTTGCTATTAAAGAATTCAGGATCGGCACCACCTTCCTTATGTGGACCATTGTCACTGGTGAATATTACAATTGTATTGTCATCAATTCCCAGATCTTTTAATTCTTGTATCACTTCGCCTACATATTTATCGAGCAACGATACCATGGCTGCAAAAGAAGCCCTTGGTTTTTCACTGTCGTGATATCCTCCGTCTGAGTAAGGAGTCTCTTCAAACATATCTTCATAAATATGATATATAGAATCGTGAGGCAAGTTCAACTCTGCGTGTGGCAAAGTGTATGTAAGCATTGCAAAGAAAGGCTTGTCTTTGTTGTTGCGAATAAATTCTAATCCTTCTTGATGTATTAAATCTTGAGAATATGTTTTGCGGCCACCATTCAAATTGTCTTGTAGAATGATTTTTTCTTCATTTTTCCATAGATGTTCGGGGTAATAGCTATGTGCTTGGCGTTGACAATTGTATCCGTAGAACTCATCGAAGCCCATTTTTTTAGGTATTGATGGCGATTCTGGATATCCTAAGCCCCATTTTCCAAATATTCCGGTTGTGTATCCTTCCTCTTTCATCATTTTACCAATTGTGTAGGTATCTCTTTCCATTGGTTGCTGACCTTCGGGTTCAATTTCTCTATTACCTCTTATTTGAGAGTGACCTGTATGTAGTCCTGTCATAACCGAGCCACGTGATGGTGCACTCACTGTGCTGCCTGCATAATGTTGGGTAAATAACATGCCTTCACTCGCCATTTGCGTTAGGTGAGGTGTTTTGATTATCTCTTGACCGTATGGCTCTATGTCGCCATAACCAAGGTCGTCTGCCAAGATGTAGATTACATTTGGTTTTTGTGGCTGCTCTTCTGGTGCTGTCTTGCATGCGTAGAGAGGTGCACAGCATAGCATGAGACCTGCAATGTTTTGTTTGTTCATTTTCTTATCTGTTATTGATTTTTAGTTTCAATTATTGGTTTTCTCCTAAAGGATTAGACCTATCTTTCTCATTTTTCTGATTGTTTTAAGACGATGATTAGAAATCTTTAGTCTGTCCTTAAAGTCTTAAAGCCAATGTATTGATAGACAATGCAAAATTAATACACAAATATAGACAATCTTTATAATTGTACAAAGCACAATTATAGATTTAACCTTGTTGATAAAAGTGTTACACTGATAATGCTGATGTTTACAGATGAATAATTAATTACAAAGTTCTTAGGCTAAGTTCAAGGATTGAGCATTGAAGAAGAGAAGCAATGCTTTGCGTCTTGATCGAATAGGACACAATGATTACTTATTTTGGCAAGCTATAACCAATACTCCACTCAATATAATCGGCAGTGCTAAAATTGTAGGCTTTGATAGCTATTCCGGCAAAGATGTGTTTGTGTAGATAGAAACGAAGACCTATGCGCTGATGGAAGTCATTACTGAAATGAAACTTACCATTGTTGAGTAATTCATACCCAATGCCTGCTTGAACTGCAAGGCGATTGGCCCTGAACTGTCCAATTACTGAAAGGGCCGAGAAGACCTGCTGTTTTGTAGATCCAAATTGCACAATGTTTCCATCTATTGCGAGATTCCGATTTTGATCTATTCCAATATCAAGTCCCGCTCCGTATTTGAAAATATCTCCTACAGGTTTTAGATACTCTAACGATAGATTGAGAAGTGATGCCATTTGATGGTTGGGAGTGATGGTGTTTTTTACTGCTCTTTTTCCAGAGGCAAGATAGATATTGAACTCTTCGGTTGTTTTCATTTCCTGTCTTTCGAGTAGTTCAATGGAGATGGGGTCTTTAGCAATAAGATCGTAGCGAAGGCCTACAAATGGGGCGAATAGATTGATGCCTGCATTGGGCATTCTCATTGCTCCATTGGAAAAATGAGTGACTCTAACACCAACATCCATGCTCACTTTTTTGCTGAAATACCACACATATTTCACTTTTCCATCAATATATGCGTTTCTATACGAACCAATAGCCAAATTGAAGGGGTTGTCTAAATCGTCATAAGGTTCCCAGTTGTGACTAAGTCCAAAGCTAAATTCATAAT
>JARICS010000051.1 GCA_029264035.1 Dysgonamonadaceae bacterium | reverse complement strand
TATCATCTATTGAAAGTAGATAATCCTACCGATATTTTCCCAATAGAGTACATAGAGTTTAACAAACAATCTTAATAACAAAACAATGGAATATAAATTACAAGATATAGCCTCAGTAATAAGAAGTAAAAACTCCGGTCCTTACGAATTGACTTTTGATGTCATTTTCAAAGAGTTTGAAATGTATGAGAAAGTGAAAGAGGCAAAGGCTATCAACGAAAAAGAGTTTGCTTTGCTTTACAACATTCCCGAATCGGATATCATAAGTTTGGTCTATTTTGATCCTGCAAAAGCAGTAAAAGTAACCATTATAAGACCAATATCTTCGGGGTCATTAGGCGAAACAGATGTCTATGGAGCCCAACAACATGCGCCTTTTATGAACTTTAAATTTAAGCTCTAAAAGTAAGAGTAAGAGGAAGGTAAGAAGAGTGTTGAAATTTATTCAGTAAATTAAACTAATAAAAATTATAAGCTTATGCGTAACCTGATTCAAGAATATATGGTTTCCTCGCAGTATTTTGCGCCGAGAGGAAGAGAGCGATTAATGTTTTTAGGTGAACAAATTGCTCAGAAGCATCTGCATTATAGTGACAGTTTAATTGGCATTGTAGGCGATGCAGGGTCGGGAAAATCTTCCTTGATAAATGGAATGTTTCCCGGTCTTGAATTGTCTAACGACGATGATATAATCAATCCCCGCAAAATAATGCAGGTGAGAGATCTGATGCAAGATATACCCGATGCAGCAACCTATCATTTAGATATGCGTTTTCAGATGGCTTTTACACAGATGTACGAAATAGTAGATTTTGTGAAAGCAGTGCTGAAAATGAAAAGGCGTATTGTAATTGAACATTTCAATTTGCTTTACGATGCATTGGGAATCAATGCAGATATAATTGTAGGAATAGGGGAAGAGATAATTGTAACACGTCCTACTATATTTGGACCTATCCCTCAGAGTATCTATGAGATAGTACATACTTCGCTTAAGTTTCGCAAAATGGCGCATACTGCTGAAGAGGTGGTGGCGAAAGTCTTGCAAAATAATTTTGGTATATCAACTGACGATTTCTATAGTTCGGATATTAGAAATGGTTTTATTCTGAAATTTCAGAAAGAGCCAAAAGTTGATCTTGAAGAGCTTGAAAGACTCTCGCAAGAGATGCTTTCTTTAAATCTGGAGGTCTCTTACTATGATGAAGATCATATACAGATGGGCGACAAGATAATAGAATGTGATGGAGCTCGTTTTCATGTGAACAATACTTCAGAAATAGAACACTTTTCGGTTCTAAAAAAATTGATTCAAGATCCTAAAACAAAAGTTTTTAATCTTATAGGTGTTATTGATGGAAATCTGGATGATTTAGAGAATAGGAATACATTGTACTTCTTAAAGAGACAATAAATAAGATGAGAGAAATAAAAGCAACACAAATAGCGGAGTTAGTAGAAAAGCTATGCATTGAGGCATGTTGCGTACTTACTGACGATATTAAATCGAGTTTCAAAAGTAGCTTGCAAACCGAGCAATCTCCTTTGGGGAGAGAAATTTTAGAGACATTGATTGAGAATGCTCAAATAGCCAAAGAGGAGAGAAGTCCTATTTGTCAGGATACTGGACTCACTGTGGTTTTTGTAACAATAGGTCAAGATGTCCATATTGTTGATGGTTTCATTGAAGATGCCATTAATGAAGGTGTGAGAAATGGCTATGAAAAAGGTTATCTTCGGAAATCGGTCGTAAATTGTCCGATAGAAAGGAAAAACACCAACGACAACACACCTGCTATAATTCATTATGAACTTGTTCCTGGAAATGATTTCAATATAATAATTGCTCCAAAGGGATTTGGTAGTGAAAACAAGAGTGCATTGAAAATGCTTACTCCAAGTGATGGAGTAGCAGGTATTAAAAAGTTTGTAATCGACACTATTTCAGCAGCTGGTGGAAATCCTTGTCCTCCCATTATTGTGGGTGTAGGCATTGGTGGAACTATGGAGCGAGCTGCTTATTTGAGTAAGAAAGCTTTGCTTACAACTGTAGGCTCAGCCAATGAAAATGAAACTCTTGCAACATTGGAGAAAGAGCTTCTTGAAGAGATTAATAAATTAGGAATCGGACCTGCGGGTTTTGGAGGAACTACTACTGCTCTTGCAGTAAATGTGTTAACTAATGCTACGCATATTGCGGGATTGCCTGTTTCGGTAAATATTGGTTGCCATGCAACACGTCACGCCGAAGGAAAATTGTAAAGAGATGGAAGATAGAGTTATTTTAGAAGCACCTTTTACAGATGACAAGATCAAGTCGCTGAAAGCGGGAGATATGGTATATATTTCAGGAACCGTATATACTGGACGAGATGCTGCACACAAACGCTTAGCCGAAATGATTGAGAGAGGGGAGAAGATGCCTTTTGATTTTGAAGGACAAGCTATTTACTATGCTGGACCATGTCCTGCCAAACCCGGTAAACCCATTGGCTCTGTAGGACCTACCACTGGAGGTAGAATGGATGCCTATTCGCCTTTACTTATACAAAAGGGCTTGAGGGTTATGATTGGCAAAGGCTCGCGCAGCAAAGAGGTGATAGATGCGTTGAAAGAACATACAGGTGTTTACTTTGCTGCTATAGGCGGAGCTGCTGCATTAATGGCACGCTGTGTAGTAAATTCCGAGGTGATAGCTTTTGACGAATTAGGTACTGAAGCTATTCGCAAACTGCAAGTAGATCAACTTCCAGTTATTGTAGCTATTGATTCTGAAGGAAATGATAGTTATGAATTGGGGCGGAGTAAATATTCTCAGAAGTAATAAGATACTTTCCTATATAACATAAAAAAACCGTTTGTCGTAATTAAACAACAAACGGTTTTTTATATGCTTATATATTTGAACGTTACTTTGCTTTCGCTTCTAAAGCTTTTGTCACATTCATTACTATTTTCTGATTTTCTTTGTCAAACTCTACTTTAATGTTATCGCCTTCGCTCACACTGGTCAGAATAATCATTTCTGCCATTTCGTCTTCCAGATACTTCTGGATAGCACGTTTTAGAGGACGAGCACCAAATTGAACATCATATCCCTTTGAGGCAATAAATTCTTTTGCATCGTTTGATATTTCGATTGAAAAGCCTAATTCTTTCACACGTTTGTAAAAGCCATGAAGTTCTAAATCTATTATCTTGTAGATCGATTCTTTGCTCAATTGGTCAAACATTACCAGATCATCAACTCTATTGATAAACTCTGGAGCAAAAGCTTTTGACAATGCTTTCTTAATCACACCTCGTGAATGTTCCGCATCTGTAAGGTCTGAAGAAGTACTAAAACCAATTCCTCTACCAAAGTCTTTCAGCTGACGTGTACCGATATTTGAAGTCATTATAAGAATTGTATTTTTGAAATCAATTCTACGTCCTAAACTATCAGTGATGTGTCCTTCGTCCAAGACTTGCAATAGCAAGTTGAAAACATCGGGGTGAGCTTTCTCTATCTCATCAAGCAATACTACTTAGTAGGGTTTGCGTCTCACTTTTTCAGTAAGTTGACCGCCTTCTTCGTATCCTACATACCCTGGAGGAGCTCCTACTAATCGTGAAACAGTGAATTTCTCCATGTATTCACTCATATCAACTCTGATGAGATTATCTTGGGAGTCAAATAAGAACTGTGCCAACTTTTTGGCTAAGTGAGTTTTACCAACACCTGTAGGACCTAAAAACATAAATGTACCGATTGGTTTGTTTGGATCCTTCAATCCTACACGATTACGCTGAATAGCTTTCACTATTTTCTCAACAGCATCGTCTTGTCCAATTACTTGAGCTTTAAGCACATCTTTCATCTGCAGCAGACGTTGTCCTTCGGCTTGTGCAATACGCTGAACAGGCACACCTGAAATCATAGCTACTACTTCAGCTACTTTCTGATCGTCAACTATTTCAGGTTTTTCTTTAATTTCCTTTTGCCAACGCTCTTCTTCTGCTTCCAAGGCAATTAACAGTTGACGCTGCTTGTCGCGATAACTAGCAGCCAACTCATATTTCTGAGCTTTGACTGCATCAGTCTTTTGTTGTTCAACTTCCTCCAATTGCTGTTCCATTTTCTCAATCGTTTTTGGAATAGTGATATTGGAAATGTGTACACGCGATCCGGCCTCGTCTAATGCATCAATTGCTTTATCGGGGAAGTTGCGGTCGCTTACATAGCGCTCGGTTAGTGTTACACATGCTTTCAAAGCCTCGTCTGTATATTTTACATTGTGATGCTCCTCGTATTTGTCTTTGATATTATGTAATATCTGCAGTGTTTCCTCAGAAGTAGTAGGGTCTACAATTATCTTTTGGAAACGACGTTCTAAAGCACCATCTTTTTCAATGGTCTTTCTGTATTCATCAAGTGTAGTAGCTCCTACACATTGTATTTCGCCTCTTGCAAGAGCAGGTTTCAGCATATTCGCAGCGTCTAATGACCCTGTAGAACCACCGGCGCCTACAATAGTATGAATTTCATCAATAAATAAAATTATATTGGGATTCTTAGACAATTCGTTTAAGATAGCTTTAATACGTTCTTCAAATTGTCCACGGTATTTTGTTCCTGCTACAATCGAGGCCATATCCAGCGCAATTACACGCTTATCAAACAAAATACGTGATACTTTTTTCTGAATAATACGAAGTGCTAAGCCTTCCACAATGGCCGACTTACCTACACCAGGCTCTCCAATTAGTACAGGATTATTCTTTTTGCGTCGGCTCAAAATTTGAGATAAACGTTCTATCTCTTTTTCACGACCAACAATAGGGTCTAATCTGTTTTCTGCAGCAGCTTTAGTTATGTCTGTTCCAAAGTTATCCAACACCGGTGTGTCTGAAGTAATTTTAGATGCTCCACCTTGAGGGTTTTGTGAATAAGGACGACCTTTCATGTCATCGTCATCATCATCGGTAAAATTAGGCCCCATAATAGGGGAATCTGTTTTATCGTCCAATTCTTCGTCTTTTCTGGTGTCAACTATACTTTTCACATACAATAGCGTACTGTTATAATCAACATTGAATGAGTTCATAATTGAATTGATCAATGTTTTCTTGTCTTTTAGCAATGCCAAAAGTAAATGTTCTGAGTCTGTTGGCGTACTTTTGGTGAGGCGTGCTTCCAGTATGCTCATCTTTAATACTTTCTCAGTGCTTTTAGTTACTACCAATTCGTTATTTCCTGCTTCATCAGGTTCCTGAATTTGCCTTACTTGAGTATCAATCTGCTCTTTCAATGATTTTAGATTAACATCAAAATCTTGCAAAATCTGAATTGCAAGTCCTTCACCATCTCGTAGTATACCTAACATTAGATGTTCTGGACCAATATAATTGTTCTGTAGTCTTCCAGCTTCTTCACGGCTATATGCCATGATATCTTTTACTCGCTTAGAAAATTTGTTATCCATTTCTTTATCCTTCCTTGTAATATTATATTGTACAAAGTACAAATATAAGAGTTATTTTATTGGTGCTATAATTAACAGCTATATTTCTTAGTGCAAAAACGGTGCCAATATCAATTTAACTAACACATTTCATAATTGTTCTAAGACAAAATAAGCGATACATTATAAATGTACCGCTTATATGACTAATTATATTGTAAAGGTTTATTATGACAAGAAAGCTGTTAACATCCAAACAGTTTTTTCTTGACCTTCAAGGTATCCTACCATTAAGTCTGCTGTTACTTCGTCATTGGCATCTCCTGCTAATTCAACAATTTTGCGTTCTTTAGCAATCAATACTTTTAAGTAATCTAAAACAAGTTTTACTGTTTCAGTTTCTTTTGAAACAACACCTGTTTCTTTAATCTCGCTAACTTTTAGATAGTCACTGAAATTGTGGTTTGGAGTTTCACCTAACATCAAAATGCGTTCTGCAATTTCGTCAATTTGTGCAGAAACTACATCATACAGTTCCTCAAACTTATCATGTAATTTGAAAAATTGCTTACCTACAACATTCCAATGGAAACCACGTAGGTTTGTATAATATACTTGGAAGTCGGCTAAAAGGTTTTGTAACTCGTCACTAACTTTTTTTGTCTTTTTTGTGTCTAAACTTAAATAATCTGTTGTTTTCATACTTATTTTTTATTATGTGTTTGTAAATTATCAAGTGTAAAGATACAAATTTTACAGATGCTTTCAAAATAAATGAACCTCTATGTTGTATTGATTCTGTCTATCACTTGCATTTAAAGATTGAACCCTTTTAAATAGTTGCAATATAGATATTCACTTTTAAAACATACAATGTTGTTGCAAAATCATTTTTATAAGAGCGAGAGGAGAAGAAAAAATCCTTACTCTTACTGCTTTTTGTTATTATTATATTTTGGTATACCTCGCGTTTTCAAATTTGATGTAACTCGTGGTTTAGCTTTCGATCCTGGAATATAGTCGTGACGATACATATTAAATAGCAATACTAAATAGGAGAGGAGTAGAGGACCAAAAATAACCCCCCAAAATCCAAACATTTGCAGACCAAGGATTACACCAAAAATGGTTATAAGAGGATGTATATCAGCTAGTTGTTTTTGAAGCATAAAGCGTGCAACATTATCAACTCCTCCTATAATAATAGTGCCATACAGCAAGAATAGAACTCCAGTTAAATGATCGCCAGCTATAAAAAACCCAAAACTTAATGGAATCCACACTGCCATTGTGCCAATAACAGGCAAAATGGTCGAAAATGCGGTTAATACTGCAAAAAGGATTGGTCTATCAATCCCGAACATATAGTACCCTCCCAATGCAAAAATGCCTTGAATGATACCTAATAAAGGAATGCCAATTGCATTTGCGCGTATGATCTCTTTTGTTTCTTCAGCAAGTATTTGTTTGTTTTCTTCGCGAAAAGGGAGTATTTCTTTAAGTCCTCTTTCAAACCCTTTATAATTATAAAGCATATAATACAGTATGAAGAGTACTACAATGCTGTTTAAGATAAAAGAATAGGTGCTTGCTGCTAAAAACTGCAACATGGTTCCGCCCAGTTTTGGTAGAAATGACAAATTATCAAGAGAAATAAGATCATAACCTGTTTTATTTTCAATCATACGGATGAATCCTTCAACTTGTGTCATTATTATTTGAGTGTCAAATTCTATCCCCGATAATGTATCCACTACAAGTAAAGCAAAAGCCGTAAGTGGTATTAAAAAAACGAGTAATGCTTCTATTAAAAGAAGAGAGGCACTTAAATGACGATTCCATTTCTTCTTTTCTGTAAGATAAGCCATTTGGTTTCGTATCATTACAAACAAGGTGGACGCTCCAAATAGTCCACTAAGAAAGGGTCTTCCTTCTTTGAAAAATATCAAACCAAGCAATATTAGAAGACCAATTAGGATGTATTTATACTGAGGGTTTTTTACATTTATCATTTAAAAATATGTTGCAAATTAAATTGTGAATCTATTCAATAAAAATCTTCGGGTTGTGCAAAACCGCCATCAATAAGCGCTTTTTTAGCCTTTTCGTAATCTTCATCTGATACCTGCATGTCTATGTCTCCTATGGAATAGGACAACTGGCTTGCAATATTATTTTTGAGATATACAGTAATGCCTTCCATCTCTAAAAAGGATTGTGCTACGGCAACCTCCGATGGGAAATTAAATGTTTTGATAGTAATTAAATCCATAAAATCCTCCTTCTTTTTTATTTACTTACAAATATATATATAATTATATTGGTTTAGTCTGAAATAAAATGGTTTGTCTCCTTTTTTTGAATTAAATTTGAAACAAATATATTTTATAGTAATAAAACAATCAATTATGAAAAAAGTTGCACTTATAACCGGCGCAACATCAGGAATAGGTGAAGCCACAGCCTGTATGTTTGCATCAAACGGTTACGATCTAATTATCACCGGTCGCAGATCCGACAGATTGAAGACTTTGAAAAACAAATTAGAAAATGACACTACGCGTGTTCTCGATTTATGCTTCGATGTAAGAAGTGAAGAAGAGGTGAAACAGGCATTGAGCCAGTTGCCCAAGGATTGGAAAATAATAGATGTACTTGTAAATAATGCTGGATTAGCAGCTGGTTTAGAATCTTTTGATACAGGCAGCTCTGATGATTGGAACCGTATGATTGATACAAATATGAAAGGACTGCTCTATGTGTCATATGAAGTGGCACAGATAATGAAAGAGAACAAAACTAAAGGACACATTGTTAACATCGGATCAATAGCAGGAAAAGAGGTCTATCCGAATGGAAATGTATATTGCGCCAGCAAACATGCAGTAGATGCATTGAGCAAAGGTATGCGTATGGATTTATTGAAGCACAACATAAAGGTGACGCAAATATGTCCTGGTGCTGTTGAAACTGAGTTTTCTTTGGTAAGATTTCACAACGATGCCGATAGAGCAAAATCTGTTTATGAAGGCTATGAAGCCCTTGTTGCTTCTGATATTGCCGATTGCATTTGGTTTGCCGTGTCTCGTCCACCTCATGTAAATATAAATGATATGATTGTGATGCCTGCTGCACAGGCTTCATCATCAGTGTTTTTCAAAAGCAATAGTTAGATAGAGCAATATATAAAATAGAAATTAAGTCTAAAATATAGCATTGTCTTGTGTCAAATACCTAAAGAATAGATTATGAAAAAAATTTTATTAAGCCTAACGTGTATGTTATCTGCCCTAACTGGATACTCCCAAGAAAACGTAGAGTATCAAAAACCTCCCGCTTCTATTTTAGAACTGGTAGATGTGGAGAGAGCTCCAATAGTTGCTATCGATAGTAAGAAAGAGCAAATGCTCTTCTATTATCGCGATGCATTTAAGTCTTTGTCAGATCTGAGTCAACCCGAGCTTCGTTTAGCGGGCTTGCGCATCAATCCCAAAACTAATATATCGAGTACGACAAGCTTTTATACTAACATAAAGTATAAAAAACTAAACGATAAAGAGTTACAACAGATAGCTAATTTGCCTGCTGATGCACGTATTACTTATACATCCATGTCGCCCGACGAAACAAAATTGGCCTTCACCAACACTTCTGACGAAGGTGTAGAGCTATGGATGGTTGATTTAAAAACATTGCAAGCTACACAACTCACTGATGCAATACTCAACGCCAATACGGGTTCGCCCTACATTTGGTTTAGCAATAGCGAATCGATGCTTGTAAAAACGCTTCCTGAAGACCGCAAAGCCTTAATTAGCAAAGAGGATGCAATTCCTACTGGCCCTATCGTTTCAACCAGCGATGGGCAAATATCTCAAAACAGAACCTATCAAGACTTGTTGAAAAACAAAACCGACGAAGCCAACTTCGAAACGTTGTTGACCTCTGAGATTTATAAAATAAATGTTGATGGTTCTAAAACCATGTGGAAAGAGCGTAATCTTCATAGAGGCATGTCTTTTTCGCCCAATGGAGAGTATGTTCTGCTGAATACTATTACTCCACCTTACTCTTATTTGGTGCCGTTTTATAGTTTCCCTGTTAAAAGTGATATCTATACAGCCGATGGCAAGCTGGTTACCGAATTTCATCACAGTGCATTGCTCGAGAACTTGCCCATTGGCTTCATGGCCACAGAAACAGGAAAGAGAAGCATCTCTTGGAGATCTGACAAACCTGCCACACTCTACTGGGCAGAGGCTCTTGATGGTGGAGATCCTGCCAACGAAGTTCCGTATCGCGACGAAGTGTATCAATTGGATGCTCCCTTCACAGGTACTCCTCAGTTTTTGACAAAAACAATCAATAGATATGGTGGAATCTATTGGGGAAACAATCAATATGCTCTTTTGCTTGATCAGTGGTGGAATACGAGGAATCAGAAAACATATGTTTTCAATCCATCAGATAATACTGTTGAGCCAACCATTATTACAGATCGTAACTATCAAGATGTTTACAGCTCTCCAGGTTCGCCTCACACACAGCGCAACGATATGGATAGAAATGTGCTTACCATTGATAAAGACAATATCTACATGTTTGGTGAGGGATTTACAGCCGATGGTCAATTTCCTTTCATTGACGAATTGAATCTGAAAACTTTGAAAAAGAAAAGACTCTATACTTCAGCTTACACCAACAAGGTAGAAGATCTCTATTCATTTATCGACATAAAGAAAGGAACAGTACTCACACGCATGCAATCGCCAACTGATTATCCAAATTATTTTGTGCAAAACATCAAAAACAAGAAAGAGCCTATAGCGGTGACTTCTTTTGAGAATCCGTTTAAAAGCATTGCTGATGTTCATAAAGAGGTAATTACATATAAACGTGACGATGGGGTAGAGCTGTCAGGTACACTATACTTACCAGCTGGATATGACAAGACCAAAAAGGAGAAACTCCCCATGATAATGTGGGCATACCCAACCGAATTTAAAGACAAGAGCAGTGCCGGACAAAGTACTTCCAATCCAAATTCGTTTACCTATCTCTCTTATGGCAATCCAATATATTGGGTAACAAGAGGCTATGCTATTTTGGACGATGCTTCTTTCCCTATTGTAGGCGAAGGTGACACACAGCCAAATGATACTTTTGTAGAGCAACTTGTTGCAAATGCCAAAGCGGCCATTGATGCAGTAGATGCATTGGGATATATTGATAGGAACAGAGTAGCAGTTGGTGGACACTCCTATGGAGCATTTATGACGGCCAACTTACTGTCGCACTCCAATTTGTTTGCAGCAGGTATTGCCCGTAGCGGAGCATACAACCGTACGCTCACACCCTTTGGTTTCCAAAGCGAAGAGCGCAGCTATTGGACATCGCCAGATGTTTATAACATAATGTCACCATTTATGAATGCCGATAAAATGAAAACCCCACTATTGCTTACTCATGGCGAAGATGACAATAACTCTGGAACGCACACCATGCAGAGCGAGCGCTATTTTCAAGCTCTCAAGAGCTTTGGAGCTCCCGTAAGATTGGTTGTCTTACCTAAAGAGAGTCACGGCTATGCTGCTAAGCAAAACATATTGCATTTGCTGTGGGAACAGGATCAGTGGTTAGACAAATATGTGATGAACAAAAAAGATTGATGCTTGTTTTGTATACATGCGTTTTTAAATAAAGTTTTAAATTAATATTGGCCTCCCGAAAGTTGTGAAATTTTCGGGAGGCTTTTTTTATATGAATATATAGATTATAATAATGGGCTATTTTAGCGTTTTGTAATCAAAACTAATTTTGAGCATACAGTAGGAAAAAAAGAAAAACGGTGGTGAATTGGGCGTTTATGCCATGAAAATCAGATTCACGACCGAGAATTAGATGGCTAACATTTTGAGACTAGTATCAATAGGAGAAGGACTGTAATTGATCATTAAAAAGTACTCTTTTGTGATAATATGAAAGAAAAATATTTCTCAAAAAGGAAAAGCAGCCTAAAATTGAAAAATCATATAAGAACAAAAGAAATCCCCTATCGAGAATTAAATTTTGAAGAGGTGATGGCACAGATTTGGCCAAGAAAACGAAAATAACCTGTTGAAAATCATTTTCCCCGTTGTGTTTGCAATTTCAACTGCTTAGAGCGTTTTGTATGCCTGTAATATGTTTTTATCTGAAGGATATTGACCATAGATTACTGTA
>JARICS010000039.1 GCA_029264035.1 Dysgonamonadaceae bacterium | reverse complement strand
AAAAACCACGATTCTACCGATTCAGAACATTTTCACGGCAGTGGATTCAATTTTCATGGCATAAACGTCCAATCATCCACCGGGGATTGAATTTTCATCTGTTTTACTTTTCATCATTGACTGAATTGTAGTAAATAACGACTTGTTATTTACAAATTGATACATTATCAAGCCTAAAAATACTATACATATCATATAAATACCCTAGTAAGTAATGAGGAAGCTATTTTGTTCGTGTCCCACAGATTGAGTTTGATTACAATGCGGATAAATACTTATCATCATAGCTGAACTTTTCTTTTACTAAGAAAATAGTCTAATATTTCTTCTTTTGTCTAGCTTTTTGTATATTTGTTTAGAACATAATATGAAATGCATAATGCATTGCATTGGCATAAATCACATTTTAAATTAAATAATATGGATAAGTTTTTCACTGTCAGTTTTTGGAGTCAATTTGCAAATGGTTTAAGTCATTGGTTAATAAAAGATTTGCCAGGAATATTGATACTTATAGTGTTACTCATAGTAATGCTACGGGTAAGCTCAGGATTAATTAGTAGATTGAAGAGTGTGTTGTCAAAACGAATGGCACATAATGGTGAAGAGCCAGATTTAGAGGTAGAAAAACGAGTGAATACCCTAATGGGTATTTTGCGCAAAACAGTAAGTGTGATAATATGGTCGATCTTTATAATGATTATTTTGAAAAAAATAAATATTGATATTGCTCCCATTCTTGCAGGTGCAGGTATTATTGGTTTGGCAGTTGGTTTTGGTGCACAAGAATTGGTGAGAGACCTAATTACTGGTTTTTTTATTTTACTTGAAGATCAAATACGTACGGGTGATGTGGCAGTAATAAATGGCACAAGTGGTACTGTAGAGAAATTGGAGTTGAGAACCATAACGCTTCGTGATGCAAGTGGAGTTGTACATGTGTTTCAGAATGGTAAAATAAATACTGTTTCTAATATGACAAAGGATTGGTCGGCAATACTCTTTAATATAGGGGTTGCATACAAAGAGAATATATCGCAAGTGATGCAATTGATGCAAGAGGTGGGCGATGGTATGTTTGCCGAAGAGGAATATAAGGTTAAAATGTTGGATTCAATTGAGGTGTCAGGCTTAAATAGCTTTGACGATAGCGCATTGGTTATTAGAGGACGAATCAGAACAAAGCCAGGTCAACAATGGGGTATTGGTCGCGAGTATCGCAAACGTTTGAAAGAGACTTTTGATGTTCATAATATTGAGATTCCTTTCCCACATCAAACTATATATTGGGGTGAAGAGATTCAACCATTAAAACTGTCCATTGAAGGAGAAGAAAAGAAGATAATTTAAATGTACTGATACACTCTCAAGTTGTTATGCGTTTTGAATGCATTCAGCTTTAGGTGAAAGATATTTACACGAAGTATAGCAAATTGTTTAATTTTGCATACATTTGTTGAGTCAACGCTGTTTTTTATTACATAAAGAGCAGCGTTGTTATGTATGTAATTCACAAATAAACAATCTTATAATGGAAAAGTATTTCACAGTCGATTTTTGGAAACAGTTTGCAAGTGTATTTAGTCGTTGGTTAATAACAGACCTTCTCTCAATTTTTATTCTAATCATTTTACTGATAGTCATTTTAAGAGTTTCATCAACTTTAGTAAATAACTTAAGGGGTGTTTTATTAAAACGAATGGCTTATCGTAATGAAGAGCTTGATCTTGAAGTTGAAAAAAGGCTGAACACCCTGATGGGAATTTTACGAAAAACCTCACGCGTTGTAATATGGTCAATCTTTGGAATGATATTTCTAGGTAAAATCAATATTAATATAGCTCCTATTTTAACAGGGGCCGGAATTGTTGGTCTGGCAGTAGGTTTTGGCTCGCAAGAATTGGTGAGAGATTTTCTTGCAGGTTTTTTCATTCTTCTAGAAGATGGCATTCGTACAGGTGATGTGGTAACATTGAATGGCACGAGTGGAAAGGTAGAGAAAATAGAGTTGCGTACCATAACTCTTCGCGACTCTTCGGGGGTAGTACATATATTTCAGAATGGAAAAATAAATACTATTTCAAACATGACTAAGGGTTGGTCGGCTATGGTGTTTAATATTGGTGTAGCATACAAGGAAGATATTACGAAAGTGATGCAATTGATGCAAGAGGTGGGTGATGGTATGTTTGCCGAAGATGAGTATAAGGTGAAAATGTTGGATACAATGGAGGTGTCGGGGCTTAACGATTTTGGCGATAGTGCATTGATTATTAGAGGACGTATCAGAACTAAACCTGGCCAACAATGGGGTATTGGTCGTGAGTATCGTAAGCGATTGAAAGAGACTTTTGATCTTAACAATATTGAGATTCCTTTTCCACACCAAACTCTTTACTGGGGAGAAGAGATGGATCCTCTCAAATTGAGTATTATCCAACAAAGTAAAAAGATGGTAAAGATATAAGAGATGGTTTTAGCGCTTATATTATATTTCAATAAAGAGCTTCATAGTAATAAGAATAACTGACTGGTATTTAAAAATAGAAAGAGTGCAATCTGAATTTTCAAGTTGCACTCTTTCTATGTGTAAAATATCTCATTTTGTTTGTTAGTCAAACAGATCGTCAATTCCTATTTTAGGTTTTTTGGAATTATAGTCTTCGTAATCGTATGAAGAGTCGTTATTATCTAAACACGGATTTTGAAATTCTGCTGGAACTTCAAATACTCCATTATCTTTCATCTTCAAATCAGGATCGGCATATATTTTCTGATAAAACAATCCGTGAATAGGCAAGGCCATACTTGCACCCTGTCCTTGAGCCATATTGTCAAAATGAATTGCTCGCTCTTCACCACCTACCCAAGCTCCAGCAACTATTTCGGGTGTGAATGACATAAACCATCCATCTGAGTTGTTTTGTGTTGTTCCTGTTTTTCCACCCATCTGTCCTTTTAGATTGTAGCGAAATCTTAATCTTCCACCTGTTCCTCCATCTACAACTGCCTTTAGCATGTCAAGCATCTTAAATGAAGTAGACTCGCTGAAAATCTCCTTCGATTGTGGAACAAATGTTGTGATTATATTTCCATGAGAGTCTTCAATGCGAGACACATAAAGGGGGTCGATACGAATGCCCCGATTGACATAAGCTGTATAACCTCTCACCATTTCCTCTACAGAAGCGTCACATGGACCAAGCGCCAAAGAGACAACAGGATCAACAGGTGTTTCAAGACCGAAAGAGTGTAATAGTCTTGCAAATGCATAAGGTGAGAATAGTTTCATGAGATAGGCAGTGACCCAGTTGCTTGAGTTTTGCAATCCCCATTTGATACTTACTGTTTGTCCCACTTCCTTTGCTCCTGGGTTTCTGGGTGTCCATAGCTCTCCAGTTTCAGTGGTAAGTGTTTGGGCTACGTGTAGCATGCGGTCACAAGGCGTCATTCCTTCTTCCATGGCTAATGTATATAGAAATGGTTTAATGGTAGATCCAATTTGTCTTTTTCCTTTGGTCACCATGTCATACTGAAAGAATGTGAAGTTAGGACCTCCCACGTAAGCCTTCACATGTCCTGTTACAGGATTCATAGCCATAAAACCTGCACGCAGAAATCCTTTGTGATATTTAATTGAATCCCATGGAGTCATCTGTCTTTCAGCTTCACCATTCTCCCAAGAAAAAACTTTCATGTCAACATTTTCAGTTTTGAATGATTGAATAATTTCTTCTTCTGTTTTGCCTTCTTTTTTTAGATCTCGATAGCGTCCCGTTTGTCTCATGGCAACTTCAATCAGTCCATCAACCCGATCACTCACCGATCTGGAGTAGGGAGCATAGCTTCTGCCTTCTTTTTCTTTCGTAAACTGAGGTTGCAAAGTGCCACCCACATGTTCTTTCACAGCATCTTCGGCATGTTTTTGCATGCGAGAGTCAATGGTTGAGAATATTTTTAAACCATCGGTGTAAATGTTGTAAAATGACCCATCAGGCTTGGTGTTTTTATAGCACCAACCATAAAGAGGATCAGTTTCCCACGAAAGGGAGTCTTCCACAAATTGTTGTCGCAGCCAACTAGCCGAATAGTTTTTACGTTCTGGCTTTTTAGACATCATGATGCCTGCAAGGTATTGACGAAAATAGGGAGCCAAGCCTTCTCTATGCCCCGATCGGTTAAAATTAAGCTCTATGTCTTTTAGCTGTAGAGCATCTTTTTCACTTGCTGTAATATGATTGGATTTCTCCATCTGTTTCAAAACTACATTTCTACGTTGTTTTGTAAGTTCGGGACGTCGTACTGGATTATATAATGAAGAGTTTTTACACATACCTACTAGCATGGCAGATTCTTCAATACTGAGTTCAGATGGCAGTTTGTTGAAATATGTTTTTGCAGCAGACATGATGCCTACAGCATTGTAGTTGAAATCGTATTTGTTGAGATACAAATTGATTATTTCTTCTTTTGTATAAAAATGCTCCAGCTTCACAGCTATTACCCACTCAATGGGTTTTTGGAGAATTCTTTCAAATGCACTTTCTGCACTGGGAGAATAGAGTAGTTTTGCTAACTGTTGCGTAATGGTACTTCCTCCACCTCCACTCTTTTGTTGTAGTATTCCTCGTTTCACTACTGCTCTTGCCAGTGCATATGCATCAATGCCTGAGTGAGAATAGAAACGTATATCTTCAGTTGCAATTAGTGCATCAATAAGATGTTGTGGTAGTTCGTCATATGTAACAAAGACTCTGTTCTCTTTGCTTTGTGAGTAGGTGCTCAGTACCTCTCCATCAGAAGAGTAGAGTTGCGATGCATATTTGTCGATTGGATTTTCTAGTTGGTCTATAGGAGGTATGTACCCGATTGCTCCTACCGCAATTAGTCCAAACACAAGGATGCTCGATAGAATAATAGCGCCAAAAGCAATCCACAAAGTCTTTATTATGTTAGGTTTAATAGTAGATTGTTTTATTTTTGACTTTCTTGAAGTTGTTTTTTTCTTACCCATAATATTTGCGTATAGATATAATAGTTTATGTGTACGTGGTGCAAAATTACATAAAAGCATCCATATTCAATCTATAAATATATTAATAAAAGTAGGAGTACTATTAAGACTTGTTTGTAACACTACATTTTGGGATGAAAACTCTATTTACATTAAACGTAATGGATAGAAATGAGGGCTAACATCAAAGTAATTGAGCAAATGATAAATACAAATACGTGCATGAGTTTTCAAAGGTATTAGAGTTTGTATTAATTTTTGAATGCTGACTATTTTTTTACTTCCTTCTGTAACTAGGATGTTAGAATAGTCATTTAAAACTTGGAGTTTGACAATTAATGATTTATTTCTTTATTTTAAATAGAAATACCCTTTGAAAAAATCAAATAAAATGTATCTTTGCATCTGAAAAACGAAATATATTGTTTTCTTAAAACTTAAAACCTGTAGTTTCCAAACAGAAATAATTTTTCAGATTAATAAAATCAAGTTATTATTATATTAAATGGCTAGTCGAATAAAAATTAAAAAAGGCTTAGACATACCTTTGATGGGTGAACCTCAAGATATTTTTCTTGGTGAGGTTAAAAGTGATATCCTGAAAATTTGTCCCGAAGATTTTACTGGAGTCACACCTAAACTCAGTGTAAAGGTAGGTGATGAAGTAAAAGCCGGAACGGCCTTGATGTATGACAGAAATCATCCTTCAGTGAAAGTAGTTTCTCCCGTTAGCGGAGTGGTTACAGCAATTGATAGAGGTGAGAAACGTCGTATATTAAATATTACCGTTGAAAGAAAAGGTGTAAATGAATTCGTGGATTATGGCATTAAAAATGCTTTAACTATGAAAGCTGAAGAGGTGAAAGAGTATATTCTTGATGCCGGTCTTTGGTTTTTTATAAAACAACGTCCTTATGATGTTGTTGCAAATCCAGACAATGAACCTCGTGATATTTTTGTAACTGGATTTTCGTCAGCTCCTTTAGCTCCATCTTATGATTTTATTTTAAAAGATCAAGAAAAGGATGTACAGACAGGTCTTGACGCTTTATCAAAACTTACAAAGGGAAAGGTATATCTATCAGTAAGTCCTAAAACAACGAGTAAAGCGTTGAGAGACGCCAAAAATGTTGTTGTAACAGAATTTGAAGGTCCACATCCTGCCGGAAATGTTGGTGTGCAAATCAATCATATAGCACCTATCAATGCTGATGAAACTGTTTGGACACTTAATGTTCTTGATGTTGCAATAATTGGACGTTTGTTCAACACGGGGAAAGTAGATCTTACTCGTATTGTTGCTCTAACAGGTTCTGAGGTTGAGAAAAGAGGATATTACAAAATGTTGATTGGCACATCGCTAAGCAGCATTTTCAATTCAATACCCAAACCTGAAGATTCACTGCTACGCTATATAAGTGGTGACCCATTGACTGGTCGTAAAATTAACGAGAATGATGTATTGCGTGCATACTCCTCTCAACTCACTGTGATTCCTGAAGGAAATAACACGCATGAGTTTTTTGGATGGGCATCAATGAATCCTAATAAATATAGCGCAGGCTGTACCTATCTATCAAACCTATTACATAAAGTAGGCGTGAAAGATAAATTTAGAATCGATGCTCGCATAAAAGGCGGGGAGAGAGCAATGATAATGTCTAATGAATACGATCAAGTATTCCCAATGGATATTTATCCTGAGTTTTTATTGAAATCAATCATCGCTTTCGATATTGATAAAATGATAAATTTAGGGATATTTGAAGTTGCTCCTGAAGATTTTGCTTTGTGCGAGTTTGTTGATACATCTAAGATTGAAATTCAGCGAATAGTTCGTACAGGGTTAGATTTGCTTCGAAAAGAAGTTGAATAATACACATATATATAATTCATCTATTTTAAAAATACAACATTGAAAGCTTTAAGAAATTATATCGACAAAATAAAGCCTAATTTTGAGAAAGGGGGAAAACTAGAAAAGCTTCATTCTGTTTTTGACGGATTTGAAACATTTCTATTTGTTCCTAATCATACCTCAAGGTCGGGTGTACACATCCACGATGCTAGAGACTCTAAACGCACAATGATTATTGTGGTTTTAGCATTAGTTCCAGCACTATTGTTTGGTATGTACAATGTAGGTTATCAACACAATTTGGCATTAGGAACAGATCCTGGTTTTTGGCAAACTTTTTTGTTTGGTGCCATAGCATTCTTGCCTCAACTTATTGTATCATATGCAGTGGGCTTGGGTATAGAGTTTGTTGCAGCTCAAATCAAACGAGAAGAAATTGCAGAAGGGTTCCTCGTTAGTGGTATTCTCATACCAATGGTTATGCCCATAGACACTCCACTTTGGATGATTGCTATTGCTACAGCATTTGCTGTAATATTTGCAAAAGAAGTGTTTGGAGGCACTGGTTACAATGTATTTAATGTTGCATTGGTAGCAAGAGCCTTTTTATTCTTTGCCTATCCGTCACACATGTCGGGCGACAATGTATTTGTTCGTACTGCTGGTGCTTTTGGACTAGGAAGCCCTCAAATGGTTGATGGTATAGCACAAACAGTTGATGGATATTCTGGTGCTACTATGTTAGGACAATTGGCCATAACAGATTCTCCAACTTTTTCATCTTCACTATTTACTAGTATAAATGAAGGGGCAGTATCTTTAATGGATATGTTCTTAGGATTTATTCCAGGTTCTGTTGGTGAAGTATCAACTTTAGCTATTTTGATTGGTGCACTCATTTTGATAGTTACTGGTGTAGGTAGTTGGAAGACTATGCTATCGGTATTCTTAGGTGGTGGAGCAACTGTACTATTAATTAATCAATTTGCAATAAATGCTGTAATGGGAATGCCTCCCTTGTATCACTTCGTGTTAGGAGGTTTTGCATTTGGCGCTGTATTTATGGCAACTGACCCTGTAACATCTTCACGTACCGAGACGGGTAAATGGATTTACGGATTCTTGATAGGAGCTTTAGCAGTTGCTATTCGCGTCTTCAATCCTGGTTATCCAGAAGGGATGATGCTTGCTATTTTATTTATGAATGCTTTTGCACCTCTTATCGATTTCTACGTTGTAGATGGCAACATTAAAAAACGTTTAAAAAGAAGTGCAATTAAAAATAATGAAAGGGTATAAATAATGAAAACAGAAAGTAGTACATATACAATTATCTATGCCGTAGTAATGGTGCTTCTTGTAGCTTTGGGTTTGTCGTTTACGCATCAAGCTCTTAGTGGAAGACAAAAGAAGAACGTTGAAATAGATAAAATGCAGCAGATATTGCGCTCTTTAAAGATAGAGGCTTCTACCGAAGAGGCTGAAACCATTTTTAATGATCTAATAAGCGATGCTTATTTAATAGATCTTGAAACTGGTGCAAAAAAAGAATCAAGTGCAGGTACATTACCAACTGATTCAGCATTTGTTGTGAATGTTGCCAATCGTGAAGGTTTCCCAGTTTACGAAGCTGTGATTGATGGAAATAAAAAATACATCTTACCCATGAATGGGAAGGGCCTTTGGGGGCCTATTTGGGGCTATCTTGCACTTGATGCAGATGGCAGTACAATTTATGGAGTTGACTTTGGTCACGATTCTGAGACCCCAGGATTAGGAGCTGAAATAACGCATGAACCTTTCAGAAAACAATTTGAAGGTAAAAACTTATTCAAAAATGAAGAGTTTAAATCTATTGCTGTAGTGAAAAAAGGTAAAACTGTTTCAGATAGAGATTATATAGATGGCATCTCAGGGGGTACAATTACCAGTCAAGGTGTAGGTGCAATGCTATATGATAACGTGGGTGAGTATAAAAACTTTTTAGAGAACGTTCGTAACTCTAAATAAAATATAGACTAAAGATGGCATTATTGAATAGTAAAACAAAAGCGGTGTTGATGGGACCGCTAAATAAGAATAATCCTGTTATAATTCAAGTGTTGGGTATTTGTTCTGCATTGGCAGTAACCTCTAAGCTTGAACCTTCTTTGGTAATGGCCATAGCAGTGGTGGTAGTTGCAGCTTTTGCAAACGTAATTATTTCGCTATTGCGAAATACCATACCAAACAGAATACGTATTATAGTGCAATTGGTAGTAGTAGCAGCTCTTGTAACAATTGTTAGCGAAGTGCTAAAAGCATACGTTTATGATGTAAATAAACAATTGTCAGTTTTTGTTGGACTTATAGTAACCAATTGTATATTGATGGGACGATTAGAAGCTTTTGCATTAGGTAATGGTCCTTGGCCTTCGTTTTTAGATGGTGTGGGTAATGGATTGGGATATGGATGGATTCTTGTAGTTGTAGGTTTCTTTAGAGAACTTTTAGGCAGCGGAACTCTATTAGATATTCCAGTTATACCACAAGCAATGTACGACATTGGGTATGAAAATAATGGCCTTATGATTCTTCCTCCAATGGCACTAATAGTTGTTGCAGGTATTATTTGGGTACACAGACACCTAAATAAGGAATTACAGGAAGAAACAAACTAATGTTTAAGACACAAAAAAATTAGATTTCACTATGGATGCAATAAGTTTAATTGTCCGATCGATATTTGTAGATAATATGATCTTCGCATACTATTTAGGTATGTGTTCATATCTTGCAGTATCGAAAAATGTAAAAACAGCTGTAGGTTTGGGTCTTGCTGTTACATTTGTTTTAATGCTAACCCTACCTTTAAATTTCTTATTAGAAAACTATGTATTAAAAGAAGGGGCACTGAAGTGGTTAGGAGAGAGTTTTATAGATGTTGACCTAAGTGTTTTCAGTTTACTCATCTTTATTGCTATAATTGCTTCATCTGTTCAGTTAGTAGAAATGGTTATAGAACGCTATAGTCCTACTTTATATAATTCATTAGGTATATTTTTACCATTGATAGCTGTTAACTGTGCAATTTTAGGTGGTTCATTGTTTATGCAACAGCGTTCATTTCCAAATATTGGAATGGCTACAGCGTATGGCTTTGGATCTGGTATTGGATGGCTTTTGGCAATTGTTGGATTAGCTGCTATTCGTGAGAAATTGCAATATTCTAATGTGCCAAAACCATTGAAAGGTTTAGGTATTACTTTTATTATTGTAGCCTTGATGGGGATAGCCTTCATGAGCTTTTCAGGAATAGATATCTAAAGAGAAAAAATAAAACAGAGTTTTCAATATAAATTATCATAAATAATATGAGTGTACTATTGAGTGCAGAAAGTTTGACTATTATTTCTAGTGTTGTTGTCTTTTTGATAATAATAATAATACTTGTAGTAGTTATATTAGTAGCAAAATCAAAATTGTTGCCTTCTGGCAATGTGAAGATAGTTATTAATGATGATAAGGAACTAGATGTTCCTGCAGGTGGTACATTGCTAAACACTTTGCAAAATAAAAAGATATATTTGTCATCAGCATGCGGTGGTAAAGGAACTTGTGGCGAATGTAGATGTCGCGTTGTTGAAGGTGGTGGAGAAATTTTGCCAACTGAAACAGGCTTCTTTACCCGAAAAGAACAACAACTTGATTGGAGACTATCTTGTCAAGTAAAAGTGAAGGACGACATTAAGATTGTTGTTCCTGAAGAAGTATTTGGTATTAAGGAGTGGGAGTGCGAAGTTGTTTCTAACAAAAACGTTGCCACTTTTATAAAAGAGTTTGTTGTAAGGCTTCCAGAAGGAGAAAGACTAGATTTTATCCCAGGTTCTTACAGCCAAATTAGGATACCTAAATATGACATCAAGTTCAGTGACATGGATATCGATGATAAATTTAAGCCTGAATGGGATAAATTTAATCTTTGGCCATTGACTGTAAAGAATGATGAGGAAATCATTCGCGCCTATTCCATGGCTAACTATCCTGCAGAAGGTGATAATATTATAACTCTTAATGTTCGCATAGCTACACCTCCTTTTGATAGAAAAACTGGCACATGGAAAGCTGGTGTAAAACCTGGTATAGCTACTTCATATATATTCAATTTGAAACCAGGTGATAAAGTACTCATGTCTGGTCCTTATGGGGAGTTTCATATGCATGACACTAAAAAAGAAATGCTCTTTGTTGGTGGTGGTGCTGGTATGGCTCCTTTGCGTGCTCAATTACTTCATTTGTTTAAAACTTTAAAAACAACGGACCGCAAAGTTTCCTACTGGTATGGTGCACGCTCTAAAAAAGAAATATTTTATGAAGAAGATTTTCGTCAATTAGAGAAGGACTTTCCTAACTTTGAATTTCATATTGCACTTTCTGAACCATTGCCAGAAGATAATTGGAAAGGTCCAGTTGGCTTTATACATCAAGTAATACTTGATAATTACCTTAAAGATCATGAAGAGCCAGAAGAAATTGAATATTATATGTGTGGTCCTGGACCAATGGCTAAAGCTGTTGAAGGCATGTTAGACAGTCTTGGAGTGCCATCAGAAATGTTATTGTTTGATGACTTTGGAGAATAATTGATATTGAATTTTATATATAAAAAGAAAGAACGATTGATGCGCTAAACGTATTAATCGTTTTTTTATGTCTTATCTTGGGTTTTATTTATTTATTTATGTGAGTTGGGGATAAGATTATCTCCAAATAATTAATTGATTTAATTGTTCCACTTCAAATTTAATTAAAGTCTTTTTTAGAAAAAATAATATGAGACAAGAGCTGCAATAATATTCATGATGAAATTATGAGTGGAGCGATGTCTAGAATGCTCAATCTGACAGATGTTTTTGAACTCATCTTTAATGGATTGATTTCTGATCTTTTATGTAAAAGAATCATTTCATGAAAAGAAATTTAGCTGTTCTTCTTATTAGATCGTATACCTGTCACTATATCAACTCCTACATCAAAAAGCATATCGAAAAGCATCTGGCTAATATATCCTTTATCTGCATAGAGCTTTTAATTTAATCACTTCAGATTGTTATTAAATCAACTTCATTTTGTGTAATTTCAGTCAATTTAAAGAAGGAATTTCTTGTTAAATAGAAAGTTCCTCTTTTGTTGTATACTCATGTTTCTGATATTTAATTATCATGTTTTGGCCTTCCTCTAAACTATTAGTCTTGAGTAATATTCTGTTAAAGTTTGATTATCAGCATTTAATTAAAATGCTTAGAATCCTTTATTAGAATGATAAAATGGAAAATTCATAATTTAATGTTCAACTATTATCTTTTAATGGTGAACAATTAAGTATGTTTTTGTGTTTAAAGTATGTTCTTATTTAAAATGATTCTAAATTAAAACTCAAAAACGATGAAAAAATTAAAATTCTTATTCTTATCCATTCTCTTATTATCCACAGTAACTCTTGTTGCTTGTAGTGATGACGATGATGATAAACTTCCTACAAAATCTAATGTAGTAGAAGTAGCTAAAAGCAATCCAAACTTTTCAGTTTTGGTACAGGCACTAACTATTACCGGATTAGATAAAGCTTTGGAAAATGGCGCTGCTTCCTTCACTGTTTTTGCACCAACAAATCAAGCTTTCGCTGATTTATTAGTGGAATTGAAACTAAGCAGTTTAAGTGATGTGCCAAAAGAAACTCTTTCCAGTATTTTGTTATATCACGTATTGGATGGTTCAAAAATGGCAGCATCTATTACTACTGGATATTATCCTACTTTATCTGCAGGACCTGCCGATAATACTAAATTGTCTATTTATGTAGACATGGGAACAACAATGATAAACAAAAGAGCTAAAATAACAGCTACAGATGTAAAAGCCGACAATGGTGTTATTCACGTAATAGATAAAGTTATTTTACCACAAACAATTGTTGATATAGCAGTAAACAATCCTACATTTAGTATTCTTGTATCAGCACTTGCAAAAGCCAATTTGGTTGAAACTCTAAAAGGTGCTGGTCCATTCACAGTGTTTGCTCCTACCGACGATGCATTCACTGCATTATTTGCAGCATTAGGCGTTTCGGGTATTGCAGATCTTTCTGCAGAAGCTCTAACTCCAATTCTTCTATCACATGTTGTAAGTGGTAATGTGACTTCAGGACAGCTTTCAAACGGTGAAGTTCAAACACTCAATCCTGATAAGAAAGTTCTTATTGGTACTTCGGGTGGTGTAACAATTGATGGAGACATCAAGGTTGTATTGGCAGACGTTCAAGGAACAAACGGAGTTGTACATGTTATTGATAAAGTTATTGTACCAACAGCGCCAGAAACTAATACAATTGTTGATGTAGCTAAGGGTAATGCAGATTTCTCTATCTTAGTTACAGCATTAACAAAGACTGGTTTAGATGCAGCTTTGGCTAATGAAGAGGCTATGTTTACAGTTTTTGCTCCTACCAATCAAGCATTTGCTAATCTGTTAACAGAATTAGATTTTGGAGGTTTAGATGATATTCCTGTGCCAACTCTTACAAATATATTGCTTTATCATGTATTAGATGGTAATAATATGGCAGCAGATATCAGCACTGGTTATTTCAGCACTTTATCTTCTGGTCCTAGTGATGGTACAAACCTATCTTTCTATGTAGATATGGAAACAACAATGATAAATAGTAGAGCTAAAATAACGGTAACTAATATTGCAGCTGATAATGGTGTGATTCATGTAATAGATAAAGTTATATTGCCATTATCAATTGTTGATATAGCAGTAAATAATCCTACATTTAGCATTCTTGTAGCAGCATTAACCAAAGCTAATTTAGATGAGACTCTAAAAGGTGCTGGTCCATTTACAGTATTTGCACCAACCAATGCCGCATTCAATGCCTTATTTACAGAACTTGGTGTTGGTGGAGTAGCTGATCTTTCAGTCGCGGCTTTAACTCCTATTCTTTTGTCCCATGTAGTTAGTGGTAACGTTACTTCTGGACAGCTCACAAATGGTGAAGTTCAGACGCTTAACCCAGCAAAGAAAATTATGATAGACTTAAGTAGTGGTGTTAAAATTGATGGTACTTCTAAAGTTGTTTTAGCAGATGTTCAAGGAACAAACGGAGTTGTACATGTTATTGATAAAGTAATTCTCCCTTAAATTTCATAAGACTATAGTTTAAATTAGAAGCACCCTCTTAAATTGTTTATTTTAAGAGGGTGCTTTTGTTTTTGTTTTATCTTTGTATATGGAAATTTGAACAAGTCAGGGTCAATTGTAGTTATAGTAATTAAATAAACAACACAAAATATGGCAACATACTCTATAAAAGATATTGAAAAAATGTCGGGCATAAAAGCCCATACAATAAGGATGTGGGAAAGACGCTTTGGTTTGGTTATTCCTAAGCGAACAGATACCAACATAAGATATTACTCTGATGAAGATTTGAGAAATATTTTAAACATCTCTATCTTGAATCAAAATGGACTTAAAATCTCTAAGATAGCTAAGTTAAATAAAGAGGAACTACGTGATAAGGTTGCCAACTTGCTTGATAAACCCGACATATATTCCCATGTTATAGATGCGCTACTGTTTTCTATGTTAGAATTAGATGAAAACTCTTTTAATAATTCTTTCAACAATGCTTTAAAAGAGTATGGTTTCGAAAAACTTATTGAGAATATAATGTTCCCTTTTCTAGAACGCATTGGCATCTTGTGGCAAACTGATACTATAAAGCCCGCGCAAGAACACTTTATTGTAAATTTATTGCGACAAAAGATTATAGTCAAAATACAAAAAGAGATAACGAGTAATGGGCAAGGTGAAGATAAAATAATTTTTTTCTTGCCTGAAGGAGAATTGCATGAAGTAGGTCTCCTTTTCTATAGCTATATTGCTCGACAACAAGGTTATGAAGTAATTTATTTGGGAGCTTCAGTGCCATTAGAAGATTTAAAAGAGGTGGAAAGAGTAACAAATGCTAAAGCTTTTTTCTCATCGTTTGTGGGTCCAGTGGAAAAAGCTCAGTTAGAAAATATGTTCATCAATTTGAGAGAAAATTTCCCTGAAAAACCATTTTATGTTACAGGATATCAGATTAGAGAACTTAGTCCCGAAATGCCAGATAACTTTCATGTAATTAAATCATCTTCTGATTTCCGAGCCTGTTTGCTTGAGCTTGATGAAAGCAAATAATTTATAAGTAGTTAGCTTAAATGATGTGCATATCCTTATTTCAGGGTAGAAGGATGTCCTTCTAGCCAAGAGCAACATCAAGCGTCATCATCACAGCAAAACCAATCATTGCGCCAATGGTAGAGTAGTCTGTTTCGTGTCCGGTTTGTGACTCAGGAATGAGCTCTTCTACTACAACAAAAATCATAGCTCCTGCCGCAAATGACAATGCATAGGGTAGGATAGGAGTTATTGATAATACTAAGTATGCACCAAGAACGCCAGAAATTGGTTCAACTATACCCGATAGTTGACCATAATTGAATGCTTTGAGACGTGAAAAACCTTCCCGTCGTAAAGGTATAGAAACAGCGGCTCCTTCAGGAAAGTTTTGTAATCCAATACCAAAAGCCAACACCATAGCTCCAACTAATACTCCCATGTCTGGACTGTGAGCCAATGCACCAAATGCAACACCTACTGCCAATCCTTCGGGAATGTTGTGTATGGTTATGGCCAATACCAAAAGTATGCTTCGCTGCCACGATGTTTTTATGCCTTCGGCTTGATCTACTTTTAAACTCATGTGTAGGTGAGGAAGAATTTTGTCTATTAGAAAAAGGAAAACTCCACCACTTAAAAAGCCCACAACGGCTGGCACCCAAGGTGTATCGCCATTTTCTTCGGCCATAACTATCGCAGGCTCCAATAGTGACCAAAAGCTTGCAGCTATCATAACACCTGCTGCAAAACCTAGCATAGAATTTAATACTTTTTGATTTATGTTTTTAAAGAAAAAAACCATCGAAGAGCCCAATGCTGTTACTGCCCATGTGAAAAGTGTGGCGCCAAGCGCCAAAAGAATAGGATTGTATTCTAATAAAAATTCAATATTCATATGTTTACTTGGAAATATAGTATATACATAAGTTGTGCATTACCTTACAGGCGGTAAAGATATAAACAATTGCTATTATTTTCAGTGTTGTATAATCTATTTATTAATTGTTGGAACTTTAATTCTATTATAACTGCTTTTTTAGTTCCTTTCTCCATATTTCATATCCTTCTTCAGAAAGGTGAATGCCATCTCCTGTGAGGTTTGCGCGTAGAGTATTTGTACCTGGTTCTACAAAAAGCGGAAATAGATCAACGTAAGTGAGATTCCAATTTCTAGCAAGAGTCTTCAATTTTGCATTTATTTCAGGTATTTGAGCACTTCTTCCGTTTAGTCTTGTATAAATGCCAAACGATTCGTTTATTGGCAATATGCTTTGAAGGTATATTTCTGTGCGTGGAGATTTCTCTCTTATTTCTTCTATCAATTCAGCTATATCATTTACAATAAAATCTGTGGGTTGATGATGAGAAACATCATTTATGCCAATCATCAAGAATATTTTCTTTGGATTTCCTTTTACTATTTCTTCCAATCTTTCACTTACACCTCTCACTTTATCACCACTAATGCCGCGGTTACGCATGTTTTTGTTCTTCATTTTTTGTGCCCAGTCACCACCAGCTTCTGTTATGCTGTTTCCGAGCATTACAATTGATTTGGAGTCGATGGGTTGTTCATTTTTGAATTCTACCAATCGTTTATAATAATGGTCGTGATGATTGCGTATTGTAGCTTCTTTGGGAGTTGTCTCTACCATTATATCATTTGAATTTACTTCTAAAACTGATGCTGCTACAATGTTTGCTATAAGCGAACGCAACCTTACTACTTCGCCTCCATCATTAGGGTGTGCTCGGTTGGTAAGTAATATTACTGCTGTGTTGGCATCGGGGTCAATGGTAATAGACGTGCCTGTGTAGCCTGTGTGTCCGTATGTGTTAGGTCCAAAAAGATCGCCATTATTAGAAGAGTAAGGAGTAAATACATCCCATCCTGGAGTTCTACCAATAGAATTTGTGCTGCGTGGCACAGTGCGCATTGTTCTTACACCCATTGGACTGAGTATTCGTTTACCGTTGTATTCTCCATCATTTTGCAAAGCAGCCACTAATATGGCCAAATCGTTAGCATCAGAGAAAAGGCCTGCGTTGCCCGAAATTCCTAAATTCATGATGCGTGCCAAAGGGTCGTGTACAATTCCTTTCAAAACTTTCCCATCTTTAAGTTTTTCTGTTGGGGCAGTTAGTTCTAAAGTTTCGCCTATTGGTAGATAGTCGGTATGCTTCATTTGCAAAACATCAAAGATGTTCTGTTTTGCAAATGAGCGCAAGTCTCGTTTCGAAATGGTTTCTATAATTCGTTGCAGAGTGATATAATTAAGGCAACTATACTGAAAATCAGTCTGTGGCTCAAACTCTCTCTTCACAGTAGCAATGTAGTTAATCATTTTGTCGGGTTTGTTGTCTCCCTTTGCATTTTCTGCTTTATTGATTGGGGCATATGATGGAAGACCAGATGTATGAGTCATTAAATCAACCACACGGATATCTTTTTTCTCTTTCCCATTGCTCCATGGTTCGAAGTCGGGGATAAACAGGTTCACTTTATCTAGCAATCGTAATTGTCCCCGTTCCACGAGTATCATAGCTGAAATTGCTGTAGAAACAGGTTTGGTTAAAGAGGCAAGATCAAATACTGTATTAACATCCATGGGTACAGTAGTAGGATATACCTCTTTGTTGCCATAAGCTTTCAGATAGGCCATTTTACCATCTTTCACAACAGCCAATACTGCTCCAGGAATTTCTTTATTGGCAATAGCCTGATTAATAACTAAGTCGGCATTTTGTAAATGTTGTGAGCTCATTCCTACCTCCTCAGGCGAAACTTTTGGAAGTTGTTGTGCACTTATCTGTATAGCAAAAAGCAGTGAAGCTAAAAAAGGGATGATAAATTTCATGATCGATTCTATTTTTTTTTCGTTATTTTCTGTGGTTCAACAAAGATACAAATTGTGAAGAATTTATTGATACTGTTTTAAAGATTCAAACGATTGTTTTACTAATTTCTTATTTGAAAGCCAATTTATTCTATCAACTCTTCAGTTTCAAAATTTTGCATCAACTCTAAGATTATGTGTTTAACTTAAGTTCTCTCGCTGAAGCGAGTTTTTTCACTTGAGTTTCTACTATTAGGCAAATACTACTTTCTTTATACGAAGTTTAATTGCAAAGTGGCGTGAACACGGTTATGAAAATTGAGATAGAAAACATACTCACATCATTTTCAATTTTCACAAGTGTCAATTTGTAAATATTAGACCTCTATTTATTTCAATTCGCTCCAAGATGCGGCTTAAAACAGTTGGAAATTAAATCCACAGTCGTAGATTGGATCTTAATGCCATGAAACTTGAATCTACTGCGGTAGAA
>JARICS010000018.1 GCA_029264035.1 Dysgonamonadaceae bacterium | reverse complement strand
CGAGGTTGTTTGGTCTTAATAGCTTTGTTGCGCACCCACAATATGGCAGTACGACT
Organism: Dysgonamonadaceae bacterium; assembly: GCA_029264035.1. GTDB lineage: Bacteria > Bacteroidota > Bacteroidia > Bacteroidales > Dysgonomonadaceae > UBA2632. The sequence continues at coordinate 4,574 of JARICS010000018.1, read as the reverse complement.
ATCGGAATAGATGGGCAGCAATATTTCATTTTTCTTGCAATAGCTCAAAGCATGTACTAGGGCCAGAAACTCCATCAAGTTGTTAGTACCTTCGGGATAGGGACCCATTCTAAAAATCTCTTGCCCAGTGCTTGTTATTACCCCTCTATACTCAGACATACCGCCACGCGAACTGCTTGCACCATCCACAGAGATGCTCTCTTGAATGGGCTCGCCATACTTTCTCTTTTGTTCTGCGGTCAGTTGTGGTTTTTTCTTGTTGTTGCCAACATGGTTTTTACTATCATCGTAAAAGGCCTCATTGGCCTCTTGTTCACTACCGAAGGATTTGTACACTGCGCCGGGATATGCATCTACTTGCTCTTTACATGATTGCCACGAATCGAAAACACCTGTTTCTCGTCCGTCCCAAACCACATAATATTTCTTTTTAGCCATTTTTTCTTTCTACTTGTTTCATACGAGCTATTAACTCTTCGCCCAATGCTTTCTTGTCTTTAATATGCTTCAATACAGTTACAACAAACTCGTTATTATCAAAAGCACCTCTCACCGATTCAAAATCGAGCATGCGCTCCTGAATATTGCCATTGGCACCAAAACCAGTTTTAAAAGACAATGAAAATTCTTTTTTAGCATCTTCATATATCATTTCGTCCAACTTGATAACAGCCTCTTTCCACTTTTCAACAATCTCGATTATATCACTGCTAGTAATGCTCGCAGCATCAATTTGATAGTACTCTTGAATTTTGTGCCACGCCCACGTCCACTCTAGTGTGTAGTAGTTGCTATGTAAAGCGCTAAAGATCTGATCAATGTCGCGAAGTGTGTTAATTTCTCCTCTTTCAATTTGCGAAATTAAGAAATCTATTTCAGATTTGGGTGCTATTAGTCCCGAAAGATCTACCCATTCGCCTATACCTAAAGTTGATTGAGGTTGCAAGCGAGCCCTTATTTCCTCATCACTTTTAAATTGTATATGTTCTAAACGTTTTATCAGAGAGTTACCCAAAAACTTGTGGACCACCATATCATAAAGCTTCAATCCTCTTTTCAGAGATGAATTTGTTATGATACAACTTTGAAAAGTGTATATAGCAGAAGTTTCACCTGCCGTAGCCTGCAGATTAGTGAGTATATCTATCCCAGCCAATACCTTCTGAATGGTGTAGGGACTTAACAAATTAAAATTGATATAATCCAATTTGACAGGATCATTCCTGAAATCTCTTTCGGGCCATTTCTTTGCATCGCGAATGGTGCCCACACTTCGTAAGTTTACACCAGGGACTAAATGTGTAGTATTATCCTTTTCTATCAAATAAGAAAAAGGTAAATTGGATGTATCAGCATGATGATGATGTCGCCCCAAGATGAGTGAGAAAGGCCCTACTTTGGCAGGCCACAAAACATAAGAGTTACTAGTAGTCTTGGCTCCGCGCTCCACAATGCCTTGATGGATGGGGCCTAGTTTATACATATGGTTGCTTTGATTGGAACCCGAACCTGCATTCATAAATGAAAACATGCCGGCAATAAGCAAGGTGGATTTGTGATGCGTTACGGTGAATGGACCTGCAAAGAGAGCACACGCTTCGCCATTTATACCCTGAGAGTTGCTAAAGAAAAGAGAATCTGAAGCGGAGTAGTTTTGTTTCAGCAGACAAGCTTGTCCAACAAAACAACGTTTGAGAATAGTTCCACTTTCCACACGCGAATCAGATGAGATAATGAAATCTTGGGCTATTACATTGCGTCCTATCTTCACAGGTGCATGTTCATTGCTATTGATTGTGCCATTCTTCAGACTCATGGCTCCCACAATTTTGCAATCAGGTCCAATCTTCACATTCTCTATGTAGCCCACGTTCACAATGGTGCAGTTGTCCCCCACACATCCTGTGTCAGAAGCATATTTGTTGCAATAGCGCTCTATCATAGTATGCATATTCTCAATGAGGCGAGGTCTGTGGCGATAAAGCGAATAGATGTAGGCAAAGTGAGCCGAGAGTTTATTGTGAATATGCACTTCACGACCACCCATTTCGTTCAATACCGAAACCTCTACTCCATTTCCAAACGTTGATGTGCCATCTACCAACATCACATCTATGTTTTGAATAAAGCAGTTGTCGCCGATTGTATAGTTGGCAATGTAATTTTGCACGTTTTCGATAACTACATCATTACCTATAGTGCATTTATGAAGTATTGCATTGTGGATGCAAGCATGCTTTGTCAATCCGCCAGGAAGATGAAACTCTTTATCGAAAGTGCCCAACAATATTTTTCCATAGAACTTAGTATTCGTGATATACTTGGGCGTGAAGTTGTTGGCAACTTCAATGTTAGCCCAGCTGTCTGCCCAACAGCCGTTTTTCTCTAATGTTTCTACCTCTTGCTTACTTATTCCTCTGTATCTGCTCATGAATGTTACTATAAATGAGTTTAGGAGAAAAGATTTTCTCTCTCTTTAATCAAGCCCAATCTGTAGGCATCCAATAGCTTTTTGAGATCTTCCACTTGACTAACTAGCAACTTGCCGTTATCGGTATCTTTCACCAACATTCTATTGGATATAAATTCCCTAATAACCGTTACCGACTGTATGTCGCTTCCCTTTTCGATAACAGCTTTGGCAGATTCAAAGGGTTCGTGTTGCACTAGCTGAATTCCTTGTGAATTAAATATAAGGGTGTAACCCGCAATACCTGTAGAGGACTGATAAGCACGAGAAAAACCACCATCAATAATAATCAGCTTTCCATCGGCACGCATGGGCGACTCTCCTTTGGCCGCTTTCACGGGCACATGACCGTTGATGATGTGCGTATCGGGTCCTTCCAAACCAAACTCTGAGAGAATCATTTCGCATGTGTCGCGTTGGTTTTGAAACTTAAAATAATATCCCTTCTCCTCGGCATGTGTGGTTTTATCTTCAATAAAGTATCGCTCAAAAGTGGTCATAGCACTTTTGTCAAAAAGTGGAGAGTTTGTGCCACACCACATATACCACATATAGTCTAGTGCAAAATCTCTTGTTTTAAGGTCTTTTTTCTCAAAATAAGCCGCTCTGATTAATCTATCTATTTTGTCCATAAATAGTTTGCCTGAATACTCCTTGCCTTGAATATTCACTTTCTTGAACTGGCCATTCTTATCCATAGGAATAGATGCATGATAGAGCAGGTTTTGATTGATGGTGAGATACATACTTCCTTTGGCGTAAAGGCAATTGAGATGTTTCTTTAGCTTCTCGCTGTGCATAAATGAGTGCATCAATCTCTCCACCAAGTCGTTCTCTTCATCGGTTAGCTTGTAAGGATCTTTGGGGTCGATAGTTGGGAAGTTCATATCCTTCATCACATGCTCGCTCCCGTCGGGAAGGGTAATGGTGCCTTTATCAAAATTGATACGGTGCAATAGGTTTCGATCCTCCATTTCAAACTCTGGATGACGTGCAATGATGTCGTGCTCTAGTTTAAACTGAATCACAGCTATTGCTTTCTGCATTTGGCTCATTAGCTCTACAGACTTATCATCGTAGGTTTTATCGTTCCCCAAAAGCTTGGGTTGAAACTCTGCACAGGGGTCATTGGCATATACCTCCATGGCAAAACGAGCAATGGGCAATAAGTTAATGCCATAACCATCTTCGAGCGTAGTCAAGTTTCCATATCGCATAGCAATACGCACCACATTGGCCATGCTAGCTTTATTACCAACAGCAGCACCCATCCACAGCACATCGTGGTTGCCCCATTGAAAATCGAAGTTGTGGTAGTTGCACAATGTATCCATAATCAGATGTGCACCGTCTCCTCTATCAAACACGTCGCCCACAATATGCAAATGATCAATTACCAATCGTTGGATAGATTCGCACATGGCAGCAATAAATTCATCGGCGCTCCCAGTGGATATAATCGAATTGACAATAACACTGATATAGGCAGATTTATGAGAATTGACAGTTGATTCGTGCAAAAGCTCCTGAATGATATATTCATATTTGGGAGGCAACGATTTTCGTACCTTTGAGCGGGTATATTTAGATGCAACTGTATCAAGCACTTTAACCAATTTGTTCAATGTCACCACGTACCACTCAGACATATCTGTTTCCACTTGTTTCACCAAGCGCAGCTTTTCATACGGATAGTAGATAAGTGTGGTGAGCTCTCTCTTTTGACTGTCACGCAAGGTTTGCCCAAATATTTCATCCACTTTAGTGCGAATGGTTCCCGATGCGTTTTTCAACACATGTTGAAAAGCTTCGGCTTCGCCGTGAATATCGGCTAAGAAGTGTTCTGTACCTTTGGGCAAATGCAATATTGCTTTCAGATTGATTATCTCGGTGCTTGCAGATGCAATGGTGGGAAATGATTTTGATAATAGCTTAAGATATTTTAGGTCTTTCCTTAGTTCTTGGTGGTTATGAGTAGTGTTGATCATACTTTACAAATTTTAAATAGTTTCATCCATATAAATAACTTCATAAGAAGTAAATAGTTCATTTAATACAGCTTACAGATAAAAAAACGAAACCACACATAACCGTGCAATTTCGT
>JARICS010000110.1 GCA_029264035.1 Dysgonamonadaceae bacterium | reverse complement strand
ACCTTTTCCAAAACCTCAGCTTTGGAGATAGGTACGGTTTGTTGTGCAAATGATATTGCTGGCATCAAGCACATAATGATGAGTAGTCTGTTGATTTTCATTAATTTAATTTTACCTTATCAAGTTTCATAATTCTTTTACTGGATAGATATATAAATATATCGTTTTTTAATTTCGATTACATAGACACATGAACATACATTCATATGTAATTGTTCACAAAGGTAATATTTTAATGATAAAATACCCCTTTCTGATTAAAAACTTAATAAAACAGTGCTTTTAGTTCGCAAATACGAGAATGCAGGATATAAAAAAGCCACCTCTTTAACGGAGATGGCTTTTTTCAGTATATCGATTATTATAAAGGTATGTACTGTAAAACAGAACTTTTAATTTAAATATTTACCACAACCCCTTCATCACCCCATCTCCCAAAGACTTTGCTTTGGCTACATGGTCTGAATTAGCAGCATCCATAGGATACTCATCCATATTGGGCAAGGCTAATTCTAAACCAATGGGAATAACATCGGGATTCTGAATTTTATCTTTGTTTTTCATGTAGATATAGACCCAAAACTCTCTATCTCCAAATTTTTCCAAAGCAATGAGACGCAAAGTTCTACCAGGAGACATCTTCACCATTTTGAGAGGTTGCACTTCCGCCTTCTTCGTTTCAATAGAATCAACAACTACTGCAGATTCAATCAATGGAGTTTCAACAGGAGTAGAAACTACCTGCTTGATTGGTTTAGGAATTTCACTTTCTTCAATTCCTTTCTCGCACGGATTGTGATTTGCAAAATAATATTTGTAGCCTAACCCAATTGCAGTAATAATGAACAGCGCTATTGCAATGTCCCATCGCAATATATAGCGTCTTAGCTTTCCTTTCGTTTTGGGTTTCTTATGAGGGGGTTTGATAGGAGTATCAACAATAGAGTCTTGTGGAATTAACTCTATCTCTTCTTTGGGTTCAACTACTTCTGAGTTTCGCATTTCTGTTTCATCATCGGCTGACAGATTTTCAACTTGAGCTGTCTCATTAGGAGTTGTTTCAGTAGTAGTTGTTTCCTTTGTAATGTTTTCATCGGTAGGAAGGGAGTCAACTATAGGGGCCGATAGCTCATCATTTTGCATTTCGCTATTGTCCTCTTCTAAAATTTGTTCCTGAATAGTGGTTTCATCAGATTCAGGTTTTACTGGAATTTCCTCTATTAAAAGGTCTTCTGGGTAAGTTTTATCTTCATTATCATCGCCATCCAAATCTTCAATTTCATTGTCAGAAGTAGTTTCCTGTGAAATACCATCCATAAAAATGCCATCATTGAGGGGAGTGGTTTCAAAATGTGCAAATGGCTTGTTCACCAAATCTTTAAGCAATGGTGCAGGCAAAAAGCTTACACGTCGGTGTGCAGGAATTACTATCTTCTCTTGTGTATTTACATCTACACTTTCACGTGCTTGAATGTGTGTAAGTTTAAAACTACCAAAATCTTTTACTTTAACCAATTCATCTGTCGATAGACCTTTTTCGATTAAACTAAAAAATTGGGCAACAAACATCTCTGCTTCTTCTATACTAATTTCATTATTAGCAACCAGAAGATCTACAATGTCTTGTATGTTCAACTTACTATTCATGGCATTACTCTATTTAAATTTTTCTTTGAGAACTGAAGCAGGCTTAAAGTTAACTGATATTTTGGGGGGAACAAGAAATCGCTGTTGTGTTTGCGGATTAACGGAGATGCGCTCAGCCCTCTTCCGTGTTTGAAAAGAGCCGAAGTTAGGAACAGTTATTGTTGCATTGTTTGCTAAATTAGAATTCAACTGTTCAACTGTTTGTGCTAAAACTTCAGAAACCCTCACCTGTGTCCATCCTAATTGGTCGGAAAGCTCAGCAACAAGTTCTTTGTTTGTCATGATTCAAAATTTAGAAGATTGTAATTTCTTTACTCACACAATTGTGCCCATCAAATCGAAAGGCATTGCAGAAGTTATTTCCACATTATAAAATGAACCTATTGTCAATGGCTCCTCTTTATTTATAAGTACTTCACCATCCACTTCAGGAGAGTCAAATTCCGTTCTGCCAATATAATAATCGGGTGTTTCACTATCTATTATGACTTTAAGGGTTTGCCCAATTTTATCTTCATTGACATCCAAAGCTATATCTTCTTGCACCTCCATCAATTTGCTCAATCTCTCTTCTTTCACTTCTGGAGCAATATTGTCTGTATAGTTTTTATCACAATATGTATCCTCTTCATGCGAATAAGGAAAAGTTCCCAATCGTTCAAACTTTGTGTCTCTGACGAAGTCAAGCAATTCATTAAAGTCCTGCTCAGTTTCACCTGGATGTCCCACCATTAGAGTTGTACGTAGGTGTATTCCAGGCGCTTCGGCTCTGATTTTACGCATCAAATCTATAGTTCCTTGTTTGGTAATATTCCTGCGCATCTTGCTGAGCATATTATCACTGATGTGTTGCAAAGCAATATCAAGATATTTACATACATTGTCGCAATCGCGAATCACGGGAAGCAAATCCATTGGAAAATGAGCTGGATAGGCATAATGCAATCTAATCCATTCCACGCCAGGTATATCAGATACACGCTTTACCAATTCGGCAATTTTCATCTCTTTGTAGATATCCAACCCATAGTAAGTCAAATCTTGCGCTATAAATTGAAATTCCTTTACACCTTTTGCAACAAGACTGCTCACCTCTTCTACAATTTCTTCAATTGGGCGCGAATCATACTTGCCCGTTATAAGGGGTATAGAGCAATAAGAACAAGTGCGATTACACCCTTCTGATATCTTTATATAAGCATAGTGTGCTGGTGTAGAGAGCATTCTTTCTAACGAAAGTTCTTGATTATACGATTTGCCTAAATCTGAAATGATGTTTTTCCAAGCAAACTTGCCATAAAACTTGTCCACTTCGGGTATTTCAAGCGTCAACTCATCCATGTATCGTTGTGACAAGCAACCCATCACAAAAAGCTTTTTGAGCTTTCTCATTTTCTTTTGTTCTGCAAAAGATAATATCATGTTGATGGACTCCTCCTTCGCATCACCAATAAAACCACATGTATTGATAATAGCTATTTCACCTTGCGGGTTGTCTGAGTCATGATCTATAGTGTAACCATTTGCAAGTAGCTGACGCATCAGCATTTCTGAATCCACAAGGTTTTTAGAACAACCAAGTGTCACAACATCTATTCTATTTTTAATCATTCGATATTTCTCTCTTCCTCTTTTTTCTAATTTTTATTTATTCTCCAAACAATGAGTTTACAAACTCTTCGCGGCGAAACACCTGAAGGTCTTCAACGCTTTCGCCAAGACCAATGTATTTTACTGGTATCTTAAACTGATCGGAGATACCTATCACAACTCCACCCTTAGCTGTACCGTCTAATTTGGTAATGGCCAGCGCAGTAACTTCAGTAGCAGCTGTAAATTGTTTAGCTTGTTCAAAAGCATTTTGTCCTGTCGACCCATCCAATATAAGTAGCACTTCATCGGGTGTATTGGGAACAACCTTGCTCATCACATTTTTTATCTTCGTGAGCTCGTTCATCAAGTTCACTTTGTTGTGAAGTCTTCCTGCTGTGTCAATAATAACTACATCGGCATTTTTTGCTTTAGCAGAAGTAATTGTATCAAATGCTACCGAAGCAGGGTCAGATCCCATCTTTTGATGAATAACAGGAACTCCTACTCGCTCACCCCATATAATTATTTGTTCTACTGCAGCAGCTCTAAAGGTGTCAGCAGCACCTAAATATACTGATAAGCCCTTTTTCTTGAATTGATATGCAAGTTTGCCAATAGTTGTTGTTTTGCCAACACCATTTACACCCACAACTAATATCACATATGGTTTTTTATCTTTCGGAATAGAGAAATCATCTACATCGTCAGTATTATTATCAGTTAGCAACAAGGCTATCTCTTCACGCAATATCTTAGTTAGTTCGGCAGTATTCAAATACTTATCACGCGCTACTCGTTCTTCAATACGATCAATTATCTTTATTGTAGTCTCCACGCCAACGTCCGACGATATTAGAATCTCCTCCAATTCGTCCAACACATTTTCGTCCACCTGAGATTTCCCAGCGACAGCGCGTGAAAGTTTAGAAAATATATTGTCCTTAGTTTTCTCAAGACCCTTGTCTAAAGTTTCTTTTTTTCCTTTCGAAAAGATATTAAATAGTGCCATAACTAACGAATTTTCAATAACCTATTAAATTAATCTTGCGTTCATGTATTTAATTGACTCAAAATAAACACACTTATCATCCAATACACAAAGCTACAAAATAGAAGACAAAAAAAATCCCTGCATAAGCATGCAAGGATGTTTTTATATATTATTAACCCCAATTATTTCTTGAAATAATCTTGAACAAGGTCGTTAGGTATCATTTCTTCTTGGAATGAGTAAGAACCAGTATCTGATTTTACCATCTTAATCACTTTCGTATGACTACGTCCTGATGTTGTTGTTCTATCGCGAAAACCCGCGACTGCTCTTTTTGCCATGGTTTATCTTTTTTACTTGATTTCTTTATGTACTGTCATTTTCTTCAACACTGGATTGAATTTCTTCAATTCAAGACGTTGAGTTGTATTTTTACGGTTTTTCATCGTGATGTATCTCGATGTTCCGGGCATACCACTTTCTTTATGCTCTGTGCACTCTAAAATTACTTGCACTCTGTTTCCTTTTGCTTTCTTTCCCATAATTATGTGCTCCTATCTATTAAGCATTAAGATATCCTTTATCTGCCGCCTTCTTAAGTGCAGCATCTAAACCTATTTTATTAATGGTGCGAAGACCAGCTACTGATACGTTAAGACTTATCCAGCACTCTTCTTCTACCCAATATAATTTTCTTTTAAATAAATTGACGTTGAATTTTCGTTTCGTTTTTGCATTTGAATGTGAAACGTTATTTCCAACCATTGCTTT
>JARICS010000081.1 GCA_029264035.1 Dysgonamonadaceae bacterium | reverse complement strand
TGATGATGAGTGAGAATAGACATTTATTAGATTAGCTATAAAAGAATGTGATTGGTTTACATTGGAATGACCGATGCAATGAAATTGCTCAATTTGCGACATGTTTTTGGTAATCTATTGCGAATTCTTTTTCAATATCTTTTTCAAAACATTTTGCATCCCTACAAAATGTATTAAGCAGTCGAAAATCGAATACACGACGGCGGAAATGATTTCCAACTGTTGAAAATCGCATCCACGATGGGGGAAATGTTGGAGAACACATTGTTTTCTTTTTGTTGCTCTAAATGGCATCATTTATGCTTAAAATATCCAATTCTCAATGTAGCATTCTGTTTTAATCGATTGATATTTCAATCTAAATTTGCTTTTTCCTTTTTCACGGCATTTTTCTCCGATATTTAAAAGAAAAAGCGTCATTTTGACGATACAAAACATTTCCACGGCCGTGGATTCAATTTTCATGACATAAACGTTCCATCTTCGACTGTGGATTTAATTTCCAACTATTTTCCACCACATCTTACGATGAAATGTAAAAAATAACGACCTATTATTTACAAATTGACACTGGTGCAATCTTAAAAATAATATTAGTGAACGATAAACCTTCACGTTAGAAACGAAAACACATTTTTCAAGAGGTTTGAGGGAGGCTCAATCACATTTTTTCATCTTCAGACTTGAGCCAGATGGCAATTTGAGTCTTTTGTAAAGAAAGTGTTATTTGCCAGAGGAGTACACAATTTAAAACTCTCATCAATCGGAGAGCTAAAGTTTAAGACATAATATTTGGGGATAAGTCCGCTTTGTACTGTAAGAAAATATTACAAATGGCTATAAAATAAGAAAGGTTGTCTCACGACAACCAATCTTCATTGTTAACCTTAAATCTAATACCATGAAAAACACAGTGCAAATATAGAAGATTTTGTAATACCAACCATACATATTGCAAGCAAATGTGCTCTTATTAGCCTTTTTTATATCAAAAAGATGCCTTTCGGGTCATTTTGCTGTCTTTATTAACAATACTTTTAAGAAACTTGTAGCACTAGCCCTTTCAAATATTCTCCCTCAGGATGATAAATATTGACAGGATGATCGGCAGGTTGCGAAAGTTGATGAAGTATCTTTACGCTTCTACCCGATATGGCAGCTGCACTGAATACGGCCAAACGAAATTGCTCACGAGAGATAACTTGCGAACAAGAGAAGGTAAATACTATTCCCCCTTTTGCAACTTTCTCAAACGCAGCTAAGTTGAGTTTCTTGTATCCTTGCAGTGCATTTCTTACTGCTCCCCTATGCTTTGCAAAAGCGGGCGGATCTAATACAATTAAATCATATGCATCGTTTGGCATGTCCCTCAGAAACTTAAAGGCATCGTCCGACGAACTGCTATATCTACTGTCGTCGCCAAAGTTTAGTTTTATATTCTCATCGGCAAGCATTACTGCTTTAGCTGAACTATCTACACCCATCACCTCTTTAGCTCCACCACGCATGGCATAAACCGAGAAACCTCCTGTATAGCAAAACATATTTAAAACCGAACGACCGTGTGAATATGCTTCTAATAAGCTTCTGTTTTCGCGTTGGTCTACAAAGAACCCTGTTTTCTGACCTTTTTCCCAATCAATTTGAAACTTCAAATTATTTTCGAGCGCTATCTTATCTAAACCTGCTTCTCCGCCAAACAAAAATGAGTCTTGCGGATCGATTGGTGCTTTGAAAGGCAAAGTACTTTCAGACTTGTAGTAAATGTGATGTAATGACTCACCGTATACTCTCTGAAGTGCAATTGCAATCATCTGCCTTGACATGTGCATACCAATAGAGTGAGCCTGTACTACAGCAAGACCTGCATAGATGTCGATGATGAGACCGGCCAACATATCGCCCTCTCCGTGAACTAAACGATAGGTGTTATTGTCGTCTCGCACAAGATTAATAGCGTTTCTCATTTGGTAAGCATCTCCCAATCTCTCTTCATAGAAATTGGTGTCAAGCTCTCTTTGTTGAAAAGAGAGAACACGAACAGCAATAGTCCCTATTTGGTAGTGACCTACTCCTAGAAAAGTTTTGTCGTGAGCATAAACCTCTACAACATCGCCCTCCTCTATATTATCTGCCAAAGATGATATGGCTCCAGAAAACACCCAAGGATGAAAACGTTTTAACGACTCGTCCTTTTTAGGTTTTAGAAATATTTTTTTATACTGATTCATGCTAATTATTTATATTAATTGTTGTTTGAAAGAATAGACATTATAATATTGTATCTATTCTGTTTCTACGGGTGCTCCGTTAGTAATAAGGTGATTGTATATTTTTAGACACGCCCATGCATCGATAGCTGCATATCGTTTTTGAGATGGCTTGAGTGTATGCGCCTCCCAATTGGACAAGCGTTGATTTTTTGATATCTTTTTATTAAAGAGTATTGCATAAATTTTTTGTAAGCTCATATCTTTAATTCCATAATCCTTTACGAATGTTTGAAGATCAACAAAGTTGAGCGGTGGACAATCTGAGCGTTTTCTTAACGCAGAAAAATCATCACGTAATGATAGCCCTATCTTTTTTACATCTTTACTACAAATCAAATCGTCTAAATCGTCGGGATATTGAATAAGATTGAGTCTAAACAAGAAACACTTGTCGAGAGTTGATAACTGCATGAGAGCAACTTTGTGAGTAACATTTTTGCGAAATACAGGCTTTGTTTCTGTATCAAACCCAATTACTTTAAACTTCTTGAGATAAGCTACAGCTTCAGCAACATCATCTACCCGATCTATTACAATTATCTCCCCATCAAAGGTTTCGAGAGGAAGATCGCGCAACTCTTCTTTTGATATTTCTAATTCCATGAATTGTCCTCCTCTCCAGTAGTTTGATCAGAGTCTATATCGGCAAGTGGCTTATATACTAACGTATGAAGCGGTCTTAAAACATTTACAAGCTTCTGCCCCCAATATAAACGAAAATTCTCAGAAATAACTTTCAGTGCATTTATCATTGTCTCCTCCAAGCCAAGCTGATAGACAGACACAAAATTTCGGATATCTTGGTAAATATCGGCAATATCTTCAGAAACAAAAGATGATACAGGACGGTCGCTATATTTCATATCCTCTACAAAGACGTCTAAATAAACATCCTCTTCACCTAAAACTGATGCAACCTGATTGGCAATAAGCATGTAATCTTCATGACTAACAAAGACTTCAGCCAACTCATCCTCTAAATCAACTACCGGAGGCAGTAGTGAGGCTTTTACATATAGAAGTGGGAGAATACGCAACATAATCTCACACCATTCTGTACGGGATGTAACTTCCATTTTCTCTAAAAATGAACAAAACTCAACACTGACCGTAACAAAATCTAATGTAACAGGAGCGTAAACAATATGGTTGTCGTTGGAACTTGTCATTTTATATTTTGGTTTTAATATTTCTACAAAAGTACATAATATTTTGTAGTCTCACAGAGAATTATCTGTAAGTTACCAAAATAAGAATAGAGGAAGTTGATAGATTACAATATAAAATGAGGTAGAATGAGGAGTGATAGAGTTAATAATTCACAACAATTGCCAACAATAAAAATAAACTTATAGACCTATTTTGCAAAAGCTAAATATTCATTGTCTTATAGTCCAATATAAAGCTCCACTATATGAGAATCAAGGTGAGAAACGAAAGCAATGATAGGCTTTTTCTTCATATTACGCCTTAAGATACTAAAACATAGGAGTGAAAGAATTGTGGAAGACCTGTAAACAAATTTGATAAAGTGCTTGTTGGATTACAAAAAAATGAGTAGATGTTTTGCAAAACCATTAGAATTGAATATCTTTGTACCAGAAAGTTAGAGGGAGGCAGGAAACACAGCTTTCCTTTTTTATTTTTATATTGAACAATGATTGATAAAAAGTTTCTGATTACGCAAATAGAAGAGTTTCTTGAAACATCTGATAATTACTTAGTAGATGTAATCATAAATCCAGGCAATGTTATTTCTATTGAGATTGACAACGACAACGGAGTCAATATTGATGATTGCGTTGAATTGAGCCGTTATTTGGAATCAAAACTGGATCGTGATGAAGAAGATTTTGAGTTAACAGTAGGCTCTGCCGGCTTAACCTCTCCACTAAAAACAACACGTCAGTATCAAAAAAACATTGGCAAAGAGATAGAGGTACTTACCAAAAAGGGTCAAAAGTTGTCTGGTATACTAAAAGAGGTGTCCGATGATGATTTCATAGTTACCATCTCAAAAAAAGAAAAAGCTGAAGGTGCAAAACGCAAAACAGAAGTGAGCGAAGATTTGCAATTCAGATACGAAGAAATTAAATACACAAAATATCTAATAAGATTTAAATAGCACTATGGGCAAAAAGAAGGAATCCATCAGCTTAATTGATACTTTTTCCGAATTTAAT
>JARICS010000075.1 GCA_029264035.1 Dysgonamonadaceae bacterium | reverse complement strand
TAAGACTTATCCAGCACTCTTCTTCTACCCAATATAATTTTCTTTTAAATAAATTGACGTTGAATTTTCGTTTCGTTTTTGCATTTGAATGTGAAACGTTATTTCCAACCATTGCTTTTTTTCCTGTAATCTGACAAATTTTGGCCATGGCTCTATATGTTGTTTTATTATTATTTCGTTTTATATTCTAATCTTTCCACGAAATCAGGGCGCAAAATTAGCCATATATTTTTTATCTACCAAATAAATTGATAAATAAAATCGATATAAGTAATTTTAAGTCTGTGAATTCGTTCTATGTATCTCCCTCAAACCTACTTTGAGACAGTAATTTCGTTCTTTAAATCGTTGTACAATTCATTCAAAAAATAGAGCGTACTTTTGCGCAAGTTTTCTTTAAACTCTTTGTCATTCGAATTTGAAGTTATTGCACTATCCGTAATCATTTCTTCGGCAGAAGAGGTTTTTGGAAAAAAACTCTTGCCACTTTCTTGCACATTTTGATAGGTAACGTCTCGTATAATCAACACGCAACCTGCATTTGTAATAGTTGCATCAAAACGATAGTTCATCATCGATTTCTGGCGCACGCCATCTTTATTTGCTGGAAGCAACAACTCTACCTTGGAGCTCACTGAAATGCTTTTCTCTTTTTCGTTAAATCTAATACCCGACAATAATGGATTTCCTGCATAATTATCTTTACCCCATTTGTAGAGGAGTGCATAACTTTGATCTTCGCTTAATCCCTGATTCGTATGTATAAATTGTTGAAACACAACTTTACCATTTACCTCAGGAACGCTTGAGAATACATTTTCATTCTGACTTTGAGCGTTTACTCCTATTATAGAAATGAACACTAAACCTATTATAAATAAAATTCTTTTCATTTTTTTTGTTCTAAATGATTATAAAACCCGTTCTTTATAATGGATTAGACTACAAATTTAGGTAAAAGATTAATGTGATACAAATAAGTTTAAAAAAAATCGGTCGTTATATTTTATTTATCAGCTAAAAACCTTTACTTTTGCAACTCAAATATAAAACCATTTTATACTATATATAATAATGTCGAAAAAACAGAAAGAAGTAAATCCAGAAAAGAACCTGGATAACATCAACGAGGCACTAACAAGCACCGAGCAATTCATAGAGAAAAACCAAAATGCCATTATGATTGGCCTTGGTGTGGTAATAGTTGTAGTATTGGCTGTATTGGCTTATCACAACTTATACTTGAAACCCAAAAACGAAAAAGCACAGGCCGCTATTTATAAAGGTGAACGCTATTTTCAAAACCAACAAGATTCTCTTGCCCTTTTTGGCAACGGAAACGATTACATAGGATTTGAAGAGGTGATGAATCAATTTGGGGGAACAAAAACTGCCGATTTGGCTAAAGCTTATGCTGGTATTTCATACAGCCGATTGGGTGACAATGAAAAAGCGCTCAATTATTTGACTAAATTCAAAGGGGGGGACAAACTAATCACACCTGCCGTTACAGGAGCCATTGGCGATGTATATATGAATTTAGGTAATAGCGATAAAGCTGTAAATCAATTTCTGAAAGCTGCAAAAGCCGCAGATGACAACATGCTTTCTCCTATCTACTATAAGAAAGCAGGATTGGCCTATCTACATGCTCAAAACTATGATAAAGCGATTGAAACATTCGAAAAAATCAAGAATACTTATTTAAATTCGCCTGAAGGGCAAGAAGCAGATAAGTACATTGAGCAAGCAAAATTGAGCAAAAAATAAGTTAGTAATTATTCATTGTAGTAATAAGAATTCATGTCAACACTATTAGAAAAAAGTCGCGGACAAGACGTTTCGATACCTTCGGGTAAAGATAAAGTAGTTGGGATTGTAGTTTCGGAGTGGAACACTCCCATAACTGAAGCCCTACTAAAAGGTGCAACCGATACGCTTTTAGCTGCTGGGGTGAAAGAGGACGACATCATTATAGAATATGTTCCTGGAACTGTAGAACTCACCTTTGGTGCAAAAGTACTTGTGGAACAAACATTGGCTCATGCAGTAATTACATTGGGCTGTGTAATACAAGGCGATACACGTCACTTCGATTATGTTTGCGACAGCGTTACACAAGGCATTACAAAATTGAATTTACAGTATGACACACCCGTTATATTTGGTGTGCTCACAACAGATAACATGGAACAAGCACAAGCCCGTGCCGGAGGCTCTCATGGCAATAAAGGCGAGGATTGTGCCATTGCAGCACTCAAAATGATTGCACTGCAAGAAAAGTATAACATATAGTATTTCAATAAATTGCGAAAGTAGCTCAGTTGATAGAGCATTAGCCTTCCAAGCTGAGGGTCGCGGGTTTGAGCCCCGTCTTTCGCTCTCTTGAAAATAATCTAATAAGCAAAACCTTATTATGATTTGGACACACACCATAGAGTAATCTGTGGTGTGTTTTTTTATTATGGTAAGATTAAAGATAAAAACAAGGAGTCATATATTTTAGCTGTTTACATATGACCATTGTGTAGTTTTTATATAAGACAATTGATAAATAGAGCGAGTGAGTTTTTCAAAACATTTTGCAGGCAAACAAAAAGGTTTCAAAATGTTGAAAATTGCATCTACGACGGGGGAAATATTTTCAACTACATTATACTCCATTTGGTCCACTAAATGGCGCAAATTGTGCCCTAAAAAGACACTATCCAACAGTAGCGTATCCTTTTCTCCATTTAATTTTTCAACCTTTGGTTGCATTTTATTTATTCACGGCATACTTCTCTCTTATTCTCATAAAAATGCTCCATTTTGAGCAATTCGAAACATTTCAACAGCCGTAGATTCAATTTTTATGCCATGAATGCCCTATCCACGACGCTGGACTTAACTTCAGACTGTTTCACACCACATAATAGAGCGAAATGTAAAAAAGAACAATCTATTTTTTACAAATTGATACTTGGGTAATCGAAAAAATAATATGAGTTGCAGATAAAAACTTCGTAAGAAACGAAAAGCGCAATTTTTCAAGAAAGGTTAAGGTTGTGTTTGATTGCAAAGAGCAACTTATATGTTTTTAAAACAGAGAGATAGATTTTTTCGAATAAAATTGTACCTTTGTAGCCGCAAAATTAAATACATTACTCCTTTTTTGATTTAATCAATATAAGGTGGTAAGTTGTACAACTTTGCAAACTGATAGATAGTTGAGAGGCAACCATCATAGAGCAATATTCCGCTTTACAATCAACCTCTTTTATGATAGAAGTAGTAAAAGTAATCCCCCACAAACGGATTGCTTTTTTTTACTGACATATTATTATACATCAAAAAGATTTACGTGTCACAAAATACAAAAAAGGTACAATACCGCGATTTTACAACAGGCAGTATATCGCGCCAACTAACAAAGCTTGCATTGCCACTTATGGCCACGAGCTTTATTCAGATGGCATATAATCTCATCGATCTTGCTTGGGTGGGTCGTTTGGGTAGTGAATCGGTTGCGGCAGTAGGCGCAATGGGTATGCTCATATGGATGATACACTCCGTTGCACTTTTTTCTAAAATAAGTGCCGAGGTATCTATTGGACAATCGCTTGGCATTAAGCGTTTTGACAAAGCAGCCATCTACGCATCGCATACAACAACTATCGCTATTATTTTAGGAGCAATATTTTTCGCAGTATTCCTGTCAGTTCCCTATCTGTTTATCGATTTTTTTGAACTCTCCCCTTCCATTTCTGCCGAAGCTGCAGACTATTTGAGAATCATCTCCTATAGTATCCCTATGGTGTTTATGATTCTCAATTTTTCGGGCATATACGTTGGTTCTGGGCGAAGCGATATTCCCTTCTATTACAATGCTGTAGGGCTCATCCTCAACATAGTTATCGACCCTATATTGATATTTGGCTTTGGCCCTATTCCTGCATTAGGATCGGCTGGAGCAGCTTATGCTACCACATTCTCCCAGTTTATAGTGTTAGTTCTCTTTATTTGGCATTTGAAAAAAAGAGACGGAGTGTTTGGATATTTCCCTTTCTTCACCACATTGAAGGCGAGTTATACCAAAGTTATCTTCAAACTTGGATTTCCTGTAGCTGCAATGAATATATTTTTCTCTCTCATTAATATGAATTTAGTACGCATTGCCTCTATTCATGGTGGACATTTGGGTGTAACAAGCCAAACCACTGGCGGACAGATAGAAGGACTTACGTGGAACACCACAGAAGGCTTTGCCACAGCATTGGGTAGTTATGTAGCACAAAACTATTCGGCAAACAGAATGGACAGGGCTAAGAAGGCCTATGCCTTTACACTAAAGCTTTTGCTATCGTTGGGAGTATTGCTCAGTGGTGCTTTTATATTTTATGGAGCCGACATATTCTCCATCTTCGTTCCCGAGCGAGAGGCTTATATGGCAGGTGGAGATTACCTATTAATATTGGGTATATCTCAAATATTCATGATGTTGGAGTTGACAACACAAGGTATGTTCAATGGCATTGGACGCACAGCTCCCCCTGCAATTATCAGTATGACATTCAATGCCATCAGGATTCCATTGGCTATGATCTTAGCATCGAGCATGGGAGTGACAGGCGTGTGGTGGGCTCTATCTATTACTACTATCTTTAAAGGAGTTATCTTAACTGTGTGGTTTCAAGTGGTGCAGAAGAAGATAATAAGTAAGTAAGTAAAACGAATTTCTAAAAATCAAGCGTTTAATATCCCGGCAAGAACAACCCAATATCATTCACTGGCAAGTTGAATAGATTGGCAACATACACATTCACCATTTTTCCTGAGAACATATAGAAGCCTGAAGAGAATCCTCTATCGCTTTGTGCAAGCCCAATTACTCCGCCTCCACCGGCCATTCTCAAAAACAAAGAAGAGAAAATATTGCTCATTGCAATAGATGCTGTGCGCGCAACGCGCGAACTAATGCTCATCTCGCAAAAATGTAGCACTCCGTGCTTTTGATACAATGTGGGAGCACCAGGAATGCAAGCCTCCATGGTAGTTTCAAAACAACCACCTTGGGCTAAGCGCAAATCTATAACAATGGCCCCTTGCTTTAGCTCTTTTATCAAATCTTCGGATATTATGTCGCGGTGAGGTTTGTTGATGTATTCCATTGCTCCAATCAATACATCGGCAGAGAGGAATGTGTTTCTCAAAACATTGGGTTGCAAAGTAGACGTGAATAACGAATGACCTAAATTGTGCTCCATCAAGCGGAGTTTATTTATATCATTGTCAAACACCTTCACCATCGCGCCCAATCCCAATGCTGCACGAGCAGCAATTGTGCCGGCAACATCTGCACCAATAATTACCAATTCGGTGGGAGAAACTCCAGGCACGCCTCCCATCAAAATGCCTTTGCCACCATGGGCATTGCTCATCAACTCGGCTGCGAGCGTCACAGCCGAAGCCCCCTCTATCTCTGCAATGGCTGTTGCGAAAGGTGAAGAACCATCACTGTCATACACCAAATCATAGGCAAGCGCATTTATTCTTTTGGCGGCCATAACCTCAAAAACGGCTGATGAAAGTAGAGGTTGTTGCAGAAATGAAAAAACTGTAGCACGAGGCCTCATCATTCTCACTTCTTGCAAAGTGGGTGGCGATATCTTTAAGATAAGGCTTGCTTCAAAAACTGCAGCTTTTGAATCTACAATATGTGCACCCGATTCGGAGTAATAATTATCCGAATAATTAATGGGTAGCCCTGCTCCCGATTCAAGAATTACTGTATGCCCTTCATCTACCAAGAGGGCCACCGCTTCGGGTGTGAGCGCAAGGCGTTTTTCGAATCGAGTGTTCTCTTTGGGTATACCAATAGTGAGTGCCGAATGGGTTTTGTTTACCTTCAGCAAGAACTCTCTAACAACAAATGATGTAGATTTGAGTGGTGGATATATCATTTTTGTGGTGTATATTTTTTATAGTTCAACTTTTAATTATAGCCTTGCAACATCTCTTTTATGCCTTTTATAGTTTCATCTATTTGCCCCTTCGACTCCAATTGCTCGGTAGGATAGGTAAGCTTTGCCTTAGAATAATAAACTTCACGTTCGGCCAAGTGCTTTGTCACAAAATCTTTCAGCTCTTCGGGCGTTTTGTTATGGATAATGGGTCTCACATTTTTGGATGCCAATAAACGCGACATTAATTGATCTACCGAAGCTTTTATAAATACAGTAACTCCGAGCTGATTCATTACATCCATATTATTGAAAAAACAAGGTGTACCTCCTCCTGTAGATATCAAAACATCTTGAAATGTTGCAACCTCGCGCAACATTTCGCGTTCTATAATTCTGAATTTAGCTTCGCCCTTCTGGGCAAATATCTCTTGTATGGTTTTACGATATCTGTTTTCTATATATTTGTCTAAGTCTATGAACTCAACATCCAACTCCTTGCTCAGTAGTTTACCTATCGTAGTTTTACCCACTCCCATATATCCAACTAAAAAAACTCGTTTCATATATTTCACTTATAATAAAGGGGTGAACAAACGAACAAACGACTCTTTAAAACGCATCCATACAGGGCGTTTCATCCATTCACGAAGCACAATGGCGGTTGAGCTTTTCTGATCTTCAATAAAAATTTCTCTCCCGCGCCTTGCAGTTTCCTCGTTATATATAAAAGCCTCCACTTCGAGGTTTTGTTCAAAACTGCGTACATCAAAATTGGCAGAGCCAATTAGCGTCAACGAATCATCTATAACCGTTAGCTTTGAATGCATAAAGCCTGGTTCGTAAAAATAGACCTTCACGCCAGCAATCATCAGTTTTTTAAAGTACGATCGGGATGCAAGCTGTATTAATAAAGTATCGGATTTTCGAGGAACCATCAACCTAACGTCAACACCTCGTGTGGAAGCAGCAATGAGCGCCTCAAACAAAGCTTCGGGAGGTATGAAGTAGGGTGTTTGGATGTAAATATACGATTCGGCATCGAATATTGCTTGCATAAAGCCCTGCATAATTTCACGCGCCTTACTGTATGGGCCGCTACTTGCTATTTGTGTTAGGTTGTCGCCATAACTTTCGAGGGGAGGAAAGTATTTTCGTGCTGTAATGAGCGATTTACTCACCATGAACCAATCTATCAAAAAAACAGATTGAAGGCCCTGCACCCCCTTGCCCTCAATGCGAACATGCGTGTCTCTCCAGTTACCCCACGAAGGACCAATAATATATCTATCGGCTACATTCATACCGCCAGTGTACCCAACCCTGCCATCTACTACCACTATCTTCCTGTGATTACGGTAGTTAGCATGTGATGTGAGCATGGGGAACGTTACTTTCATAAACTCCTCTACCTCTATACCTGCCAATCGCATTTGCTCGTAAAACTGGTTCTTTACCCTCCATGAACCAACTGCATCAACAATTATCCTAATCTTTACTCCCTCTGCTGACTTTTTAATCAACAGATCTTTTAGCTGATTACCTATTACATCATCATCCCAAACATAATATTCAATATGGATGTGCTCAGTAGCATTATTGATATCACGAAACAGGGCATCAAATTTATCCTTACCCGTAATGAAAAACTCCACCGAACTACCATACAGCAAAGGCGCTTGATTGGAATTGCGCAATAGTTTTATGAGCTGAACATGCTTTGTTGGATAATGCACAAGCTCTGAATTATTCAGCTCGGCAAGTGGTCTTGTCTTTATCTTTGAATACATTCGCTTGGAAATGGTGCGCCTCTTTGTATAGTCTTGTCCAAAGAATATATAAATAACAAACCCAATGATAGGAAGAAAAATGAGCACCATTATCCAAGTAATGGTTTTGAGTGGGTTTCTGTTTTCTGAAATAATAACTATGATAACCCCCAATACTGTGATTAGATATACTGCTTCAGTTATACGAAAAAGAATATGGTACATATCATTGTTGTTTAACGATACTTTCCCTCATCAATGTCCTCTAAAATATTTAGATAAGAATGGTATCTACTTTCACTTATATAATGGTTTTCTACAGCATCAATTACCGCACAGCCTGGTTCATTTATATGCTTGCAATCGTTGTAGAAACATTTGCTGGAGATTTTAAATATTTCGCGAAAATAGTGCGACACCTCTTCCTTCTCCATATTAACAGTGCCAAAACCTTTAATGCCAGGAGTATCAATTATAAAACCTCCGCCTATAATCTCTATCATTTCAGAGAAAGTGGTTGTGTGCTTGCCTGTTTGATGATAAGTGGAAATGTCACCCACTTTTCTTTTATTTTTATCGCCTGTCACTACATTTATAAATAGAGACTTACCAACGCCCGAATGTCCTGCCAAAAGACTCACTTTATCTTGAATGGTGTCTTTGAGCTCTTGCATGCCAATATTCTCAGTTAGCGATGCTTTTTGGCAAGTATACCCAATGGTTTGGTATAAATTTATGAGCGCATCTACATAGTCCATGTCATCTTTGTCATACAAGTCTATCTTGTTGAAGACAATGCACACAGGCACTCTGTATGCCTCGGCTGTTGCCAAGAATCGATCAATAAAGACTGTGCTCGTAATAGGCGACTTTACTGTTACAAACAGTAGAGCCTGATCAATATTGGCTGCCAAAATATGAGCCAACTTAGACAAGTTGGAGGCACGACGAACAATGTAGTTTTTCCTCTCAAATATTTCGGTTATATATGATACATTGTCAACGTTGTGATCAATACGAACCTTATCGCCAACAACCACAGGGCTTGTGCTACGAATTCCTTTTAGTCGGAAATTGCCTTTAGCTCTGCACTCAACATCCTGCCCGTCTTCAGTACGAACAATGTATGCGTTACCCGTGTTTTTAATTACTAATCCTTTCATGCGTTCAAATAAAAAAGGGAAAGAATGAGCTTCTTTCCACTTTATTGATTACTATATTGTAAGGATTTCTTTTTCTTTTACATCAAAAGTATCATCAATATCTTTGATATACTTATCGTGAATTTTTTGGAAAGATACTTCTGCACTTTTACCCACATCTTCGGGCAAACCATCTTTGACAGCTTTCTTGATTGAGTCTATTCCTTCGCGACGGAAATTGCGGATACTGATTTTAGCATCTTCGGTTTCTTGTTTTATAAGTTTCACAAGTTGCTTACGGCGCTCTTCTGTGAGTGGAGGAATACCCAAACGAATAACCTCCCCATTGTTTTCGGGAGTGATGCCCACGTCAGAGTTCATAATGGCTTTCTCAATGGGTTTAAGCATGGACTTTTCCCATGGCTGAATCACAATTGACTTTGCATCGGGAGTAGTAACCGTGGCTACACCACTCAATGGTGACATAGTTCCGTAGTATTCTACCATCACACCGTCCAAAATACGCGCATTGGCTCTGCCCGCACGAATACGTGACAATGTATCATCGAGAAACTCAAGCGTAGCTTGCATCTTCTCTTCTACTTCATTTTCTAAAACTTGAATGTCTATCATAGGAGTATGTTTTTATATGTTCTAAACAAAAATAGGCAATTTAATTGACAATATAAACTAAAAATCTAACTTTACTTTGTGCTACTTTTTACTGTAAACACGGGTTCCAATGCTTTCACCCATGATTACTTTCTTCAGATTGCCAATAGTGTCCATATCAAAGACCACAAGTGGCATGTTGTTTTCGTTGCACATAGTAGTAGCGGTCATGTCCATTATCTTAAGACCACGACTATATATCTCGTCAAACGATATCTCATCAAACTTAGTCGCAGTGCTATCTTTTTCGGGGTCGGCTGTGTAAATTCCATCCACGCGAGTACCTTTAAAAAACACATCGGCCTCAATCTCCACAGCGCGCAACACGGATGCAGAGTCAGTTGTGAAAAAAGGATTGCCTGTTCCACCCGACATAATGGCTACACCCCCATTTTCAAGGGTTTCTATTGCTTTCCATTTATTGTAATACTCACCAATGGGCTCCATTCTGATGGCTGTGTAAACCTGATTCTTTTGTCCCATTGCAGAAAGAGCAGAACTCAAAGCTTGGCTATTAATGACTGTGGCAAGCATTCCCATTTGATCGCCTTTCACTCTGTCAAAACCTTTAGCAGTGCCGCTTAAACCACGAAAGATGTTTCCGCCACCAATTACAATGCCCACTTGAACACCCATGTCTGCAATTTCTTTTATTTGTCGGGCATAGTCGTCCAGTCGGTTCTCATCGATGCCATATTGTTTGTCGCCCATGAGCGACTCACCACTCAGCTTTAGTAAAACTCGTTTGTATTGTGCCATTGAAATATATTTTCTTGTGAATAATCTTTGCAAAAATATTAATAAAAGTTCATATTACAGAATAGTAAGCCATCAGATACGCAAAGAAAGTAGTGAAAGCATTCATTTCTTTCAACGATTCATGCTTTCAGACCAAATCTACACTTCAAACGACACCTCTTTGAAGCTATAAATGCGCTCTTCATCATCAGGAAAGGTTGCTAAAACCAAATGACCCGAAGGCAATACTCTTTTGATAGTTGCTTTGAAGCGTCCATCTTTATCGGCATACCAATATGGACCGTCTGCATGATACAAGAATCGCATGTATTTTTGCACTATTGGAGCTATTTCGCCACGTTCCATCGCCTGATAGAGTCTTAGAAATTCTGATTGCAGCAGTGTGAGCAATATTTCCCTATCAGCCTCTTCTTTTGTTATATTTCTTAAAGAAATAGGATTGGGTAAGCCCTCGGGAAACTCTTTTTCATTTATATTTAACCCTACGCCCACAATGGTATGGTCAATGTGCTGTCCCATCAAGCTATTCTCTATGAGTATGCCTGCAATCTTTTTATCTTTCCAATAGATATCGTTGGGCCATTTAATGGTTACGTTGGTTATGAAATTATCGAGCACTCTCTTTATAGCTAAAGAAACAATCTGCGATATTATAAATTGATCTTTTGCTTTCACACCATTCGGGTAAAGCAGAAAGCTAAGCAATATATTGTTGCCTTTGGCAGAATGCCAAGAATTGCCTGCTTGACCACGGCCCGCTGTTTGAAACTCTGTCATCACCATAGAGTACTCAGGTAAAGGATTCTCTTTTTGCAATCGTTTCAACTCTGCATTGGTAGACAATGTTTCATCCAACCTCACAATTACTCTATCACCCCTCGGTTTTTCCATAATATTCTTGCTGTATCTTTTTAGGCATCTTCTTCACCACCTCTTCAATGGAGTGATGAATCCATTTCTTTAGTTCCTCATCTGGCATGCTTCCCGACAGTTCAATTGAATTCCAATATTTCTTGTGCATGTGATAGGCCGCTTGCACACAACTATATTTTTGTCGCAATGCAATTGCCTTTTCCGGATCGCATTTAAGCGATATGGATTTCTTTTCTGCATCCAACGGAATTAGAGCAATCATTTTCCCCATCAATTTCAAAACCAAAGTCACTTCATCAAACGGAAATGTTTCTTCCACTCCGGGAATGCTCAAGCAATAGTCATATAGTTCTTCAATATTCATATAAATGCGAATAATTCTCTTTTTCAGATAACATAAAATCAAACAAACTATCGTCTGCTAAAAAACAGGCGACAGAAAAGCGTCATCAATATGCTCAATCTCGAACATCTCTCCATCCCACACTGCCGAAATAATATCAAACCTTGCAGGTTTTTCATTATCGCTGAGCTGCAAAAACAAATCAGCTGCTTCAACAATGCGTCTTATCTTGGTTTTCCCTATAAAGTCTTCAGGATTTCCCCATTGGCGCGAAGTGCGTGTTTTGACCTCAACGAAGATGATATACTCTTCATCTTCAGCTATAATATCAATTTCGTGACGGTGCATCGTCCAATTTCGTTTCAATATCCTGTAG
>JARICS010000070.1 GCA_029264035.1 Dysgonamonadaceae bacterium | reverse complement strand
AAGATGAAAACATATTCCCTGAGGGTCAGAAAAACCAACAAAACATATCTGTTCTGATTTCAAAATACGTTCTATTTTCTCTTTTTCTTCTATTGAATATGTTTTCATCTTCGATTCTGTTTTCTGTTTTCTATTTTGTTACATCCTGATCATTGGCGGATGTTTGATTTTATTGGATTGTAAACGTTGTTTTATGATGGTACAAAGATAGTAAAAGAAGCTTTGAGTGAAAAGTAACGAAGTAAATTCATTTTTGCGGAAATTAGTTTGAACTCAAATCCACGGTTGTGGATTACACGTTTATGCCATGAAAATTGAATCTGCGATCATAGAAATGTTTTGAATCGCTAAAGTGGAGCATTTTTTAGCTAAGATGGGAGGAAAGATGCCTTAAAAATAAGAACAACGGAATAAGATTGAAGAATCAACTGTTGAATAGACAACCCCTAAACAGGGAAATAGATTTTAAAGACAGAAATGGTGTAAATGAGGGCTACAAAACAAAGATAATGTGTTGAGAAACATTTCCCCCGTCGAGGAGGGAAGTTTCAACAGTTTAAATCATTTTCTACGTCGTGGATTGCAAGTTTCAACAGATTAAAACATTTTGTACTTCTGTAAAATGTTTTGAAAAAGATATATCAAAATGCAAAACACGCAACAATACCTAAACCACCTCAGGAAAACAAGGCTTTTTGTCAAATAAACGTCGAGTTTTAAACTAAAAAAAAGGATGCCGAAACAGACATCCTTTTATTTAGTTTTATATTTTTATTGGAGAGAGATCCCCCAAATTAATCCAACAGAGAGTCTGGATCTAAGTTGTCGTGTTCAATATCGAGGAAGTATTTGTATGTTCCTACTCTCAAGTCAGAGCAAGCCTCGTAGTCGCACACAATGATACCCCTGCGGTGCAATTGCAATGCACTCACTGTCCACATTTGGTTTACAGAGCCTTCCACTGCGTGGTAAAGCGCTCTTGCTTTATGACTGCCATCCACCAATATCAATATCTCTTCTGACTCTAAAATAGTACCTACTCCCACAGTAATTGCAGTTTTTGGAACATCGTCCACAGTGTCAAAGAATCGAGAGTTGGCTACAATTGTCTTTGCAGTAAGCGTTTTGATACGTGTACGTGACGACAGTGACGAACCTGGCTCATTGAAAGCAATGTGTCCATCAGTTCCCACTCCACCTAAAAATAGATCGATACCACCTGCATCGGTAATTTTTTGATCATATGCTGCACACTCAGCCTCAACATCTTGAGCCATACCGTTAGGAATGTTTACATTCTCTTTTTTAATGTCGATATGATTGAAGAAAGTGTTCCACATAAAATGGTGGTAGCTTTGAGGATGGTCTGCACCTAAACCAATATACTCGTCTAAGTTGAAAGTAATTACATTCTGGAAAGAAATCAATCCTTCTTTGTGCAGTTTAATCAACTCTTTGTACATCTTTATTGGCGATGA
The DNA here is from genome assembly GCA_029264035.1 of Dysgonamonadaceae bacterium. GTDB lineage: Bacteria > Bacteroidota > Bacteroidia > Bacteroidales > Dysgonomonadaceae > UBA2632. The sequence goes on along the minus strand of JARICS010000070.1, from coordinate 35,549 downwards.
ACCAGTTGGCAAAGCCAATTTAAAAGGCTTTTCGGGTGTAGGGTTGGCCTTATTAATTTTAGAAACCACATAGTTGGCAGCCCATTTTGCTATCTGATCTGCATTTGGTTGAATAATTAATCTCATATTTTTATTATTTAGTTATTTAGTTATATTATTTTTATTAAGTACCTATCAGTCTCACATCTGTATGATGAGACTATTGACAATCGGTAGTTTTGTTTGGAACTACCTCATCGTCCGAAAGAATTTTCTTCGCCATATTGCTTCCCAACGTCATTGCTTTTTGATATACATCCTCTTTGAGCGACTGTTTCATATCGATAGGATTGCACACTATTTCGAATTGCATTTTGTCTGCAAAGTCGCCAAGCAATCTCACCGAGGTTCCTGCCCACGAATGTCCACCAAAGTATCCGAAATATCTATTCTTTAGATTCTTGTTCTCTAATGCACTCACCAAACTCTGCACTGCAGGATATAGTTTGCTATCGTAAGTAGGTGATCCTATAATAAGGGCCTTATACTTATAAATATCTTGAATGACATATGATAGATGACTCTTTGAGAGATTGTGCATCACAATATTTTTGACCCCACATGCTGCAGCTTCAGATGCTATAGCCTCAGCCAACTGCTCAGTGTTGCCATACATACTGCCATAAGCAATTACCAAGCCTTTGTCGGCTTCATATTTACTCATCTTGTCGTATAGACCAATTACCTTTTCGATGTTTTCTTTTTCGGTCCATACAGGTCCGTGAGTAGGACAAATAGTCTCTATCTCTACATCGGCCAACTTGCGTAAAGCTTTTTGTACTGGCGATCCATATTTACCAACAATATTGGAGTAATAACGCACCATTTCATCCCAATATACGTCAGGATTCAATTGCGAATCAGTTACTCCGCCATCTAATGTACCAAATGTGCCAAAGGCATCACCCGCAAATACTGTTTTGGTTTCTTTTACATAGGTCATCATTGTTTCGGGCCAGTGCACCATGGGTGTCATAAAGAACTTCAAGGTGTTTTTACCTAATGAAAGCTCTTCGCCCTCTTTTACAACCTTAATATTGGATGTAATATTATAAAAGCCTTCCAGCATATCGGCTGTGCGGACACTACCCACAAGTTGAATGTTGGGATATTTATTTAAAAGAAAGAGCAATGCTCCCGAATGATCGGGCTCCATGTGGTTTATCACCAAATAGTCTATCGACCTGCCGTCTAAAACAACATCTAATTTCTTTAGGAAAACATCAGTATAAGCAATATCAACAGTATCTACAAGAGCAACTTTTTCGTCACGAATTAGGTATGAATTATACGACACTCCTTTGGGAAGGGGCCATAAATTCTCGAATAGCTCTTTGGATCTGTCGTTTACACCAACGTAAAATAGACCTTTGTTAATCTCAACTGGTTTGTACATATCGTATATATATATATATTATTAAATAGACCAATCTTTTCCTCGTTTGGCCTTTTGTGTTTCTAAATATTATTTTGTGATGAAGTTGGAATCTACTCCCTTTTTCTGTCGCACAATAGGATCATCACTGTCATTATTCTTTTTTCTGAATGCATTCCATACAAGCCATATACCCCATATTATAAAAGGGATACTAAGCCACTGACCAAGAATGAGTCCTGTGTTTTCGCGCATCAATATCTCAGACTCCACTTGTACTTCTTTTATGTATTCGATGAAGAATCGGGACACAAAAATCATAATCATGGCTATACCAATGAGCAGACCTTGTTTTTTCTTAGCATCGGTTTTCCAAAACAGATACATGGTAACAGCAAAGACAAGAAAATAAACAAGAGCTTCGTATATCTGTGTGGGGTGTGAAGGAGCAGAGAAAATGGGTTCTGCCATACCAGCCTTCCAAGCACCAATATTTTCTATAAAGCGAAAACCCCAAGGTTGTGATGTAGGAGCACCATATATCTCGTGGTTCATCAAATTTCCCAAACGTATCATGGCTGCTGTAAAGCCTGTAGGGACTATTACCCTATCGAAAGTCCAAATCATACTCTTATGGGTAACATTTTTAGAGTATAACCAAACGGCAATGATGATGCCTGCAACCCCACCATGACTTGCCAAACCACCTTCCCATATTTTTAAAATTTCAAGCGGATTGGCTAAATAGTAGGCAGGTTCATAAAAGAGACAATGTCCAAGACGAGCACCTAAAATGATGCCCAACATCATGTAAATAAATAGTGAATCGAACCATTTTTCGGGAAGTTTCTCCCTATCAAATATTCGCTGAACTATATATACAGCTACAATAAGTCCGATGACCCAAAAAAGACCATACCATCTGATTTCTCTACCGAATAAAGTGAATAATTCTGGATCAACATTCCAAGTGATGAAAGATAACATGTGCCGTAGTTTTTATTGATTAGTAAAACAAAGATACTGATTTTTTAATACTTAAACCAACTTTTGTATCCATTCATCTTTCTTACCTGGCAAGAAGTCCACTAAAGGTATCTCGATGAGTGTGTAAGCACCTGGTTGTTGAAGGAGCGATGCGCGTGCAGCATTCACCAGCATTTGCGCTGTCAGGGCCGGATTGTTTACTTTCATACCGAAGGAAAACAGCTGATTTTGTGTGCTACCAGAGGCTCCTTTGCGCTCCATCTCCACACCGTGACCCATATCTTTGAGCTCACTAATATCATTGACCTGAAACACATGCGTTTCATCATTGATGAAATAAGAATCGTTTTGTATGGCTTTAGTCACATTGTCAAGCTGATACCCTTTTTTAAGCTCTATATAAACCATGCGTCTATGTATTCCTGTTCCTGTAGGGATAGTTATTGAAAGAGCATCCTTGACGCCCTTAATGGCTTTCACTGCAACTGAGTGTCCCATGCTCATGCCAGGACCAAAATTGGTATAGGTGACGCCACTGGGCGCCATAGCCTGCATCAAAGCGCGCACAATGGAGTCGCTACCGGGATCCCATCCAGCCGATACAACAGAAACAGCACTGTGTTCTTTTGCAACACCATCAAGCGATTTGCGTAATACCAATATATCTGAATGGATATCAAAACTATCTACTGTGTTTATTCCTAATGAAAGACACTCATTGGCAGCTGTTTCTAACAATCGGCTTGGCAAACATAATATTGCTACATCTACATCAGATAAATTACTGATGGAGTCTGTTACAGTATATTCTTTTAGTTCGGTGGGTATCTCTTGTACGTTACGACGAACTATCCCTGCAACTTCAAAATCGGGGGTATGTAAAATTGTATCAATAACATATTTGCCTATATTACCGTAGCCTATAATGGCTGTTCTTATTTTCTTTGTCATTAGAATCTGTTTTTATTAGTTGCAAAAATAATCAAAATTATTGGATGATTCGATATGTTTTAAGTGATGAGTAATGAGCGATGAGTTGAAATTAAAGATGTGTTTTATTGCAAGACAGATTGTAGGGCAAGTTGCGAGTTGTACTTATGGCCTGCTTGTAACGATTTCCGAACACTTCGAGAGACAAAGTGAACGTCGGTGTACTGAAGGCCAGAAAGGCGGAAATAAATTTAGAATTAAGAATTATTTATTCTACTGTGTACTTTATCATTTGACAATCATATTGCAAGGCATTTTGTAGTAAAAAGTCGTGACTTGTTCTTTGACCCTGAAGAACCAACTTGCTATTTATTCACTTTTATTTGCATTTTTCAAAATATATGCCTAAATTTATGAAGGAAAGTTGCAAATTTAATCTAAAAAGAATGTATCATGAAATTAGAAGGAAAAGTAGCTATTGTAACAGGAGCAAGTGCGGGAATAGGCAGAGCTATTGCCACACTATTTGCTAAAGAAGGAGCTGTGGTATATGCAGTTGCACGCCGAACAGAGCGGCTAAAAGAGCTGCAAGAGTGTACAAAAGATTTCGCTGGAGAGGTAATCCCCTACTCGGCAGATCTCAGAAACAGAGATCAAGCAGAGCGAATTATCGACCTTGCCTGCAAAGATCAAGGCAAACTTGATGTTCTTGTAAATAATGCAGGAGTTATGGATGACTTTAGCCCTATTGGAGAGGTTTCGGACGAAATGATGCAAAACCTAACAGATATAAATGTTATGGCTCCTTTCTATAGCATCCGAAAAGCCATTAACTGTTTTTTGAAACAAGGCGGGGGCAATATCATCAATGTTAGCTCTATTGGTGGCTTATATGGAGCAAGAGCGGGTGCAGCATATACTATGTCAAAACATGCAATAATAGGATTGACTAAAAACACAGGATTTATGTATGCTAAAAAGAACATCCGTTGCAATGCTATATGCCCAGGTGGTGTAGATACAGAGGTCGGATCGGGCGAGTACATGAAAGATTTGAATAAAACAGGTATTGATGTAATAATGCCAAGTACATGTGGAAATCCAAGAAGTGGTAAAAGCGAGGAGATTGCCACAATAGCTTTGTTTTTAGCAACTGACGCTTCTAGCTTTATAAACGGTCAGTGCATAGTGGCAGATAGTGGATGGACAGCATTCTAAAAACACTATATTCACAAGCCTTGAAATAAGAAAAAAATCTCCTATCAATTACGATGGGAGGTTTTTAGTTAGTGAAAGCAAATAAGAGATTAATTGCAAGGGTATATGTTTGCTATTACTCTTTAAAAGAGTATTTAAAACCTTGTTAATTATTGATTATTGATGCTGTTCAAAAAAATCTCTTATTGATTAAGATAGAAGTTTTTCTCGTAATCAGTGAATATTAATTCAGCACATCTTTAAAATCTATGTGCTCAGCAGCGAGAAAGAACACCTTGTTAGCAATAGCTTTAGTATTTATTTTCAATTGTTTGTAATAATCAGCAAAGTTCTCGTCTGGAACTTTCAGTCCCATCATCACCATTGTGCTATCTTTAGACTCAGTTTCAAGGATATCCCAAAAACTTCGTCCTTCAGATACAATGATTTCATAGTCGAAAGCAACACGCATTTCAATCAAAATGTTCTTTAGGTTTTCGCGTGTTCCTTTGGCAGCTTCCTCTGAGGCAACTACCATTTTGACACACACCTCTATATTTTGCCAGCGCGGACTGGTTCTTATCAAATGAGCTATTATCATCATCAGGCCACCATTGCCTTTGAGACCACCCCACCAAAGATCAATCTTTTTGACTCCAGCATAATCAAGTTTAAAATCATTCTGGAGTATAATTACATTTCTCTTCGATTTATAGAAATGCGACACCATATCGCAATAGGGCTCGTGATGACTGTTCTCTTCGGTATCTCCAAGCAAAACAGTGTTTGGAACTACACTACCCAATCCATAAGAATTGACCAATTGTTTAGAGCCCGTAAAAGCATTTTCAGCCCTAGTTACTCTCACCAGTGTTTTAATGTCTTTGCCGCTCAAGTAAGTCGAAATATTTCGTTCGTGTTTGGCAACTCTTTCTTGCGACACCCCTTCTTCGGGAAGTATGGTTGCCACAGTAATGAGACCTTTCTCTTGCACTATTCCATAAGCAAAATCAATTAAATGCCACCTTTTGGTGGGCATGCCCGAAAAGACCAATATATTGGGACGCCAGCTTTTTGCATGGTCAGCTGTAGAGTCGAGCCTCAACAAGGCATAGCGAACTATTTGCAATAACATTCCACGAGTAACATCTCCAAAAGTTGTTTTGAGTCTGCGGCGACGCAACCATACATATATTCCTACAATAAAAACCATAGCAACAACAGTTGCAAGAGCATTTATAAGAAACATGACAGCCACACAACCAATTGTACCAAGAAAAGAGAATATCCAGTGAACTTTGAATTTTGGTCGGAATGATGGGCTCTGCAGCAATGTTTCTATTCCTGAGGTAAGATTGAGTGTGCCATAGGTTGTTAAGAAAAACATAGTTAAGATAGGTGCAATTGTATTCAAATCGCCCAAAGAGATAAGTGTTAGTGCGATGATGGATGTAAAGATGGTTGCAGCTCGTGGTATTTTTTCGGAACCTGAACTTTTACCTAAGAATGAGAGCTTTGAGGGCAATACTTTGTCTATACTTAAAGCTTGCAACACTCGAGGTGCACCTAGTAAACTTCCTACAGCACTCGATAAAGTTGCACCCCAGATTCCCAACAAAATAGCAAAGCCCCAATAGGCTATTCTTTGCATAATCATATTGTCGCTCACTAACGTAGCAGCATCTGCTCTGAAAGCAAAGAAGAAGGGTACAACCATATAGATAACATATCCGACACCCACGGCCATAAAAGTGCCTTTTGGAATAGATTTAGCAGGGTCTTTCAAATCGCCCGACATATTTACTCCGGCCATGATACCTGTGACAGCAGGGAAAAAGACTGCAAATACAGTCCAAAAGTTGACAGACTCAGCTGCTGGAACACCCCATAGTTCAATATGAGAATCTTCAATGGGTCCCCCAAGAAAAAACGATATAAGGGAAAAGGCGATTACTGCTAAAATAACAAACTGAGCGCGAATAGCAGCTTTGGTTGAAAACATAGCAAGCAGACTCAGAAGAACAGTTGTGACAATACCCACCAATTTAATATTCAGTGAAGGGAATATCGCAATCATACTTTCTGAAAAGCCCATGATATAGAGAGCTACAGAAAAAGCTTGTGCTAGAAATAATGGAATACCAATTGCTCCGCCCATTTCCACACCTAATGATCTACTTATCAAAAAATAGGCACCTCCTGCCTTAACAGGTGCATTGGTGGCAATAGATGCAATGGATAGAGCTGTAAGAAAAGTGATGGATGTAGCTAAGGTGACGATGATAAGTGTGCCAATAAGTCCCACATTGCCAACAACCCAACCAAAGCGAAGATACATGATTACACCCAGAACCGTGAGTATGGAGGGAGTGAAGACTCCTTCAAAGGTGTTTAAACCATGTGCTGTATTTTTTGTTCCGTTTTTGATAATAGTAAATTTTTATTCTTGAAAAATTAGTATTTTGTAAATATATAACTTTTAAATTAGAAGTCGCAAAAGTCAGTTTACTATTATAGCTTTTATCGATAAAATACTTTCAGGCGATAATTTAACGTGTTCTATGCTAAGAAAACTCCGAATTTAACTTCTATCATCATTCTCAACGTCATCTTGGTCTATCTTAATAACTACCCTATCTATTATTCTACAATAACTTCCATAAAAAGTATCTACGTCATTACCTTCATCTTCGTACTCATCAATCCAATTTTTTTGAGGCTTTTGAGGACCGTGTTTATAAAATATTAGTGCTATTATAAGACCACTAATGCCCCCGGCGAGATGACCCTCCCACGAAACATTAGCATCTAAATAAATAGACCATGGCATCATATTCCACACAGTACTGCCATACAAAAAAGCAACAATTAGAGAAATAGCAATAAGTGGAATATGTCTGCGAAAAATACCACTAAAGAATAGAAAAAAAGAAAGACTATAAATAACACCACTAATACCAATGTGCCATGCTTCTCGCCCAATAGTCCAAGTGAGCAATCCGCTAAGCAACCATAAAAGCAAAAACGTTTTGTGAGCAATTGCACTATAAAAATAGTATAAACACCACATAAGTACTAAAAGCGGAAGGGTGTTTGACAGAAGATGCTTTGCAGAATGATGAATGAGTGGCGACAAAAACAATCCTGGCAACCCTTTCATTTCAAGAGGATAAACCCCATATTGATAGAGTTGTAGCGTTAGCGATGAGTCTAATATATAGATGAGCCATAGCAAACAGATCAGAACAAAAGTGGGAACAAATGCTATGCGCATCCGTTTTTTCTCTATTGTAAAATAGCTCTCTTGACTTTCATTCATAAACTAAATCATTGTATAGATAACAAATTTACAAATGAAAACGCATCTACAAGCTGAATTAAAATATAAATATGATACTTTTCATTTGTTTAATATTATTAATCTTTCTATCTTTCGGAATAAAATCAATTCTAAAACGCATGAAATATGAGTTATCTTAAATTCGATAAAGATTTAATCATAAGCCTCGAATATTCATTATACCGCAATGTGTTGCGAACTAATAGAAAAGGGGCTTATCATAACACATCCATTTCAGGATGCAATACAACTAAGTACCAGGGATTATTGGTTATGCCGGTACCAGCACTTGATGATGATAATCACTTGATATTGTCGTCATTTGACGAGACTGTAATTCAACATGGAGCTGAATTTAACTTGGGAATTCACAAATACACAGGAGATAACTATAGCCCTCGTGGACACAAATACATTCGTGAATTTAGTAGCGAGAGTATTCCAATAACTATTTATCGTGTTGGTGGGGTAGTTTTGTCAAAAGAAATATTGTTTTCATCACAAAACAACTCAGTGATGATACGCTACAAATTAATAGAAGCACACTCTCCTACAACCATTAGATTTAAACCATTTCTAGCATTTAGAAATGTATTTAAATTGACCCAAGAAAATGATAAAGCAGATAAATCTTACAGGGAAATTGAAAACGGCATTAGCACCTGTATGTATGAAGGGTATCCTGAGTTATACATGCAATTCAACACTGAAGCGGACTTTGTGTATCAACCTCACTGGAACAAAGGAATTGAATATTTGCAAGATATGCAAGCGGGTGACACTTACAAGGAAGATTTGTATGTGCCTGGTTATTTTGAAATGCCGATAAAGAAAGGTGATTCAATTATATTCTCGGCTGGTGATGTCCTGAAAGAGACAAAAGAGCTAGAGAATGAATTTGAGCATGAAATAAAAAAGAGAACACCACGCAAGTCATTCTACAACTGCTTGAAAAACTCTAGTCATCAGTTCTTTTATATTCCTAAGCCAGGCGAGCAGTATTTACTTGCAGGTTACCCATGGTTCAAAGTGCGAGCGCGAGATCAATTTATATCGCTCCCCGGCTGCACACTAGCTGTGGGACGTGTTGATGATTTTGAAAAAATAATGGACACTGCTATTATTCAAATCAGAACGGTGATGGCTGGCAAACCTTCCGATGGTTTATTGAAGCAAATAACCGATCCCGATTTACCCCTTTGGGCTGTTTGGGCTTTACAACAATATGCTAAAGAAAGACCCGAAGAATTCTATCGAAAATATTCAGATCTTGTTTTAGAAATCATAGAATACATATTGAATAATAAGCAGCTTAATTTACGAGTAGATCCAGACAATGGTTTAGTAACAACTTACGGACACTCGAGACCTGTAAGTTGGATGAACTCGATATTAGATGGACGACCAGCAGTACCTCGTTCGGGCTACTTGGTTGAGTTTAATGCTTTGTGGTACAACGCACTTAAATTTGGTGAGGAAATTTACAAAACCAAAGGTGATTCAACAATGGAGTATCAACTATCACAAAAAAGTGATATCGTGAAAGAGTCCTTCACCTCAGTGTTTTTAAACAGTGCTGGCTATTTGTTTGATTTTGTAGATGGTGCACACTCCGATTGGAGCCTAAGACCCAACATGCTGTTTGCAGTATCGCTTGACCACTCTCCGCTTGAGAAACATAGAATGCGTTCGATAGTTGACTTTGCGACTAAGGAGTTGCTCACCAACTGTGGTATAAGATCTTTGAGCCCCAAGGATGAGAAATTTAAACCTTATTTTTCTAGCAATCCAGGAGAGAAAGAGTATACTTACTTTAATGGTCCAGCCTTTCCATGGCTATTAGGCCCTTATATAGAGGCATATCTCAAAGTATATAAACGTAGCGGTTTGTCTCTAGTAGATAGAATAATGGTAGATATGGAGAATGAAATGTCGAACGATTGTATTGGTAGCATCTCTGAATTGTACGACTCTAGTCCTCCATTTATAGCACATGGTGCATATTCATTTGCAATGAGTGTGGCAGAACTACTTCGTGCAAAGAAAATAATGAAAGAATATAACTAAGAAACAGATAGATTATGAAAGCACTCATGTTTGGATGGGAATTCCCTCCCCACATATTAGGAGGCCTTGGCACTGCGAGTTATGGATTAACACGTGGCATGTCAACTCAAGAAGATATGGATATCACATTTGTAATACCGAAGCCTTGGGGTGATGAAGATCAAAGCTTCCTTAAAATTATAGGAGCTAACAACACCCCCATAGTTTGGCGCGATGTGTCATGGGAAACAGCTAAGGATAGATTAGAGAAATTCATGGATCCGCAAGAATATTTCAATTTAAGAGATAATATTTACGCTGACTTCAATTACATGAACACTAATGACTTGGGGTGTATTGAGTTTTCTGGAAAATATCCTAATAACTTATTAGAAGAGATCAACAATTACTCCATAGTAGCAGGTGTAATAGCACGAACCTACGATTTTGATATCATACACTCACACGATTGGTTGACATATGCAGCTGGATTGCATGCAAAATCTGTGACAGGCAAACCACTCGTAATACACGTTCATGCAACTGATTTTGACAGAAGTGGAGGTAAAGTAAACCCTTTGGTTTACAATATTGAGAAAAATGGAATGGATCATGCTGATCATATTATTTGTGTGAGCAATCTAACACGAAAAATAGTTATAGAAAAGTATCATCAAGACCCAAGCAAAGTAACCACTGTGCACAATGCGGTTGAACCCCTTAGTCCTGAAAAAGTTGCCATAGAGAGACTGACCAAAGTGCCTGAAAAGGTTGTAACCTTTTTGGGAAGAATAACCATGCAAAAAGGTCCAGAATATTTTGTGGATGCAGCAACACAGGTTCTAAAAAACTCTAACCATATACGTTTCGTTATGGCTGGTAGTGGAGACATGATGGACAAAATGGTTAGACTAGTAGCAGACAGAGGCATTGCTGATAAATTTCATTTTACTGGGTTCTTAAAAGGAAATCAGGTATACGAGATGCTCAACTCCAGCGATGTTTATGTGATGCCATCCGTATCAGAGCCTTTTGGCATATCGCCCTTAGAGGCAATGCAATGTGGAGTTCCATCCATCATTTCATACCAATCTGGATGTTCTGAAATATTGGATAATGTAATCAAAACTGATTATTGGGATGTAGATGGGATGGCTGATGCCATATACTCTATCTGCACATATCCAGGTATGGCAGACTTTCTACGAGTAGAAGGTAAAAAAGAGGTGGATGAAATAAAATGGGAATACGCTGGCCAAGAGGTACGTGATATTTATAATAAATTTGTAAAATAGATAAACCAAAGACTGAAAAACAATAAAATATGAAGACAATTTGCTTTTATTTTCAAATACATCAACCATTTAGGTTGAAACGATACAGATTCTTCAATATAGGTAAAGATCACTATTACTACGATGACTTTTCTAATGAAGACATCATGCAAAAGATTGCAGCTAATTCATTTATTCCGGCCAATAGGATGCTTTTTGATTTAGTCAATCAGTATAAAGGACGCTTCAAAGTTGCATTTTCTATTTCGGGAACCGCCTTAGAGCAGTTGGAAATATATGCTCCAGAAGTTATAGACGGACTAAGACAGTTAGCCAACACAGGGAATGTAGAATTTCTTGCAGAAACGTATGCCCACTCTCTAGCATCTATGATAGACCCCATAGATTTCAAAAATCAAGTAAAACAACACGCCGATAAAATTGAAATGTTGTTTGATCAAAAACCCACTACATTTAGAAACACAGAACTAATATACTCAGACGATATTGGAAAGGCTGTTTATGAGATGGGATATGATAAAATGATTACTGAAGGTGCCAAACATGTATTGGGTTGGAAAAGTTCCAATTTTGTTTATACATCTTCACTAGAACCAAAATTGAAACTACTACTCAAGAACTCTAGGTTTAGTGACGATATCATGTTTCGTTTCTCCAATTATAATTGGAGCGAATATCCACTAACAGCAGATAAGTTTATCCAATGGATTGATGATTTGCCAGCCGAGGAAGAAGTGGTTAATCTTTTCATGAATTATGAGACTTTTGGAAGCATGCAGCCTTCTCACACAGGCATTTTTGAATTCATGAAAGCTCTACCCCATTTTGCTTTTGAAAAAGGAATGAAGTTTGCAACTCCTTCTGAAGTAATGGATGAACACAAACCTGTTGGTGAATTGAGTGTGCCGCATCCTATTTCTTGGGCCGATGAAGAGCGCGATCTAAGCGCATGGATTGGAAATACGCTGCAGAAAGAAGCCTATAAAACACTATACAATATTGGTGAAAGATTACGCATGTGTAACGATAGACGATTAAAGCAGGACTGGTTGTACTTGCAAGCCAGCGATCACTTTTACTATATGTCCACCAAGCACTTTTCAGATGGGGCAGTTCACGCTCAGTTTAGCCCATATCCATCGCCTTACGATGCTTTTAACAACTACATGAATGTGTTGAGCGATTTTATTGGTAGAGTTAAAGCTCAATATCCAGATTCAGTTGAGAATGAAGAGTTGAATGCGCTTCTGCTTACAATAAACAATCAAGCGCTTGAAATAAAAAAGTTACAGGCTGAACTGAAAACAGTAATTGACAGAAATGTGGAGAAGCTTGTAGGACCGGCTAAACCTCTAGAAGCTGCTAAAAAAGAGAAGAAAGGAAAAAAGTAAGAGACTAATAAATAGAAAGGTTAATAGATTTTTAATCCAATCTTTTCTATCCCTTTCAATTTTAGATCTTGCATTGCATGACGAATAATAACTTCGTTGTGCAATGCGGTGTCTATTTTTTGATTGGTTTTATACAACACTGACAATTGTCTTGTAGCACCATTGCCACTGCCATACCATTTACCTAAATCGTCTACCAACATACACTCTAGTGTATCTCTCACTAATATACTATCTTGAAGAGTGTGATCTATATATAAAAACAAATTTTTGTATGAATAGCCTATATTATGGGATATCTCTATCGATAGTGCATAGTTATGCTTTGGGTTGATAGTTACAGAATCTAATGTGAAGAAGAGTTCTTGATCTTTGCTCCATTCGTTTTGTGGTATCTGTCTGAATTGATAATAAGCTTCTCCTTGATTACATGAACACATGCAACCAAATAAAATCAGACCAATAAAAGAACGAGTAAATTTATTTATCATCCTTAGCAGGACCTTTATTTTGATTAGGGTTGTTTTTGTTTCGACGACGCACAGATGACTTTCTTCTTTTCTTCTTAGGATTACTTTTCGCCGAATTGTCAAAACGGGTAATGCTGTCATCATTTAAAGAGTTTCCTCCATAAACTTCTTTTGGAACTTGACTCTCTTGTGTTTCGGAAATTAAAGTGTTGGGCTTTATGCCTTTTCTATTCAAATTGATTATTTCAAAGACCCTATCTTTGTGTATTGTCACTAAATTGGACAATGAGTTTCGACCCATAGAATAGGTCATCATTCCAGAAAAGATGTCTGTTTTGAAGTGATAGTAAAATCCGTCTTTGCTTTCTAAAGGAACCTCGCGAGAAGGAAGCTTCTTTTGAGCTTCAATATAAGAATCGACCTCATAGTTGAGACAACACTTTAGCTTAGCACATTGTCCTGCTAATTTCTGTGGATTGATGGATAGTTCTTGAATACGAGCGGCAGATGTTGACACAGAAACAAAGTTTGTGAGCCATCCACTACAACACAATTGACGCCCACAAGGACCAATACCACCTATACGGCCAGCCTCTTGTCTTGCACCAATCTGTTTCATCTCTACTTTCACTCTAAACTCACTAGCAAGGATCTTTATGAGTTCTCTAAAATCGACACGCTCATCGGCAATGTAATAAAAGATGGCCTTGTTGCCGTCTCCTTGATATTCTACATCACCAATCTTCATGTCTAATCCAAGATCTTGGGCTATTTCTCTAGAACGGATCATTGTAATCTCTTCGCGAGATTTAGCCAAATTGTATTTCTCTAAATCACCCTCACGAGCAATTCTGTAAATACGTCGTAGTCCATTTTCGTCGGGACGAAAATGATTTTTCTTCATTTGCAACAACACCAATTTTCCTGTAAGTGTTACTGTGCCTATATCGTGGCCTGGTAAAGCCTCAACTGCAACCATATCGCCTTGAGTAAGCTCTATATTGTTGCTATTTACATAAAAGCACTTGCGTGTGTTTTTAAACTGAACTTCTACTAAATTGGTTAAATCCTGCATTTCGGGATAGTCTTCAAGCCAATTGTATGTATGAAGTTTTGCATTAAAACTACGGCATTTTAAGCGCTCTCTGTTTGCTTTATTTATTAAGACACTCTCAGCATTAAATGCTCCTAGTGATTCTTTATCTATTTCGTATTCCATTATATATATATAGTAAACCCGCCTTCAATAAAAACATTGATAAACAGGTTTTTTGCTTTTTATTGTTTAAATCCACTGCAATATAACAATTTATTTTTTTATTAGCATAGTTAACTTCAAACATAAATCTAAAAAAATGATTTTAGCATTTCCATTTTGTTCTATTTGTCTGTGTCCTAAAGAGAACTCATCAACCAAAACTTCTATATTAGTCTCGTTTATAGTACCTGAATATTGCTGTCCCAGTTGTTGTTCGGCTCTATTAAGATATACTAGTTCGGGCACATTGAAGTTCTTTACAAAGTATTCTCTAAACATGCGTAGTGTGAAGATGAGAAAACTTTTCTGAACCTCCCTGCCAGTTTTAGATAACACATCAGCAACTTCTTTTATCAGCTTTATATTCTTTGAATACGCAGCACCCATCATCTTACTGAAAAGATTGAGAAGCATTTGAGAATCATCAGACGATTCAATTAATTCAATAGCTTTTGAGAAACTTCCATTGGCAATATGAGCTACAGAATGGCTATCGCTAGCCGTAAGGTTGTAATTGTGCTGAATGGCGGTAATCATAGCACTATGTTCAATAGGCTTGATATAGATGGGTTGACAACGGGATTTGATGGTGGGTATAACTTTGTCTAAATCTTCAGAAACTAATAAGAAAATGGTGTGAGCTGGTGGCTCTTCAATCATTTTCAAGAGTTTGTTGTCACATTCAATATTCATCTTTTCGGGAAGCCACACGATCATTATTTTGTATTTGGCTTCGTAAACCTTCAAGTTTAACTTTCTGATAATCTCTTCGCTCTCTTGAGCATATATCATGCCTTGAGCATTCTTAGCATTGATAAATTGAAGCCACTGTCCTAAATTGAAATAGGTCTTCTCGGTTAAGAAAGCTCTCCATTGGGGTAAATAATTGTCGCACACCATTAACTTCTCAGCTCTTTTCTGAACCATCGGAAACGCAAAGTGCAGGTCGGGGTGAGCCAACTTATCGTATTTAGAGCACGAACTGCACTCACCACAAGAATCAGTGTCGTGAGGATTGAGACAATTGAGATAGCGAGAATAAGCAATAGCCAAAGGCAATTTACCTATTCCCTCAGCTCCATAAATCATACGAGCATGAGGTACATAGCCTTTTTGAACTGATTCAATAAGATGTTTCTTTATATCGGTTAGTCCAATTATGTCTCTAAAATACATAAGATTACAGTTTTTTTATGAAGCGATGAAAACTCCCCATTAATTAATCAATTAAATTAATAGATTTCACTTGCCACTTTATATACAATTTCGGAAGCCATGTATGTGTAAAAATGGATACTTGGTACTTTATGAGTTACCAATTCTTTGCATTGCTCAATACACCATGCAGCACCTACTTGTTTAGCATCGTCATCATTACTACAATTTTGCAACTCTTTGGCCAAAGCCTCCGGAATGTTTGATTTGAAAATCTTTGGAAGTATTGATAGTTGATTTTTGAGGTGAATAGGCTTTATACCTGGTATTATTGGTACAGTTATTCCCTCTTTTCTGCACAGCTCAACAAAGTTAAAGTACTTTTCGTTATCAAAAAACATTTGTGTAACCAAGTATTCTGCTCCGTTCTCAACTTTCTTTTTTAAATAAAAAAGCTCTGACTCCATGTCGGGCGATTCTGCATGCAACTCCGGATAGCAAGCCATTCCATAAGAAAAAGGATATTCTGGAGCAGCAAAAGGTGTTCCATCAAATGCAATACCTTTGTTGAAGTTGTTTACCTGTGTTTGCAAACCCGTTGCATGGTCATGACTATCCATGGCCAGTTGTTCCTCGTCTAGTTTTGAAGTGTCGCCTCTAAGCAACAACAAGTCGTGAACACCAAGGAAAGAGAGATCCAGCAATGCATACTCGGTCTCCTCTTTAGCAAAGCCTTTACTTATCATATGAGGAACGGCAGTTATGCCATATCTGTTTTGTATGGCAGCTGCAATAGCTACAGATCCTGGGCGTTTGCGAATATTGCGCTTTATCAGATTACCATCTTTGCCCTCTTCAAATACATTCTCGCTATGATGCGTAGTTATATTAATATATTTAGGTTCGAACTCTCTAAGACGATCAATAACATTAAAAACTTGTTGAATGCTGTTTCCTTTTAGAGGAGGTAGCAACTCGAATGAGAAAGCTGTCTTCCCTTCATTGTTCTTAATTAATCTTGATACTTGCATAAAATTAAAAGTTTCTATGAAGCTTATCTAAAGATAGCTTTAAACAAATCGTTTCCATTCACATAGATGAGTAGCCCGAACAAGAAGATCATTCCAACAATCTGAGCATATTCCATAAATCTTTCGTTGGGCTTTCGGCGACTCACCACTTCATACAATAAGAACATAACATGTCCACCGTCAAGTGCAGGTATGGGCAGTATATTCATAAATGCTAAAATGACAGATAAGAATGCAGTCATTTTCCAGAAAGCATACCAGTCCCATATTGGAGGAAAGAAGTTGCCAATAGCCCCAAATCCTCCTAGAGAAGATGCCCCTTCGGGTGTGAATACATATTTGAACTGAACAATATACCCTTTAAGTGTACGCCATCCAAATTTGACTCCTTGCGGGAAAGATGCAAAAAATGAATATTCATCGCGGGCAGTAGGTATGGCGTTTTTTACAGCAATCCCTATTGTACCCGTTTCACTAACCTTAATAGGAAGTGTATTTAAAATACCGTCGCGATAGAAATCCATTGGTATCTGATCGTTCTTATACTTTTCTAACTCGGTTCTAAATTCTATAAATGTTGGTACAATTACGCCATTAATAGCCACTAAACTATCTCCAGCAACAAGTCCGCTTGTCTCGGCCGAGCCCCCTTTATCTACATCTTGAACCACTGTTGGTACACGATAGCCTGCAAAACCCTGTTTCTCTTCCATCAGTTTTTGCACAAATTTGTCTGGCATTGCTATTTCCACCTCTTTTCCATCACGTAAAACAGTTACGATATCTGCTTCTACTACTTGACTAGCAAAGTTGTCAACCAAATCAAATCGGTCTATCACCTCTTTTCCATCGGCATATAATATGATGTCTCCATCTTGAAAGCCTACATCTTTGGCCGTTTGGCTATACTCCATACCCATACTCACATCTTTGAGAGGAACATAGCTGTCTCCCCACGTAAATATAATCATAGAATAGATAAAAAAAGCAAGAATCAGATTGAACATAACGCCACCTGTCATTACTAGCAATCTTTGCCATGCTGGCTTAGAGCGAAACTCCCATGGTTGTGGGGGCAGTTTCATTTGCTCTTTGTCCATAGACTCATCAATCATTCCAGATATTTTGCAATAGCCTCCCAGTGGAACCCAACCTACACCCCACTCTGTGGAGTCTGCATGCTTGTTCCAATCTTCGCTAGGCAATTTACTTGTGGGTAATTGTTCTATTTTATTTTCGCCTGTCTTTGGGATTAAGTCAGGCGTATTTTTAGAGAATAGTTTTACTCTCCATTTGCCATTTATCTTCTTAGCACGTATAATTGAAAAAGAGGGATTGAAAAACATATAGAATTTCTCAACTCTTATATTGAATAATCTTGAGAATAAATAATGCCCGTATTCGTGCACTATAACGAGTATGGACAAACTCAAGATGAGTTGTATTGCTTTTATTAAAAATGTTTCCATTGTTTGTGTAACTTATTATTTGAAAAAGTTGAGATTTTCTTGTTTATAGTTTGTTTATTATATCTGCTGCTATTTTGCGCGCTTCCATGTCAGTCTCAAAATAATCGTCGAGTGAAGGCTTTTGTATAAACGATACTTTCTGCATTGTTTGCTCTAAAACATCGCTCATGCCAAGATATGAAATTTTATCTTGCAAAAAGCTTTCTACTGCAATTTCGTTTGCAGCATTGAGTATGCATGGCATATTACCTCCTTTATTTATTGCATCGTAAGCAAAAGAGAGATTTCTGAAAACTTTTAGGTCTGGCTCTTCAAAGGTAAGATTGGATAGTTGGAAGAAGTTGACTGTCTTAAAATTCGATTTCAACCTATAGGGATATGTAAATGCATACTGAATGGGGATACGCATATCGGGCACTCCCATTTGTGCTATCACCGAGGTGTCTTCAAACTCTACCATAGAGTGAACTATAGACTGCGGATGTACCACCACCTCAATTTGAGAAGGGTCTACATCGAACAACCATTTGGCCTCTATCATCTCAAGACCTTTGTTCATAAGGGTTGAAGAGTCAATGGTGACTTTTGCCCCCATACTCCAACTGGGATGATTGAGTGCTTGCTCTTTGCATACACGCTGCAATTGTTGTATAGAGAAATTACGGAATGGACCACCCGAAGCAGTTAGCCATATTTTATTTATTTTGTTTACTCCCTCACCATTCAGACATTGAAAAATAGCTGAATGCTCAGAATCTACTGGCAAAATGGGAGCTCCATTTTTTAGTGCTAAATCAATCATCTGTTCGCCAGCTACAACCAAGGTTTCTTTGTTGGCCAGTGCCACAGTTTTGCCCGATTTGAGTGCACTTATTGTAGATTTAAGTCCAGAGAATCCAACCATGGCTGCCAATACTACGTCTATGTGATCGCTTTGCACTACATCTGAAATAGCATCTATTCCTGCCCACACTTTTATAGGATAATCCTGCAGAGCATCCTTCAAAACTAAATAGTTTTTGTCGTTTGCAATAACTACAACTTCGGGCTTAAACTTTATTGCCTGTTCTATAAGCAAATTGATATTATTGTTGGCCGTTAGGGCGTACACCTCAAATTTATTAGGGTGTTGAGCTATCACATCTAGTGCTTGAGTACCGATGGAACCTGTGGAACCTAAAATGGCAATTTGCTTTTTCTTTTTCTCCATATATTTAACTGCATTAATCATGCAAAGATAATAAAAAAAACAATGACTTTTGTGATTACATCAAGGCTAGACAGAAAGCTACAAGTTAATGCAATAATTTATATGCCACTGTCGAAGTTAATACAACAATAAGATTTATGGACTGAACTTACTATGTGTTGGGTGGGTTCCGGAGGTGTACGAAAGTAACTTTACTTTTGCAAAGTAGATTTCAGAGATGTACGAAAGCGACTTTACTTTTGAAAAGTAGGTATCGGAGGTGTACGAAAGCGACTTTACTTTTGAAAAGTAGGTTCCGGAGGTGTACGAAAGCAGCTTTACTTTTGCAAAGTAGGTTCCGGAGGTAGCCGAAAGGAGATTTATAAGAGGCTTCTTACCTAAAGAGAGAAAGCTTCATTCGAAAAATTTTTGATTTACTCTTCAAAAGAAGTGTCCAACAAGCCTTCGGGTAGTTTCATATAAAGACACTTTTCATTACTATCTATCTTCACAATAAAGTCTTCCGTAGCAGGAATCAATATCTCTTCGTCATCTTTCACCACAATAAAAAGAACATTCATTGTAGCACTGTCCACTCCACTTATCACTCCAATAGTAGATGAAGACTCATCTATTATTGTGAAACCAATGAATTGATCCCACTCAGAATCAAATACTTTTTCTGCTGGCTCCAAGGCTTCAACAAATTCGCTTGGAACAAAGATGGCAGTGTTTGCAAAAGTAGAAGCTTGCTCTATTGAATTGAAGTTCTGAAACTTGATGCGTGCAGTGACATCAGAGTTAAACATAAACTCCTCTATAAAGAAAGGAACATACATGCCATCCAGAAAAAGAAAATAAAACTTGGTGTCAATATCTGCAAACTCAGGTTTATTGAAAAGAACAGTAACCTCGCCTTTCACACCATGAGGCTTCAATAATTTTCCTATTTCAATAAGGTTCTTTTCCTCTATCATCTTATCTTCTTCTTTGGTTTTTTATAGATTTTGTGCGATGTCTTGAAATGTTGGGTTGCGACTTAAAAGCAGGTATCACGTATGTTTCAGGATTTAGTTTAATTTTCCCATCAGAAAGCTCATATAAGTCTTCCAAGATAGCTGCATCATCTATTTCTCTATTCCATTGTGTATACGATTTTTTCATTTGGCTTATAAGCAAGCTTATCAGCTGATCTTTCTCTTCGCCTTCAGGCATTTCTACAGCACAAGCAATCATTCGCTCAAGGGTTTTCCCATAGTGTCTGTATTTCATGGTTGGTCTGCTATATTCAATTTTTTGTGGATGAGCTATAAGCTCTTCTTTTTTGATTATCTCGTATGGATAATCAATATCCAATTTAAAATCAGCCATTATGGCCAGATGATCCCATAGAATATGTTTAAAATCATTTACATTGCGCAAATGAGGGAACATATTTCCCATTATATCTATGAGTGAATAAGCACATCTTGTGCGATCCTCTTTGTCTTCAATTTCAAGACAATAGTTTACCATGTTGTGAACATTCCGGCCATATTCTGGCAAAATAAGTTTTGTTAGTTGTGTGTTATATTCCATTGTTTATCTTAGTTTTAACACGTCGCCTTCTTCGGGCACGTATTCGTAATCTTTTTTATTCATTTTATATAGGTTCTTCACCTTCATGCCATATTTCTGAGAGATACCGTGCATTGACTCACCTATTTGAACAATATGTTCAAAGTAAGGTTTGTCGGCTCGCGATTTCTTTTTTTGAAAATAGACAATATCTTTGGCATTCAAAGGAAAACCTTTTGGTACTTCGTTGTATTTCAACAAGTCTTCGGTTTTGAAGTTAAATTCGGCCGCTATACTTTCGTATGTATCTCCTTGTATTGCCAACACATAGACTAGCCCATGTGTTTTGAAAGGCTGATGCGACCAATTTTGAGGAGCTGAAGCTTCTTGAATACTTGACCCTCTATAATTTTTTTTATCAAATCGATAAAGTTCATAGTCTTCAATCAGTTTTATTAGTTTGTTTGCATAAGCTTTATCAGTAGCATATCCCGATTTTTGCAATCCTCGAGCCCATCCTTTATAATCGGTTGGAGAGAGTGTAAATAGAGGTCGATACCTTGCACCTTGCACCAAAAACTGAGAGTGATCTTCAAAAGATTCCTCAGCTCTACGGTATTGTCTAAAACAATCATTTGGAGTATCATCTTTAGCAAATACTCGTCCACCCTTCCAGTCGCGATGACACTTAATACCAAAATGATTATTTGACTTTTTTGTAAGTTGACTCTGCCCCGCACCCGATTCCAATAAGCCTTGAGCCAATGTTATGGATGCTGGTATTTTATGTTTCTGCATATGACTAACTGCTATGGGGCTATATTTATCTATATAGTCTTCGTATAGCTTATATCTTTTTTGAGAAACTGCCTGAAAAGTGCATGTAAACGCAAATAATAGTACAAACAGCAGCTTTAAAAGTGATTTATATCTATTTAGTGTGAAAGCCATTCTAAAAATGTGTATTTTTGAACTATCTAAAATAATAAAATAGTCTTTATGAAAGAAATTAATTTAACTACAAAGATAACCGTTTATAGTTACGAAGAATGCACAGAGATAGAAAAAAAGCTAATTGATGCTGCAAAACTTGCTACTTCCAATGCATATGCCCCTTATTCTCATTTTCATGTTGGTGCAGCACTCCTTTTAGAAAATGGGAAAATAATAACTGGCAACAATCAAGAGAATGCTGCATACCCCTCAGGATTGTGTGCTGAACGTACAGCTGTTTTTTATGCCAATGCTCAATATCCCGATCAAAAAATTGAAGCTCTGGCTGTAGCTGCTTTTTATAATGGAGAGTTTACAAATGATCTCATTTCACCTTGTGGCAGCTGCCGCCAAGTACTTCTTGAGGTAGAGAGTCGTTACAATTCGTCAGTGAAGATATTGTTATACAACAAAAAAGATGAAGTATACGTTGCAGAAAGCATGAGTAGCCTAATGCCTTTGAGCTTTACTAAAACAGCTTTAGTTTAAAAGCTAAACTCTAATATGAGGTATCTGTAAAAGACTTCAGGTACCACTTGCCATCTATCTTCAAAAAATAATAATTGGCATATATGCCATTATCAATACCTCTGTGCTCTATTATTGTAGAGTCTTCATACACACGTATGAGTTGTTCATACCTATCCATCTGTCGGATAGCATAAGTACTATCATACGAAAAGTCGAGTAATAGCCACTCATTATATTTTATCTCCTCACTCACTGTTTGCATACTATATTCAGACGGGTCTAGTAGAGTCGCATCCAATGGAAACAAAACACGTTGGCGTTGAAATGTTGGTTTTTTGCTGAAGTTTTGCAAGAAAGTATTAAAGTCTTCCTCATCTGTAAAATTGCTATTAACAGTCTCAGTTTGCTTATCTTTTTTCTTTTCAAATTGATTACAAGAAATAGTGATAGAAAAAACAAATATAAGTAATAACAAAAGTTTGATTTTCATCTTTTATGTTTTAATCGATATCTCTTTTGCCTAACTGCCTTAGTTAACTTTGAGTTACCGGGTACAAAAATATGAAAATAATAGCATAAAACAGACAAAAGCATCTGAAATTCAGCTAAATGTTACATAAACTGTCTTTTTTACTCGATTTCGGTGCAATAAAAGAAATTATTCATACCTTTGTTAATAAGAAAAATGCAAAAAATGAATCTTCAGAAAGAAATAAAAGAACTCTTTTCAACACAACGAGAAGAGTGGAAATTGCTTGACGACAATTGCAAGCAAATGAGTAATATCGTAGAAAGGTCAATCAATTGGGGAAGTGATGTAGAGGTGATTTTGCAATACAATCCATCTCGTCTCATTTCAGCATCGGCCAAGATAGATAAAAAAAGCATTGAAGAGCGTAAATGCTTTTTATGTGCCGAAAACAGACCTGATGTACAGAAAGGGATATCGTTCTTAGATAAATACATGATTTTGTGTAACCCTTTTCCCATCTTGCAAAATCATTTGACCATACCTTTGCACACTCATGTGCCTCAGTTGATAGGCAAAAAAATAGTTGATATGCTATCACTAACCGAACTGTTGCCAGATTACATTGTGTTTTACAATGGCCCAAAGTGTGGAGCCTCAGCCCCCGATCATTTTCATTTTCAAGCTGGACTGAAGAGCAAAGTTCTTTTGAGTAACGAAAACTCTCTTCGATCTTGTCTTAGAATTGAATGCGAAACAAAAGTAGAAGCCGAAGAGCAATTTTACGATGTTTTCAACTACTTGAAGACGCATCAACCTGAAGAAGATGAACCCATGATGAATATTATTTCGTTTATGGAAAACGGAATGTATGTAATTCATGTATTCCCTAGAAAACTGCATCGCCCATGGCAATATTCAGCACAAGGCAAAGATCAACTGCTTGTGAGTCCAGGTGCATTAGATATGGCCGGAATGTTTATAACTCCACGCAAAGAAGACTTTGATAGAATAGAGCGAGAAGACATTGAAGACATATACACACAGGTTTCAATGGCTATCATATAACAAAGAAAAATGACAAACTCAGAAATAATTCTCGTAACTATAAATGGTGAAGACAAACCTGGCGTAACTGCTGCACTTACACAAGTTCTTGCCAAACACGATGCCGATATACTTGATATTGGTCAGGCAGACATACACCGCAACTTATCTTTGGGTATTTTGTTTAAAACAAAACAAAATGTAGGAGGCGATATTCTGAAAGACCTGTTATTTAAAGCGTATGAGCTAGATACAACAATACGATTCACTCCAATAAGCAATGAACGGTATAGCAATTGGGTGAAAATGCAGGGAAAGAATAGATTTATCATCACCCTGCTTGGACGTGTTTTAACTGCAAAGCAAATTGCAGCAGTATCACAAATTATAACCGACCAAGGATTGAATATCGATAATATTAATCGCCTCACGGGGCGCATTCCTCTTGATGAGTCGCAACGTTCTAGAAAAGCTTGTGTAGAATTGTCTGTTAGAGGCACTCCTGTGGATAAAAGTGGAATGCAAAAGGCATTCCTTCAATTATCATCTGAGCTCAATTTTGATATTTCGTTTCAAGAAGAGAGCATGTATCGCAGAATGCGAAGAGTTATATGTTTTGACATGGATTCTACACTCATCCAAACAGAAGTGATAGATGAACTGGCTATGAAAGCTGGCGTTGGCGAACAAGTAAAAGAAATTACAGAGTTGGCAATGCAAGGCAAAATAGACTTTTCGGAAAGTTTCATTCAACGCGTTAAACTTTTAAAAGGGCTTGACGTTTCAGTAATGCAGGAGATTGTAGAAAACCTACCTATAACTGAAGGTTTAGACAGATTGATAGCTGTGTTGAAGAAAGTTGGTTTCAAAATTGCAATTTTATCTGGAGGGTTTACTTATTTTGGTAATTATCTAAAAGAGAGATACCAACTAGATTATATGTATGCCAATGAGCTAGAAGTGAAAGATGGAAAGCTTACAGGAAACTACATTGGCGATATTGTAGATGCAAAAAGAAAAGCTGAACTTTTAAAACTGATAGCACAAGTAGAAAAAGTAGATATAAGACAAACAGTTGCTGTGGGAGACGGAGCCAATGATCTATTAATGTTGGAAACAGCTGGATTGGGAATAGCATTTCACGCAAAACCAAAAGTTATTGAAAATGCAAAACAATCACTTTCAAGTGTAGGCATTGATGGTATTCTTTATTTCTTAGGATACAAAGATTCCATGTTGGATGGAGAGTTACTACAATAATTATTAATCATAATTTCTTATGGCATTAATAGATAAGTTTCTTAAAAAGACAATCATAGAAGAGGAATCTGATATTCCTCTAAATATTCTCATTTGTTTCTCAAAACAAGAAACAGGGACTGCACTTTGTAAAATTGCAAGCCATTTTATGAATTCAAAAATAAAAAATGAGCAAATAGCATCATTGCATTTAATTGAGAAAGAAGAATACAATAAAATAGAGAATATTGAAGAATACAAGACTTCTCTCTTCGATGGTATAATAAATGAATGCAAGAAAAGTACTGCTATGGTGCGAACATTCGTAAAACCATCAGAAGATTTTGTTAGTGAAATCTTAAAAACATCAGAAGATTTAAACTGCAACTTAGTTTTAATTGGAATAGGAAAAACGGTTTTCACACCACAACTGTGGGGCTCTTATCAAAAATTTAAATCCTATCAAGGGACACCTGAAAAAACGGATTCGACACTTGACACATTATCTTACAAAGGAGTTTCATCTTTACTAGAACGCAACGATAAAACGACAGGCATTTTTATAGATAACAATCTTGAAACAATAGACCAGATATTTATACCTATTCTAGATAAAAATGATATCCATATATTTGATTATATAAAACGTTTAGCTGACAAAACAATAGCCAAAATTACTTTGTGGGATGCAATAGGAGTAGTTGAATCTGTTCCGGAACTAAAAAAAGCATTCCAAATAATGCAAAAAAACAATGATGAGCGAGTGGTAATGTGGGATAACTGTAAGAAAATTGAATATGATTTCATAAAAGGACTCGATCTTGTTGTCATTGGTTTTGAAGGATGGTCTAAATTAATAAGCTCGGCTATTACATGGAGCCATTCCCTACCATCAACACTTATAATTCGCAAAAAAATCTTTTAATCAAAATGAATAGTACCCAAATAAAAGACTTCATACAAAGGACCAATCAGCTAATCGAGAAAAAAGAGCTTAAAAGTGCTTTCGATTCTATTGGAAGCATTGCTGAAGAACTGCATAAT
Organism: Dysgonamonadaceae bacterium; assembly: GCA_029264035.1. GTDB lineage: Bacteria > Bacteroidota > Bacteroidia > Bacteroidales > Dysgonomonadaceae > UBA2632. The sequence goes on along the minus strand of JARICS010000070.1, from coordinate 9,557 downwards.
TGGAAAATTACTGATAAACTAAACGAGCTTAAGAACAACTATAAATATATGTTGCACTACCTAATAGAAGGTAGTAATGACCCCGAACAAGAAAAAATATATAATAAACTAATTCGCGACACCTTTAAGTTGACTATTGATGCTGCCGAAACAGCAATGATAAGCGAAAGTTCTGAACTGTTTTTTGAGAAAATAAGAGTTTCTTCAGTTCGCTCTCCCCTATCGTTAGATGAATTCAGCGAAGAGATTAAGAAAAAAGAAGACACTCGTTCGCTCCTTTCACTCTTTGAAGAAGGAGAAGAGAAAAAAAATAGAACAAAAAGCAATGAGCAAGAACATGAACGCATTGTTAGCGAAATGTTTTACTCCATATTCTCTGCACCTCGTGCAAATATTGATGATATAAAAGCTTACAGCAATTTTCTATTTGACGAGAATATTCATGTTGACGATAAGAGCATGTTTATCTCTGCCCTAATGTTGAATATAATGCAGCGTTTTGATGTAAAAAAGATATTATTTCTATTAGAATGCTGCTCGCACGAAAATATGCATGTTTCTATGCGTGCCATTATTTCGCTCACACCCATTCTTCAACAATACCATAGCAGATGGCATCTATATCCAGAGCTCAATAGTAGACTATCTCTTTTGTCAGATGAGAGTTATTTTAGAAGAAGACTTTTGATAGCCATTATCGAATTCATTCAATCGCGCGAAACAGAGAAAATTACTAAGAAGCTAACAGAAGAGATTCTACCCGAGATGATGAAGCTGAGTCCTATTATTGGAAAGAAAATAAAGATGGACGAGTGGATGGGCGAAACAGGTATGGACGATAAAAACCCTGAATGGCAAAAGATTCTTGACGATGCTGGTATTACTGATAAACTAGAGGAGTTTTCAAATTTGCAACTTCAAGGAGCAGATGTGTTTCACTCAACTTTTTCAAATTTAAAGTCTTACCCATTTTTCAATGAAATGAGCAATTGGTTTCTTCCTTTTAGTTTGCAGCAATCCGAGCTGCAAAACTTCATCTCTGAAAACGTTGAGAACATAGGTGTTATAAACTCAATTACGAATGCAACATTCATCTGCAACTCGGATAAATATTCATTTTGCTTCAGCATAATGATGATGCCTGAAGAGTATCGCAAGATGATGAGTTCTCAACTTGGAGCTGAGAGCGAAGAGTTGAAAAACATGCGCAATGAAGAGTTTGCCATCAATCCCTACCAAGAAGAAGAGGCTGTTTGTAAACAATATGTTCAAGATTTATATAGATTCTATAAAATACACCCTCGCAAAAATGATTTTACAGACATATTTGCATTCCCACTCAACTTCCATGAAATTGAGGCTATCTCTTCCATTATTACTCTTCCAAAGAATCTGGAGAAAATAGCGCTTTATTATTTCGAAAAGAATCATCTTCCAGAGTCATTAAAAGCTTACGAAATGCTTTCGGAATTAGATACAGCCAACTCTGAAGTATGGCAAAAAATTGGCTATTGTAAACAACAACTAGCAAATATAGATGAAGCACTAAAAGCCTACTTGCATGCAGAGCTTATAGAGTCTAACAATACTTGGATTTTGAGACGCATAGCGCAATGCTATAGACTACTGAAACAACCTGAAGAGGCACTACAGTATTATAAAAAATTGGAGAAGCTTCACCCCGAAGATTTAAATGTTCAACTCAACATTGGACATTGCTATTTAGAGTTGATAGAATATGAAGAGGCACTGAAGAATTACTTTAAGGTTGAGTGGATTGATGATACCAATAAGCGAGTATGGCGTTCAATAGCCTGGTGTGCATTCTTATCACACAAGTTTGATATATCGCAAAGATATTATTTAAAGATAATAGAAGATGAAGCTAACTCCAACTCACATGATTTATTAAATGCAGGACACGTAGAACTTGCTTTGGGAAATATGAAAGAGGCAATGAATTATTATTCTGAATCGATAAGGAAAATCAAAAATATAAAGACATTCAAGGCTCTTCTAAAAGGAGATTACAAGGAGCTTCAGCAAGCTGGTGTAGACCTTAAGATTATACCTGCACTGCTTGACAAGATTGAATATGACTTAGAATAAAACATCTACCTATACAGTTTATGAGTTGAAATATACTCATAAACACCATTGGGCAGAAATGCTGATATGTTTTTACCATCACGAATACTTGAGCGTGCAAAAGTAGAAGATATTTCTATGATAGGGGCATTGCAAACCTGAACGTTATCTCTGAATTGTATGTCTATTGTAAGCTCCTCGCCCAATCGTGGATAAATTAGAATTTTATTTTCGATTCTAATTTTTTCATAATCTCTCCACAAGTGAAACTTGCTCCAATTATCAGCGCCTATTATTAAACTGAAATCTAAATTGGGATAATCTTTTCTCAGTCTATCAAGTGTATTGATAGTATATGAGGGTTTAGGCATCGAAAACTCTATATCAGAAACTCTCAGTTTCTCCATTCCTTGCAAAGCTATTTGACACATCTGTAATCGCGAGTTTTCATCTGCCAGCCCATTGATCTGTTTGAGTGGGTTGTGAGGTGTAATCACAAACCAAACTTCATCTATATATGTAAACTCAGTTAGGTAGTTGGCCAGTATTACATGCCCTATATGGATGGGATTGAACGATCCTGAAAATATGCCTACCTGCTTTTTAGCAATCTTTTGTTTGTTCATCTATTTGATATAATAAAAGTCGATGTTCGTTTTTACCGAAGACATCGACTTATATTGAATATTTTGTTTTTTAAATATCTTAATTTAGGAACGTTGAAACAAGGAGATAATCCATAGTAAGATGATGGCTCCTACAGTTGCAGTTACAAGGCTTCCAATAATACCACCAGCTGAAATACCTAAAAGACCAAAAACCCATCCGCCAAGTACGGCTCCGATTACTCCCACAACAAGGTTTACAACTAAGCCAAAGCCTCCACCTCTCATCAATCTACCAGCAACAAAACCAGCTAATATCCCGATTATAATAAACCATAACCAACCTATACTTCCGTCCATAAAATTATTTTTTTTAATGATTAATAATAGAAACTATTTATATGAAATAATTTCACTGATGCTATATTAACAGTTGATAGTCTATATTGTTTAATCTCTAAAGCTGTATATTTAGTTATTGGTCTATTAACTCATCCTGTGCTTATAATCATCATAATCGAAGCTACGATAAATTACAAATTCGTTATCCAATGTCCAAAGCCCCAACGATGGATGCGATACACCGTTAAACATGGTGGTCTTTACGATTGTATAATGAATCATATCTTCAAATACAATCTTATCTCCCACTTCCAATGGTTCATCGAAAGACCAATCGCCAATAAAATCACCACTTAAACAACTGCTGCCACCCATTCGATAAGTTGGTTTACCCTCCACTGGCTCTTGATGAGCACCACGAATACGCGGTTTGTATGGCATTTCCAAACAGTCGGGCATGTGGCATGCAAATGAAACATTGAGCATAGCAGTTTTCACATTATTGTTTTCCACAATGTCGTTAACAGTAGCAATCAGCACACCAGTTTGCCATGCAAATGCACTACCAGGCTCCATGATAATATCTAAATTTGGATAACGCTCTTTCAATGCATGCAATAGCGAGATAAGATGTTCTGTATTGTAATTTTTATCGGTCATGAGATGTCCGCCTCCCAAGTTGAGCCATTCTATACTGCTAAGCAAATGGCCAAATTTTTCTTCAACCACTTGCAGCGTTTTCTCTAAGTCGTATGAGTTATTCTCACACAAGTTGTGCAAATGCAAACCTGAAATTACTTCAGGTAGTTTATCACCAATAAGCCCATGTGTAACCCCTAATCGCGAGCCTGGTGTGCTGGGGTTGTATAAATCTGTGTCTACTACAGAAAACTCAGGATTGATACGCAAACCGCATTTAATGTCATTACCCGATTTGAGTACTTGTGGGTAAAAACGTTCAAATTGCGACAATGAGTTGAATGTAATATGGCTACTGTACTTCAGAAAGAGAGGAAAATCTTCATCTGAGTATGATGGAGCATAAGTGTGAGCAAGGCTCCCCATCTCTTCGTAGGCAAGCTGAGCTTCGTTTATAGAGCTGGCTGTTGACTCACCTATATATTCGCGGATAATTGGGAAAGACTTCCACAAGGCAAAAGCTTTGAAAGCAAGTATGATATTTATACCCGCTTTGTCTTTTACAGATTTAATTAATTGCAAATTATTTCGAAGTTGTTGCTCCTCCATTACATAGCATGGAGAAGGAATTTTATTTATATCTATCATTGTTGATCTATTTATATATTGTTATTGAGAAGCAAAGATAAGTTTAAAAAACATCTGCTTAAAAGATTCGTGATGGAAAGTTGGCTAATAAACTTAAGCCCCCAACCTTCTCGTAATGGCAACTACCCATTTACGAGGCACTAATCGGATGCTAAACGCAACTGCATTGTTTATAAAACCGTGTATCTTCACAGGCTTTTCACTCATCATAGCCTTATATCCTGCCAAAGCTACAACATGAGATGAAGGCAACTTCATATTCTTAATCGCTTTTGTCTCTTTCATTTTAGAGTCATCCATAAAATGAGTATCTGTAGGTCCAGGACAAAAAGCAGTTACACTAACGCCGCTGTCTTTGGCCTCATTGTTCAACGCTTCAGACAGGTGCAGCACATAGGATTTTGAGGCAAAATAAACAGCCATCATTGGTCCAGACTGAAAAGCAGCTGTAGATGAAATATTCATAATCTTGCCTTGCTTGCGAGCCATCATGTGTGGCATAAAAAGATGACACAAGTGAGTGAGCACTTTTATATTCAAATCTATCATTTGCGCATTCCTCTCCCAAAGTGTATCTGCAAAAAAACCAAACTCTCCTATTCCTGCATTATTTATGAGGTAATCAATTTGAATATTATGTTTCTTCACTTCGTTGTAAACTTCTATTGCACTGTCTGGAAGACTTAAATCTTTCACTATGACTTCCACCCTAATGGTTGTACGCTCCGCCTTCAATTCATTTTTAAGCAGTAGCAATTGGTCTTCGCTACGGGCAACAAGCACCAAGTTGTCTCCATTTGCAGCATGAATCTTTGCAAACTCTCTTCCTAATCCTTTTGAAGCTCCCGTGATGAGGGCTGTTTTATTTGTCATTGTTTGCTTTGTGTTTAATAATAAAGAATGGAATAAAGATAGCAAAATAAACGTTTGTATCTCATTTTTCGAAGAGAGAGATTATAGAGAAATAGATAATTGAATGAAAAGGACAAAGGAAACATGGTTTGCAATAATTGTAAGAAATGCTTTTCTAATATCTATTTCGCAATTTATTTGTGATATTATATAAATAATCAAGATGAAAAAGCTTAGTTAAGGTATAAAAAAAGAAGCTAACCCATATATTTATGAGATAGCTTCTTATTAATTTCCTTAGTTGATAACGCATGACGCCATTCAACTTTAATCTTTGAGAGGAAGTTTGTTTTATGCTTCGGCTTCTTCTACCAAAGGCATAACTGATACAAACGATCTATTGTTGCGTCTTTTGCGAAAAACTACTTCTCCGTCAATTAATGCAAATAGAGTATGATCTTTTCCCATTCCTACGTTTTCTCCTGGATGATGAGAAGTACCACGCTGACGAACAAGAATGTTGCCTGCTTTTGCTACTTGACCACCATATATTTTTACGCCTAATCGTTTACTTTCCGATTCGCGTCCGTTCCTTGAACTTCCGACTCCTTTTTTATGTGCCATTTTCTTCTGTTTTTACTGATTAAGAAATAATATCTTTCACTATTACTTGTGAAAATTGCTGACGATGACCGTTCAACTTACGATAACCTTTTCTTCTTTTCTTTTTGAAAATAAGAACTTTATCTCCTTTTACTTGCGAAAGCACTTCGAGAACTACTTTTGCTCCATCCACTAAAGGAGAACCGATTGTGATATCGTCACCGTTGCTTATTAGCAAAACTTTTCCGAACTCCACTGTATCACCTTCATTGGCGTCGATTCTGTGGACAAATAATTTTTGGTCTTTTTGAACTTTAAATTGTTGACCTTGAATATCTACTATTACGTACATACTATAAATAACTTTTACGTTATAAGCCTTAGGCGAGCCACTATCTGTGCCTTCTTTGTAAGCCAATTAGCTAATTGAGGTGCAAAATTACAATAAATATTCAATCTTACAAAACTAAATCATCAGTATTCTTCACAACATTCATTCTATCATACACTTTACCAATGTTGTCTATAATATCGGATGCAATAAAAGAGCGTGCATTAATTGTGTCTGAAGTAATATTGGCTGTCATGCCATGAATATAAATCCCCAACTGCGTTGCGATGATTGCCTCATATCCTTGCGCAAGTAGTCCCGCTATTATACCCGACAATACATCGCCACTACCGGCAGTTGCTAAGGCTGGTGTTCCACTGCTGTTTACATATAAATTATTGGAATCTATAATTAAACTGTGCGCTCCTTTAATAACAACAATCAGATTGTATTTACGTGCAAACTCACGGGTTAATGCTATTTTATGAAAGTCATCATCCCAATTTCCAATTAGGCGTGATAATTCTCCTGGATGTGGAGTGAGTATAGTATTGGGTTTCAAGTAGCTTATCCAATCATAATTATCAGCCAAAATATTCAGAGCATCAGCATCTATAACCATTGGAATAGAAGTATTTTGTAAAAAGAGACCTAAAGCCTTCTTTGTATCATTATGTTGCCCCATGCCCATTCCAATTGCTATGGCCGAAGGATTAATATCATAAGAGATAGATGATAGATGAGTTTGATTTTTATCTTGCACAACCATTGCCTCAGGAAAGGAACTTTGAATGACACTCACACCACATTGGGGAACTAAAGCTGTAACCAATCCACAGCCACTCTTCAATGCAGCCTTCAAAGCCAAAGTAATAGAACCTATCTTGCCAATACTTCCTCCAATAATTAAAGCATGTCCTTGTGTACCTTTGTGAGAATATTTAGCCAATGGCACTAATTTGTCTGCCATAGAAGCATCGGTTAGGTAATACATATCTGTATCTGCCTCAGTAATAGCTTTTGAGTCGAGACCTATATCCACAATAGATAATAGACCAACAAACTGATCATTGAGTGGATGAAAAAGCGCTAACTTTGGTATCTGAAATGTAACAGTTTCGGTAGCATTAATAGCCAATGAGGTAGGTTTATCCATAAACAGTCCACTGGGAATATCTAAGCTTACAACTATTTTTTGCGCTCTATTTATTATTTCAAGTACATCTTTTGCTAATCCATTTAAGGGACGTGACAGTCCTGTACCTAAAATTGCATCGATAATCACATTTACATTATCCAGTGAGGGAATCTGATCTACGGAAGTAATTGTGGTGATATCTACACCAGCTTTTTCGGCTCTCTCGATATTCAGAGCACAATCGTCAGAGTAGTTATTGCTTATCTCTACAATAAAAAGCTTGACAGAATAGCCAACCGTATGCAACATACGGGCTACTGCAATGCCATCTCCGCCATTGTTTCCTGTTCCACAAAACAGGGTTACTACGTTTGTATGACAACTGTATTTGCTTGCAAAGTGGTAAAAGAAGGCTCTTGCAGCCATCTCCATCAGTTCGTGTGAGAAGATTTCGTTGTATTCAATGGTTTTAGCATCTACAGCTCTAATAGCATTTGCGGTTAGTATTTTCATGACGCATTGTGAGATTAAGTTTGTATTCACGTAAAAATAATCATTTTGTCTTGAAAATAAAAAAAGTATCCACTTTTAATGTGAATACTTCTTCAAATTGTGCGCAGGATGAGACTCGAACTCACACACCGTTTCCGGCACTACCACCTCAAGGTAGCGTGTATACCAATTTCACCACCTGCGCCACTGTTGTATATATATGCACAAACAATTTACGCTGAGTTGTCTCAGCTCTTAATTTATATAATAATATTGTTTGATGATATTGAGCGAAAGACGAGACTCGAACTCGCGACCCTAACCTTGGCAAGGTTATGCTCTACCAACTGAGCTACTTTCGCAATTGAAATGTTGTTGTTGGATATTAAACTCGTTTGTTTAATTTGAATCTTGCCAAGGTTAGGTTTCATTGTCTATCCTTTTGGGGCAAGGTTATGCTCTACCAACTGAGCTACTTTCGCAATTGAGTATCAACTGACGTTATTTTCACAATTGAAGTGCAAAGATAGAATGAACTTTTGATTTACCAAAATAAAAAAATCAAAATTTGAGCTGATCTACTATTTTTGATAGGTATTTTTGATCTATATCATCAAAATGATTCAAATGTTCGCTGTCAACATCCAAAACAGCCACAACTTGGTTGTCCTTCACTATGGGTATAACAATTTCTGATTGAGACAATGAGCTACAGGCAATATGTCCAGGAAATTGATCAACATCAGCTACTACAATTGCTCTATTTTCCTTCCATGAAGTTCCACAGACTCCTTTTCCATAACCTATTCTTGTACAAGCTATAGGACCTTGAAAAGGACCTAAAACCAACTGATCCTTTTTAACAATATAAAAACCCACCCAAAAGAAATTAAATGCTTCTTTTAAAGCTGCAGATACATTTGCTAAATTTGCTATGAGATCTGTTTCACCTTCAATTAATGCATATATCTGTGGAAACAAAGAAATATATTTATCTTCTTTGCTTATTATATCGTCGGAAAATATAAGTTGTTCTGCCATTATTTTACAGTTTTATTAAATGCGTAATTTTAATATCATGCAAATATAGAGAAAATATAATTAACTCTATATTTCTTGGTATCATATATATAATTGGGTTCGCAGTATAGGAATTCTTGAAAGGAACTCTTTAGACATAGCACAGTAGCCCCTCTTTTATCAATTTGCAAAAAACAAACCCACATTTATTTCATTTTACACGAAAATGATCCATAAAAGAGTTGGAAATCAAATCAGCGGTCTGCAATTGAACGTTCATGTCATGAAAATTGAATCCACGGTCGTGGAAATGTTTTATAAAGTAAGAATAGTTTTATTTTAGGCAAAACTGGGAGAAAAATGTCATGAAAAGAGAAAAATAAACCCGAGATTGAAAATTCAGAAGATTTGATGAAAATTCTATTTTGCAAACTGGGTTTTTATAGCATAAATGTCCCATAATAGGGCAACAAAAAGAAAATAATGAGGTGGAGAACATTTTCCCCGTCGTAGATGTAAGTTTCATCTCTTTTAAAGATTTTCACCGTCGTGGATGCAAATCTCATAATTTACGTGAAAATACACCAAGTCTATTTGATCTTAAATCAAACCTACAAAAAAACACTTTATTAACATGGCAATAGTGAAAACTAAAAGCATTAAAATGAAAAGAGTCATTTTACGATTATACGTAAAATGACTCTTTGAATGTATAATGTAAATATTATTTACCTTATTATTTACCCTGCTTAGCGTCTTGAATCATCTTAGCATTTGGAAGAATATAAACCTCTACTCT
>JARICS010000066.1 GCA_029264035.1 Dysgonamonadaceae bacterium | reverse complement strand
TGTCATTGGTGTGGAGTAATATTAGGTTCTGGGCCTGTAGACCAACAGTTAATCCGAGAAGGACTATAAGGGTAAAAATATATTGTTTCATACTGTTGTTTTATTTATTCAATTGTTATTCTTCCATCTAATTGCGATGTAATCATTTTTCCGTGTGCAGTTTGTTCACGGACATAATCTATCATTATATCACGAAGCGTAATGCCCGTGTCTCGCATAGATACTGCATCTCTAAATGCACTCATGCTATCGTTACCATCTGCAAGATAGTCGATAGTGACTACATTGTAAATCTTATCATTATCAATAGGCTTACCATCCAATGTAGCACTCTTTAGTTTCCTATCATTCACCACAAGGTGAGCGTTTGAAGAGATGCCTGCACCACCAATGCGTGCGTTGGCTTCAAATATCTTGGTCAGGTCTGCGCCTTTCACTTCGAGAAATGAGATTGTATTGTCAAAAGAATATACTTCAAACAAATTGCCAAGTGTTATGTCTCCTTTGGGCAAAGTGGCTCTGTGTCCGTTCACATTCATAATGGCAACATCAGCGCCATTCTCAATATGCTTGTCGCCATATTCCTTCATTACATCCGATGTGAAGTTGGTGAGCAAACTCTCGGGACGTCCTTTTTGCATAAACGCTGAAGTAGTTCCCACCACTTCGTTCATTTGAGCATCAAGCGTGCCTTTGTATTTATCTACAAATGCCTGCATTTCGGCATTCGAGCCTTGCTCTTTGTTCATCTCTATAATAGTTCCCGACATGTTTACTATGGTGTACTCTTGCGTCTGCCTTTCAGTTTGCTTATAGCTACTGCACGAAACAACCAATAGGGTTGCAAGTGTATATAAAATCCATTTATATTTCATGTTATTTAATATAATAAGTGTGGTTTATTTTATTGGTTTTGAATATTAAAATCTATTGTTCTTCAAAAATAATAATTTTATGTTAGTCTTGCACTACAATAGTATCATTTGAGTGAGTAAACGCTATTAATTTAACTTTAACTCTTGGATTGATGCTTTTTAGTGAGTGCTTTATTTAAACCGCAATTGGGTAGTGTATGTTCATGAAAATATTATTATTTACAATATTGGAGAACAATAGGGACTCAGTTTATTTTTATTATGAATACTTTTAATAGGACATTTCCCGATTGGTTAATCACAATATATTACGGATGAACATTGAATACATCTCCGAGAAATATTAAATACTACTTATTCCATAACAACTATTCATCTAATATGTTGTAAATTGCAAGGTCTTAAAAGATAGATGAATAATATTTTTGGATATTGGAATAATAAAATTAATTTTGCACTTCCAAACTAAATAGATGGAACTAATCCAAATCGTTTGATTTTCAAACGTCAAAGTTTCTCCAAGATAAATATAGAATTTAATAATTAACATAATAAACAATCGTTGGGATGAATATATCGCTCAATAAAACTGATAATGTAAACGGCGTTATTTCCATTGAAATGGAAAGAGCCGATTTTCAAGGAAACGTTGATAAAACGTTGAATGAATATAGAAGAAAAGCAAATATACCTGGCTTCCGCCCTGGGAAAGTTCCAATGGGAGTGGTAAAGAAGCTTTATGGTCAATCTGTATTGGCCGAAGAGGTGAATAAGTTGATCAACTCAAGCTTGTCTAACTATATTCAAGAAAACAAACTTCCTATTTTGGGAGAGCCATTACCTCTTGAGAACTCAGATAAAGAGCTTGATCTTGAAAAAGATGAGAAGTTTACTTTTGAATTTGAAGTAGGTTTGACTCCTGAATTCGAAATAACGTTTGACAATAACGATAAGCTCCCACTATACAAAGTGACGCTTGAAGACGATTTGTTGGAAAAGCAAATGGAAGGCTACAAGCAAAACTTTGGCACGTACGAAAAGATTGAAGAGTCGGCAGTAGAAACAGACCTTATAAAAGGTAAAGCAGTAGAATTGGAAAACGGCGAGCCTAAAGAAGATGGTATTGTTGTTGAAAGTGCTATTTTGATGCCTTCGTACATCAAAAATGATGAGGAAACAAAAAATCGTTTCGTTGGTGCTAATGCAGGCGACGAGGTGATTATTAACCCTGCATTGGCGTATGACAATGAGGCTGAGATTGCTTCATTCTTGAACATTCCTAAAGAAGATGTAGCAGATGTAAAATCTGATTTCAAATTTACAATATCAGAAATCACACGCTTCAAAGAGGCTGAAGTGAACCAAGAGATGTTCGACAAAGTTTTGGGCGAAGGTGTTGTAACTGACGAGGAATCTTTTAAGGCTAAAATCAAAGACTCGTTAAGCAACCAATTTGGTCCTGATGCTGACTATTTCTTCATGAAAGAGATCAGAAAAGCGATTGTTGAGAAAATGGAACCTTTAGAGTTCCCAGATGAGTTCTTGAAAAAATGGTTAAAGATGACCAACGAGCAGGCAACTGACGAGTTGATAGAGCAAGACTTCCCAAACATTTTGAACGACATTAAATATCAAATTGCCAAAGACAAAATTGTTACCGACAATGATATTAAAACAGAAGCTTCGGATGTTCAAGAACTTGCCACACAAGTAGCTCAATCACAGTTTGCACAATACGGAATGAGCAATCTTCCTGCAGACATGTTGCAAGACTATGTGAAAAGAATGCTTGAGAATGAAGAGACTGTGAAAGGTCTGTTTGCAAGAGTAGTTGAAAACAAAATAGTTGCTTGGATGAAAGAAAATGTTTCTATTGACCCAATAGAAATTTCATCGGAAGAGTTTTCAAAACTTACTGCTGCAGAAAATCAAGAAGCAGAACATGACCACGAACATGACCATGACCATGACCACGACCACGACCATGATCACGACCACGATCATGAAGAGGTAGAAGAAGAGAACGAAAACCAAGAAGAAGGCGAAACTCAGTCAAAAGAGTAACTTTCCCCCATTCTGGTACTAATAATAGCGCAGAAAGCTTTTGCAGTTTAGGAACAATTACAAAGTTGATTTGTAGAATTATAAATTATATTCTTAACTTTGTTACTTGTACGTTCAAACGAGTAGAAGCTTTCTGCTTTTTTATCGTTGATACAAACAAAATAAATAAATTACATTCTGCTTACAAATGAGTGCAGACAACAATAACGATATTAAAACAAACACCAATCACATAATTGGTTTAAGAATATAAACATGGAAAAAGATTTTAGAAATTACGCCGTAAAACATTTAGGCATGAATGGTTTAGCTCTCGATGGCTATGCCAAAATTACAAGCAAGTCCGTATCTCCTTCTGTTATCAGTAGCTTCATATCGCCTACTATTATAGAAGAGCGTCAATTGAATGTGGCGCAGATGGATGTTTTTTCACGTCTGATGATGGATCGCATCATTTTTCTTGGAACACAAATTGATGATTATACTGCCAATGTAATTCAAGCTCAGCTACTTTATTTAGACTCGGCTGATACTGGCAAAGATATTTCAATATATATAAACTCACCAGGAGGCTCGGTATATGCTGGCTATGGTGTGTATGATACAATGCAATTTATTTCGAGCGATGTATCTACTATTTGTACAGGTATTGCCGCATCTATGGCAGCTGTGCTATTGGTGTCGGGAACCCCAAAGAAACGTTTTGCGCTAACTCACTCTCGTGTGATGATTCATCAGCCATTGGGTGGTGTGCAAGGACAGGCTTCGGACATTGAAATTACTGCACGCGAAATTGCAAAGGTGAAGCAAGAACTATTTGCTATTATATCTAAGCATTCGGGCAAACCCATCGAAGAGGTGGCACGCGATTCTGATAGAGACTTCTGGATGACAGCATCTGAAGCTAAAAACTACGGAATGGTAGATGACGTACTTGTGAAGAAATAAGAGATATTAATAAGGAAAGCGAGAGTAAAATTTAAAATGGCAAAGAAAAATCCTAATAAAAATCATTGTAGTTTTTGTGGTAGAGCTGATAGCGAAGTAAATCTTTTGATTGCTGGCGTAACAGGTCATATTTGCGATATGTGTGTTGAACAAGCTCACGGAATCGTTGATGACTCGTTGAAGAAAAAAGCAGAAGCTGCTCCTGGTTTCACTTTGAGCAAACTGCCAAAACCAATTGAGATAAAGTCATTTGTAGATCAATATGTTATTGGTCAAGATGATGCAAAGCGCTATTTGTCAGTTGCAGTTTACAATCATTACAAACGACTGCTGCAAAAAGACACCAAAGATGATGTGGAGATTGAAAAATCTAATATTATCATGGTTGGGTCTACTGGAACTGGCAAAACATTGCTGGCTCGCACTATAGCAAAAATGTTGCATGTGCCCCTAACCATTGTTGATGCTACTGTACTTACAGAGGCAGGATATGTGGGAGAGGACATTGAAAGCATACTTACACGACTGTTGCAAGCTGCCGATTATGATGTGCCTACTGCTGAGAGAGGTATCGTTTTTATAGACGAGATTGATAAAATAGCCCGTAAGGGCGACAATCCTTCCATTACACGTGACGTGAGTGGCGAGGGCGTTCAGCAAGGACTTTTGAAGTTGCTTGAAGGGTCAATCATAAATGTGCCACCTCAAGGGGGGCGCAAACATCCCGATCAGAAAATGATTGCGGTGGACACCAAGAATATTCTTTTTATCTGTGGTGGTGCTTTCGATGGTATCGAAAAACGAATTGCTCAGCGTCTCAACACAAGAGTGGTGGGCTACTCTGCAAGTCAAGATTCTGCTCATATCGATCGTAAAAATTTGATGAAGTATATCACTCCATTAGATCTAAAATCTTTTGGTTTGATTCCAGAAATTATTGGCCGACTGCCTGTACTTACCTATTTGAATCCATTGGATAAAGATGCTTTATTGCGCATTTTGACTGAGCCGAAAAACTCAATCACTAAGCAATACATCAAGCTCTTTGAGATGGACAAGATAAAGCTTACTTTCGACGAGGATGTTTATGAGTATATTGTTGATAAAGCCTTAGAATATAAGTTAGGAGCTCGCGGACTTCGTTCTATTGTAGAGGCCATTATGATGGATTCTATGTTTTCGATGCCAAGCGAGAAGAAGACCGAACTACATATCACACGTGAATTTGCCGAGGGTAAATTACAGAAATCAAATATAGAAAGTTTGCGCGTAGCTTAAGATTGTATAGCAATATTAAACCGCATATTTAATAATACAAATTTTTACGAAGCCTACTTTACAGACTGCTACTGATGTGCATTATTTAAATAAGCACAAAAAAAGCAGTTTGCAGAGTTTGCTGTCTGAAAAATCAAATAAGAAAGCAAGAAAAATTAATTTTTAACAACCTCTTTTTTTTATATTCAATTTTTATCTCTTACCTTAGTCTAAAATTAAATTCTATGGAAGTTTAAAGATGAACATGATTTCAACAGATAATGAACAATCAAATCAAAAGCAAAACAAATTTCCACATAAATATGAAAATGACAAAGAGATGTTATACAAAAAATTAAAGCAGTTTTTTGGGTTCGATACTTTTAAAGGTACTCAAGAAGAAGTAATAGAAAGCATACTGAATAAAAAAGATACTTTTGTATTGATGCCAACAGGTGGCGGTAAATCTTTATGCTATCAATTACCTGCCTTAATGCTTGACGGTACAGCTATTGTTATTTCACCGTTAATAGCTCTGATGAAAAATCAGGTTGATGCAATTAGAAATCATAGTGACGAAGATGGAATAGCTCATTTTCTAAACTCTTCGCTCAACAAATCAGAAATAGAAAAAGTGAAAGCAGATATTACGGATGGTAAAACCAAGTTGTTGTATGTTGCACCCGAATCACTTACCAAACAATCTAATATCGACTTTTTACGTCAAATACCTATATCATTTTATGCCGTTGACGAGGCACACTGTATTTCTGAATGGGGACACGACTTTAGACCAGAATACAGAAGAATAAGAGCCATTATTACAGAAATAGGGGTGAAACCAGTAATTGCACTTACTGCAACGGCAACACCTAAGGTTCAAGATGATATTCAAAAGAACTTGGGCATGGTAGACGGAGCTGTTTTTAAGTCTTCATTCAATCGTCCCAATCTTTATTATGAAGTGCGCAAGAAAACCGAAAAGGTTGATAGCGACATAATAAGATACATTCTTTCTCAAAAGGGAAAGTCTGGCATAGTTTACTGTCTCAGTAGAAAAAAGGTGAACGATTTCGCCGAAATTTTACAAGCCAACAACATACCTGCTCTTCCCTATCATGCGGGAATGGACCCTGCTACACGCAGTGCCAATCAAGATGCTTTCTTGATGGAAAAAACTGATGTGATTGTGGCAACCATTGCATTTGGAATGGGTATAGACAAGCCCGATGTGCGTTACGTTATACATTATGATATACCTAAAAGTTTGGAGGGTTATTATCAAGAGACTGGCCGTTCGGGACGTGATGGAGGCGAGGGTAAATGTATTACTTTTTATGCTGAGAAAGATTTACAAAAATTAGAACGTTTCATGCAGGGTAAGCCCGTTGCAGAACAAGAAATAGGTCGTCAATTACTCAATGAAACAGCATCGTATGCTGAAACATCTATCTGCCGAAGAAAATTTCTCTTACATTATTTCGGAGAAGATTATAATCAGAGTAATTGTGGACAATGTGATAACTGTTTAAATCCAAAAATAAGAGTGGAAGCAAAAGAATTATTAATTACGGTTTTAGAGGCAATAAAAGTGCTTAAAGAGAAACATAAAACCGACTACATGATCAATTTCCTAACAGGAAAAGAAACCTCAGAAATTGAAACGTTTGGGCACAATGAGCTCGAAGAATTTGCCTCAGGGGCAGACGAAGATGCAATTACGTGGGACACGGTGATACGTTGTGCCCTCATTGAGCATTATCTGAGTAAGGACATCGACAACTATGGTATTCTTAAAATAACCAAGAAGGGTAAAGACTTTTTGAAGAAACCTGTTTCTTTTAAGATAACCAAAGACGATTCTTCAGAGTCGGAATTAGACTTGGACGATGAAGATATAGTTATTGGTGGTGGCGGTAGCAGTGGTGCTGTAGATCCTGCACTATTCTCGATGATGAAAGACTTGAGAAAAAAATTAGCTAAAAAACTTGATGTACCTCCCTATGTTATTTTTCAAAACCCATCGTTAGAAGCTATGGCAACAACTTATCCTATTTCGATAGAAGAGTTGCAAAACATGCCGGGTGTTGGTGCTGGAAAAGCAAAAAGATACGGTAAAGAGTTTGTTGAGCTTATAAAAAAGCATGTTGACGAAAACGAAATTGAACGTCCCGAAGATCTGCGGGTTCGCACAGTTGCAAACAAATCAAAACTAAAGGTTTCAATTGTTCAAGGTATTGACCGCAAGGTTGCTCTTGACGATTTAGCAGAATCTAAAGGTCTTGAGTTTCATGAATTATTGGCTGAAATTGAAGCAATTGTATATTCTGGCACAAAAATAAATGTTGATTACTTTTTGAATGAAGTAATGGATCAAGATGTTTTGGAAGATATATACGCTTATTTTCAAGAAGGCGAAACAGATGATATAGATGAAGCAATTGATGAGCTATCAGAATATGAGGAGACTGAGGTGAGATTAGTTAGAATTAAATTTTTGTCTGACATGGCTAACTAATTAGTTTCTGTCATCATAAAATAGATTCAGTTTTACTATCTTGCGGGTAATTATTCATATGTTCGATAATATATGCAAGATAGGTGAGTAAAATTAGATATTCTCTCATAGATAAGGTTCTATTTTTAACAAACCTAATATAAAGTGAGTAAAATAAATAGTGAATGGAATTGCTGAAAAATATAAATAGTCCTGACGATTTGAAGAATATGACAATGGATCAACTCCTTACTGTTTGCAGTGAGTTGCGTGAGTTCATTATAGATCATCTGTCTCACAATCCAGGTCATTTTGCTTCAAGTTTGGGTACAGTTGAGTTAACTGTTGCCCTTCATTATTTATACAACACACCCTATGATAGATTAGTGTGGGATGTTGGTCACCAAGCCTATAGTCATAAAATATTGACTGGACGACGCGACGTTTTTCATACCAATCGCAAATTTGGAGGTATATCAGGTTTTACGAATCCTGAAGAAAGTGAATATGACACGTTTATTGCCGGACATGCTTCTACTTCTATATCGGCAGCATTAGGTATGGCAGTGGCTGCTAATCTTCAAAATCAACCCAACCAACATGTAGTGGCCATCATTGGCGATGGTGCAATGACCGGTGGATTGGCCTTTGAAGGTTTAAACAATGCTTCATCTCAGCCAAACAATCTGCTCATTATTTTGAACGATAATGATATGTCTATAGATGCCAACGTGGGAGGCATGAAGGAGTATTTAGTAAAAATGACCTCTTCATCTGCCTACAATAGAATGCGTTATGGAATATACAAACAGTTTAAACGCAGAAATCTTATAGACGACGAGAAGAAAAACTTTATACTTCGTTTCAACAATAGTCTTAAATCATTGCTAACGCGTCAACAAAATATATTTGAAGGATTCAATATTCGTTATTTTGGAGTAGTAGATGGACACGACTTACCTTCGCTTGTTCGTATTTTGGGTAATATTCAAAATATGAAAGGTCCTAAATTGTTGCACATTCGCACCACCAAAGGTAAAGGCTACAAACCTGCAGAAGATGCAGCAACCGTGTGGCATGCTCCCGGATTGTTTAATAAGGAAACGGGTGAAAGAATAAGCAAGAAAAAGATAAATCAACCCCAGCTTTATCAAGATGTTTTTGGGCATACTTTAACGGAAATGGCTGCTGCCAACGAGAAGATTGTTGGTGTAACACCAGCCATGCCAACAGGTTGCTCTATGGTGCACATGATGAAAGAGTTTCCCTCAAGAGCATTCGATGTGGGCATCGCAGAAGCACATGCAGTTACTTTTTCGGCAGGAATGGCAAAAGAGGGACTCATTCCTTTTTGCAATATCTACTCATCTTTTATGCAGCGCGCTTATGATCAGGTAATTCATGATGTTGCATTGCAAAACCTGAAAGTTATTATGTGTTTGGACAGAGCCGGATTGGTTGGCGAAGATGGGGCTACTCATCATGGTGCTTTCGATTTAGCCTATTTGCGCTTCATTCCCAATTTAGTTATTTCGGCACCTTACAATGAGCATGATTTGCGCAATCTTATGTACACAGCTGTATATGGCAATTCAGGTCCATTTGTAATTAGATATCCCCGCGGACAAGGTGAGCTTGTGGAGTGGAAAAACGAAATGAAGATTATCCCTATTGGTAAAGGTAGAAAATTGAAAGACGGTAAAGATATTGCTCTATTGTCTATCGGAACCATTGGAAACACAGCAGCAGCTGCTATAGAAAAAGCAAAAGAGCATGACATGGATATTGCTCATTACGATATGCTATTCTTGAAACCTATAGATAAAGAACTCTTGAAAGAGGTAGCAGAAAACTATACAACTATAGTTACTATAGAGAACGGATCTATTGAAGGTGGAATGGGAAGTGCAGTATTGGAGTTTTTTGCTGACAATGGGTACAATAATCTCAAGGTACATCGTTTAGGTATTGCAGATGAGTTTGTTACCCATGGATCAACAAAAGATTTGCTGCATTACTGCAAGTTAGACCAAAAGGGTGTCTTAGAATCATTGATTAAAATACGGGAATTTAAAGAGATAGAAATATAACTGTTTATGAGGATAATAATTGCAGGTGCTGGAGCTGTCGGAACTCATTTGGCCAAATTGTTGGTGCAAGAGAATCACGATATCATCTTGATGGATGAAGAAAGAGAACGGTTAAGCACCATTAAAGATAATGTGGAGTTATTGTCTCGAACTGGAAATTGCACTTCTCTGAAAGTTCTTTCGGATGCTGGAGTTAAAAACACAGACCTCTTTATTGCTGTAACTACCGAAGAGTCTAAAAATATAACAGCGTGCATGCTTGCTTCTAATCTTGGAGCTAAGAAAACACTTGCACGAATTGATAATTACGAATATCTATTGCCTAAAAATCTCGAATTCTTTGAGAAGTTAGGAATCAACTCTATGATATATCCCGAAATGATGGCTGCAAAAGAAATTGTTTCGGCCCTCAAGAATCCTTGGACTAGGGCTTGGTGGGAATTGTGCAATGGGTCTATTATCCTTTCGGGTGCTAAGATTCGCGAAAATGCACCTATATCCAGCCGTTATATTCATGAGTTGATACCCGAGAATAAGAAGTTTCATGTGGTTGCTATCAAACGCAACAACGAAACACTTATCCCTACTGGGAAAGACCAGATATTGCCTGGCGACATTCTATACTTTACTACACTTCGTAAGTATCTAAACGAATTGCCCGAAATAATGGGTAAAACTTCTTTCGAAACAAAAAACATTATCATTATGGGTGGAAGCAGAATTGCTTTGCAAACTGTGAAACATCTTCCCGACAATATAAATGTGAAGATAGTAGAGAAAGATAGAGAACGTGCTGAGATGTTGGTAGAGTTAACCCCCTCTAACGTGACTGTGTTTCTGGGTGATGGACGTGACACTGAGCTATTGGTAAATGAAGGAATCAATGAGGCAGATGCCTTTCTTGCTCTTACTGGTAACTCAGAAGCAAATATTCTTGCATGTATCGCTGCAAAGCAACATGGTGTGAAAAAGACCATTGCAGAAGTAGAAAATCTTGACTATATAAGTCTTGCCGAGAAGTTTGATATTGGCACTGTTATCAACAAAAAACTCATTGCTGCCAGTAAAATATATGAATTGCTTTTGAAAGCTGATGCTTCTAACATAAAGAATTTAGCAATTGCCAATGCTAATGTGGGTGAGGTGATAGCGCATCCAAACTCAAAAGTAACCAAGAAAATAATCAGAAATCTTAAATTACCTTCCGACATTACATTTGGTGCTCTTATAAGAAATGGCGAACCCATGCTTGTGGACGGCGATACGCTCATAGAACCCTATGATCAAGTTGTAGTCTTCTTCTTACACCGATCGATGAAAAGTATAGAGAGTTTCTTTAACTAACCTCAATTTGACTTCCGTGGCACGACTGAAAAAGATAAACACATATTTTATCTCAAATATTATTGGGTTTATGCTTATCGTCGAGTCATTTTTGATGCTTTCGGCAGCATTTATTGGCGAGCTATACCGAGAGTCTGTCACCTCAAGTATCTATATCTCTGTTGCTATTACATTCTCTTTTGGAGTTATTCTACGTTTTATAAGTTTTCGCAAGAAAGGGCGTGAAATAACCAAACGAGAAGGTTTCTTGACTGTAACCTTGGTATGGATATTTCTTACCGTATTTGGATTACTGCCTTATTACCTTAGTGGTGCTATTCCACATTTACCCGATGCCTTTTTCGAAACAATGTGTGGGTTCACTACCACGGGAAGTTCCGTAATTTTAAACCTTGAAGGTTTTCCAAAATCATTGCTTTTTTGGAGAAGTCTCACACAATGGGTTGGGGGCATTGGTATTGTAGTTTTCGTTATGGCCTTTCTTCCACTGTTTGGAGGTAGTGCTATTCAGCTTTTCGATGCAGAAGTAACAGGCATTATGCAAAATCAACAGATAACACCACGAATCAGCAATATTGCCAAGTTGATAGCCATGACCTATTTGGGCTTTACAGTCATTGGGTTTTTTCTTCTCTGGTTGGGTCCTATGAATGCATTTGATGCTATTTGTCACACTTTAACCAGTATCTCTACAGGTGGCTTTTCCACAAAACAGACAAGTATTGCTTTTTTCAACTCTGCCTATATTGAGTATGTCATTACTTTGTTGATGTTTCTTGGTGGGACAAATTTTATTCTCCTCTATCTTTTTGTGAAAAAGAAATCATCACAGATCTTTCACGACGAAGAGTTCAGGTGGTATGTTTATATAATTGCAGTCTTCACTGTATTCATGACAGTTGCTTTGCTTTTTTCGGGTAAAATGGAGGGTATAGAGTACACCTTTCGGACAGTCTTGTTTCAGGTAGTTTCAATTATCACCACAAGCGGTTTTGCAGTTTATGACTACTTGCTATGGGGTCAATTGTATTGGTTCCTATTTTTAGCCCTCATGTTTTTTTGTGCATGTGAAGGCTCTACATCAGGGGGCGTGAAAATATCGCGGTTAGTTGTATTGGTTAAAAACACTTTTGTCGAATTTAAACGACAAGTTCATCCCGCTGCTATTTTGCCTGTAAAGATGAATAAATCCGTAGTCCCTACACAAGTTGTATCTAAGATACTTGCATTTATGTTTCTATATTTATTGCTTGTTTTTGCAAGTTTTCTTGTCTTGAGTATCACTGGCATGACGTTTGAAGAGGCTATTGGGGCATCTATCACTGCAATTAGTAATGTGGGGCCAGGGTTAGGGGAAAATGGTCCAGCAGGTAATTTTGCAAACCTCACAGACTTTGCTAAGATTTATATGGCCTTGCTTATGCTCATTGGTCGTTTGGAAATATTTACGGTGCTATCGCTTCTTATTCCAAGCTTTTGGAAGTAGAGATATATTTTATTTATCAGAGAAAAATTCCCGAGCTCACGTAAAACTCTTGTTTAAAACATTTCTACCATGAAGGAAATGTTTCAAACAGTTGAAACTCTCATCCTCGACAGTGGAAAAGTTATCAAATACAATATGCTCCTTTTATTGTCGAAATTTTCATGATTGAGGCTTCAAAAAATCAATTTTTGAAAATATTATTTTCTTCTTTTTAGCTGATTTTTAATTTTAGGCTCTTTCTTCATTTTTTCGCTACAATTTTCTTCATATTTGTTCTAAAAAACATCCTATTCGTGATTCAAAACATTTCCTCGGAGGTAGATAGCGTTTTCAACAGTTGTTCGCCCAATCTTCGCTAAAAGAATTGGATATACAACACAATTATGTGATTGAACTTCAATTGCAAGCTCTTAAAAACAAAAAAGACCACTTCTTGTAAGAAGTAGTCTTTT
>JARICS010000062.1 GCA_029264035.1 Dysgonamonadaceae bacterium | reverse complement strand
TTTCAAACTATCATTACAAGAATATACACCTTATTTTAAATATTAAACGTATAAAAAACAAATTATGAAACGAATCTATTCACTTTTACTGCTATCCATTCTTACATTTACTCTAATTGCACAATCTTCGGAGAAGAAACTTCGCTTTGCCTTTCTAACAGATATTCATTTAAGCACAAATAACGATGGCAAAGACCTAAATGGATTGAAACAAGCTTTAGATAAAACTAAAGAGCTTAATGTAGATTTTATTATAACAGGGGGCGATAATGTAGATATTAGTGGCATGACAGACAAGGCTATCAGTAGAGAGCAGGCAAATAACCTTTTTACGCTATTCAAACAAACCTTTGATTCAACTGAGCTTACTTATTATCCTACAATAGGAAACCATGATCGTTATTGGGATAGTGCCAACGGATTTGTCAATGGCGATGAATTATTTAAAAAGCATTTCAAAGAGTCTTATTATACTTTTGAAACAAATGGAATCCGCTTTTTTATACTCAACTCTGTTCAGAAGGGTGGAGATACAGGATATGTGGTGGATAAAGAGCAAATAAAATGGATACAAGACGAGTTAAAAGATATATCAGTGGAAACACCTATAGTTATTTCTACCCATGTTCCATTTTACTCTCTCTATTACCCGCTAGTGGAAGATAAATATGTGTTTGTAGATGTGATTTCTAATTACAAAGAACTACTTAAAACATTTGAAACCCACAATCTACAAATGGTCCTTCAGGGACATCAGCATATCCATGAAGAGATAAAACTGCAGAATGTACAATTTATAACAGGTGGGGCAGTTTGTGCGAATTGGTGGAACGGAGCATTCCATGGAACTGAAGAAGGCTTTCTACTTGTCGAGATTGACCATGACAATAACTTCACTTGGGAGTATATAGATTATGATTGGGATCCGAAGAAATAGAATTTATAAAAAAAATGACCAAAAGAGTATAACACTTTTGGTCATTTTTATTTAGTTGAATATCTCTTTAGTAACTATAAGTAACTCAAATACTACTTAGCTAAATGTTTTTCCAATTTCACAGGATCGTGTTTGTATTTAAAGAGAATAGCAAACAATATCATCACAAATATAGAATAGGCAGTAAATACAAACCAAGCATTAGGCCATTTGAATACATCTACTACATATCCTGCAGCATAAGAACCTATGAGGGCTCCAAAGCCATTGGTCATAATCATAAAAAGACCTTGCGCACTAGAACGAATCTTAGGACTCGTTTCTTGCTCTACAAAGAGTGAACCAGAAATATTGAAGAAATCAAATGCCACACCATACACCAGCATTGATAAAACAAGCATCCACACGCCACCTCCTGGATTGCCAAGTCCTAACAAACCAAAACGCAATATCCAAGCAAACATGCTTATCAGCATAACCCTCTTAATACCAAAACGAATGAGAAAAAAGGGAATGAGAAGAATACAGAGCGTTTCAGACATTTGAGAAATAGAAATGAGGATATTAGCATATTTCACTCCAAAAGTATCTTGAAACTGAGGCATTACACCAAAATAATTAGTCAGATAGTCATTGGCAAACATATTTGTGATCTGTAATGATACACCTAACAACATAGAAAAGGTGAAAAAGACAGCCATCTTTCGTTTCTTAAACAATGCAAAGGCACGTAGACCAAAGTTATCAACCCACGACTTGCTTTCGCTTGCACCAGTAGTTGGACACTTAGGAAGGGTAAACGAATAAATACCCAGTATAAATGATAAGAGTCCAGCAAAATAAAGTTGGTAAGCTGATTGTGAAAATTTCAATCCATCAATTTTGATTAAGTCAACAGCAATCATCGACACAATAAAACCAACTGTTCCCCACACACGAATAGGTGGAAAGGCTTTTACAGTATCGTAGCCATTCTTTTCAAGAGCATTGTATGCTACAGCGTTTGATAAGGCAATGGTGGGCATATAAAAAAAAACAGCAAGCAGTAAATAGGTGTAAAGTGAAGCATACTCAGTTTGAGGAGCAGCCAAAAACAAAAACGTAGCGCCTAGTAAATGGCAAATACCTAACAACTTCTCAGCCGGAATGAAACGATCTGCAATAATCCCTAACAGACCAGGCATAAAAAGTGAAGCAATACCCATGGTAGCAAAGAAACTGCCAATCTGCACACCTGAAAACGCTAGCTTTCCCCCAAGGTAAGCACCTAGAGAGATTAACCAAGCTCCCCAAATTGCATATTGGAGAAAGTTCATAAAAATTAAACGTAGTTTTAGATTCATAAAATATTAGTTTACAATGAATTTATATTAAGTTATTTGTCATTTTTCATATCTCAAACTCTCATCTCTTGAGCCATGGCGCGGGATCTAGTTTTGTTGTTTTCTTCCATAACTGAAAGTGCATAGAGGCAATTCCGGTGTCAGAGTCCGTATATATTTTCCCTAAGGCCTGTCCTGTCTTCACTGCTTGCCCTTGCTTCACATATACATTGATGATATTGGCATAGAACGTGTAATATTCTCCATGTCGAAGAATTACACAATTGTTGTATCCTGGGAAAGCAATGATGCGTGACACCTCACCTTCAAAGATAGAACGAATATCTGAGTTCTGTTGTGCTTGTATATCTATTCCGCTACTATTGGTTGATACATTCCACTCACTGTGCTTATGCACACCAAATGGCGATACAATAGTGGCGGTACCCGTCACAGGCATAGGCAACTGCCCTTTGTTGGCTACAAAGTTTTTAGATAAATTGAATGTCTCAGCTTCTGCAAACAATGGTTCTTCTTTTTCAATAGGTACAGCTACAGGAGCCTCTTTCTCGGGTTCTGCTTTTTCTCTCTTTGGTTTACTCTTTTGCTCCTTTAGACGCTTCTCTTCTGCAATGCGCTGTTGTTCTTCACGTTTTTTGCGACGTTCTTCAGCTTGCCTTTTGGCTTCACGCTCTTGTCGTGCTACTTCTTCAGCTATCGCCTTCTCTATTTCAGCGTTCAATCTATTGGCTTGCTTTTGTTTGTCTTGCAGTTCTTTCTGCAAAACTTTTTGCTTGCCTTGGGCTTCACCCATTTCGCTTTTTCGGTTACTTTCTTCCGCTAATAACTTGGTCTGTTCGTTTCTGATGTCTGCAAGAGTTTTACTACGTTCTATTTTTGCTTGTTGCACATCTTGCTTCTTTTGTGCTAACTCTGCATTTTTCTCTTTTATCTCTTCAGCTTGATTCTTCTGAACACGAGAATATTGTTTTAAGTATTGCATTCTACGCAGGGCCTCTCCAAACGATTTGCCTGAAAGAATAAAGAATATTTTATTCTCAGACTGTCGTTTGTGCATCACCATTTTTATAGCATTGGCATACTTCTCTTTTCGCAATTTCAACTCTTTGTTCAGAGAGACAATCTCTTTTTCTAGCCTAGCCAGCTCGTTATCTAGCGCTTCAATCTCTTTTCGCTGAACCTCAATTATTTTCTTGCGTGTTTCAATCTGTTTATTGATAAGACTGATGCGCTGTATAATGGTGGTGGTCTGTTTCTTTACATCCAGATAGAGTCTGTTGGTATTTTCTATTTCAGTCTGCAAGCTTTTGCGCCTATTTTGCAAACGCTCTATCTCCCCAGATTGTGAGAAAATAGAGAAACTTAAACTTAGACAAAAGAGGACAACCAGGTATTTCATTATTTATCGGCTAATATTTTTAAAACTTCTTTCAACTCTACTTTAGTATAGGTAGAAGGCACAGAGTTGTTGAGTGTCAACGAATCATTAAAACTAATTGCAGACAATGAGATAGAAGTGTCTAATTTTGTTTTCTGTGTTGAAGCTATAATCTTCATTTCATGAGGGAAGAACAAATCTTTCAATAGCGTAAATTGGTCGTATTGCCATGACAGTGAGTAATTATTGCTAGGCATAAACAATTCTGTATGCGTAATTTGATCATTACCGTTCACGAAAAAACTATAGTCAACCTGCGACTTCTTGTCGCGTGCACTTAATAGGTAATTGTCTGAACTTTGTGAGTATCTAAACTTTTTGTAGTCCTTCTTAGATACTTCTGATTGTTCTGGAATAAAAAGACTATTAGTAAATAGAGATTGTAAGGTGTAGAAATTAAACCCAACGGGACTTTGTCCTTTAATGTCGTCAAAAGATTCTTTTACATATCTCTTGTTCATTCGGTCTAGAATAATAATGTAATCGGGCTCTACATACAAGCGAAACATCTCTATTCCAAACAGCGGTTGCACTGAAACCTGTATTGCTTCATTGTGTATAATTCTGAGACTCCCTTTTGAATTTAATGTTTTTTTGCCAGTTGATATATTCATATTCAACTTAGATGAAAATGTTGAATATTGGAGGTCTTTGTATAATACATCTTCAAAAAGATCAGAAGAAGTTTTATCTTCCAATTCCGATTCGGCTTGAACTATTCCTTGTTTCGGTTTACAAGAATATATGCCTATAAACAAAAATAATATTAGTGCTCCTAAATATTTAGGTAGATTGTGATTTCCCATTTTTCTTTATAAATTAATCTTATTCGGTATATTTTTTTGTTTTTATCTTCTTATCTAAAGTTTTAGAATCGCTTCCTAGTTCTTTGGCTTTTCGCCACTGCTCAAGCGCCTTTTCATCTTCACCTGTTTTAGACAATATATCGCCGTAGTGCTCCAATACTTCGGCCGAAGGATTGTCTTCGCTATATTTCACAGCATTTTCAATATAAATTCTGGACATTGTATAAGCACCTTGCCTAAACAGCACCCAACCATAAGTATCTAAGAATGTCGCATTAGTTGGCTCTGCTTTTACAGTTATACCACTCATACGCTCTGCTTTGTCTAAGGACTCATCGTCTAACGATAAAAAATAACTATAATTGTTGAGTACTCCCAAATTCTGTGGGTTTAACTTCAATGCCTTTTCATAGTTCTCATAAGCCACTTCTTTATTTCCCAAATGATAATTCAGGTCGCCTACTTGTGCGTAAAAGTCTGATTTCACTGGAGGATTCTCATCCCCTATCACTTCCAGCCCTTCTTCAAACACAACCAGTGCTTCTGCATATTTCTCTTGTTGATATTTAGCTCCACCCAAATAGAAGTAGAATTGGTAAGCATTAGGAATATGTTTCAATGCTTCTTGAGTTATATCCACCACTTTGTCTAAACTATCGGGTAGTGCAATGCGCAACATTTGCTCCCATCCTGCTGGATTAGTTGGCTCAGCCTTAGCATATATTTCGAACTGCTTCATTGCTTCAGTTTCATTTTCTTGCACCATTAAAACACTCCCATACAGAAGGTTGAGTTGTGCATTATTTGGATGCTGATCAAAAAGAGTTGTGAACAGAGGGTTTGCTATTTTCGTGTCAGTTTCGTTAGACTGCAACATGGTGATGTAGCGTGTAAGCAACTGTAGTTTCACATCTATCTCAAGCATAGGGCTAACCAATGCTCTATTTATCTCTTCAAGTGCTAATTCAGGTTTGCCGGTTTTTTCATAATAGTTGACCATAGAGAGCACTAATGCTGGATAATCAGGATCAATGGCTTCAACTTTTTTAAACTGCTCAAGCGATTTATCTAATTGGCCGTCTTGCATATACAAATCTCCCAACAATAGGATATAGCCCAGATTATCGGGGGTTTTCTTAATGATTGCTTCAATCTCCTCAAAGGCTTTATCCTTTTGGTTGAGCATCGAATAGAGTCTAAATTTATTTAAAGTTATAGCCTCTCTCACACCCACATTTTGCTCCAACTCATCGAGCACCCCAATAGCCTTTTCCAACTCCCCTTTGTTGTTATATGCCTCGGCCAAAGACATAAATATATCTATCTTATCGGGATGAGCCTTCAACATTTTGTTGTAAATATCAATGGCTTCATCTTTTTGATCCAGTTCGCTACTCAAAGAGGCCAACATCATGTTGTAGTAATAGTTGTCTGGGTCTATCTCTACAGCTTTTCGTAGATAATAGATAGCTTTGTTTTTTTCTTGCAATACGTTGTAGAAGCCACTCATCTCACTTAGCACACTAGCATTGGTAGAGTCAAGTGCATGGCAGTGTTGAAAAAGATTCAATGCCTCTGCATAGTTGCCTTGAGCCTTTGCATTAAGTGCATCGTAAAAATAATAATCAAACTTACGTTGGTTATCTGCGTCTATCACCCACTGGCTACTATCTTGTGCAAACAGAGATCCACTACTCAAAAAGAGAAGAATGGAAAGTATTGCACCAGTTTTTTTCAGCGTTGCGGTTATTTTGGTAGTATAATTCATTATTCTGAATGTCATGTTTCTTTTTTTATTTAGTTCTTACCAGTGTGTCCAAAGCCGCCAGCCCCTCTATCACTATCTTCTAAGTCATCAGCTTCTTCCCATTTCACTGTGGCATGACTGGCTACAACCATTTGGCAAATTCTTTCGCCATGATTAATAACAAACTCGTTATTAGAAAGATTTACTAGCACAACACGTATTTCACCCCGATAATCAGCATCGATAGTCCCTGGCGAATTCAATACCGAAATACCGTGCTTCACAGCCAATCCACTGCGAGGTCTTATCTGTGCTTCATACCCTGCGGGTAATTCAATAAACAATCCAGTAGGTATCAAAGCTCTCTCAAGAGGTTTCAATATAATAGGTTCAATTAGGTTTGCTCTCAAATCCATACCAGCGCTATAAGCAGTGGCGTACTCTGGCAATAAGTTGTCGGATTTATTTATTATTTTGACACGCATAGTATATTTATTATAGTATAATAGAATTTACAAATAACTTAAAATCGCTTTCAAAATCAACAAAGTGAATAGAAAAACCAATAACAGAACAGCCTACTCTTAGCATTGTTCTATATAGTATTCTCTTTCAAAAAGCGACTAATACATAAGTAGATGCGAAAATATACAATTCTGACCAATTATTTGGCTAATTGATGAAAATTAAGGCGCTATACTGCAAAAAACACTTCATTAAAGAGCAAAATTAATATTTTGATATTACAAAATTAGTATCTTTGCTATAATGAAGAACTGGAATAACATACTCAATAAGCTTAGAGCAACCATAAATGACAATGGTATAGACTCTTTTCATATCCTCGAAGATTTAATTCCTATAGAGGAGCAAATGGAATACTTCAAGTATTTTGATGACTTGAAAGAAAGAGACGTGCGTTTTGTGCCCGACTCAGAAATAGAATTGCTTTTTTCGCCCGATGTCACTGTTAAGCGAAAAAAAGAGAGCATTGCGTTGCTATCCTCCATACCAAACGTGAAGGCCTATCGGGCCTTAGAAACTTATCAGGCAAATCCTATGGATCCCGAGCTCAAGAATTGGTCATCTATAGCATTACTCGGTAGTCGCATTTCGCTTTACAGCGATCTGTCGGGTAAACCACAAACTTATATTTCATCGGGCTTAGGTGGTCATGACAAGAAACTACGCTTCTTTGCGCTGTTTATATCTCCTACACGTGAAAACTTTACAGACCATCAAAAAGAATTGATTGAAAGAGAGTTCAGATTTCAACTTGAAAGCGCCGAGATAGACATAGAAACTTTCGAAATAGAAGATAACTATTTCTCCATTCTACTCCTTTTCCCATTCAGAACGGATGTGAGAGCAATATTGCAATCTGCCATTGAAGAATGCAACCAATATGGTAATTTTTTAGACCAGAAGTTCCTTTTCACAAATGTGAAAGTGTTTACCCAAGAAGAGATACAGAAAATGATTGATAACAATGATGAGCTTGATCAGTTGAAATAATATATGCCTAATATTCACAAAGCAGACTCTGAGACTGTCAAAGGTGTATCTCATACGTCATGAGCTATCACCTTGCGAAACAACTATTTTGTTTTGAACCCTTGGTTAAGTAAAAGCATATCATAATTGAAAAAAATGAAATCTATCAAAAGCATTTTCTTATTACTCTTTTTTCAATTATTCTTGCATACTCAGTTTGCGGTTGGGCAAGACATTCCCTTTGTGCCTCCTGTATTCAACTACAATACAACTAACTACAAAGCGGGTAACCAAAACTGGGCAATAGCACAAGATAATAATGAAGTGATGTATTTTGCCAATAACCAAGGTCTTCTTAGTTTCGACGGCGTCAACTGGAAACTTCATAAACTTCCCAATAATCGTGGAGTTAAATCAATTTTCATTGACAAGCATGATAATAGTGAGAAAATCTACGTTGGATCATTTGAAGAGTTCGGTTATTTCGAGCGCAACGCTGCAAATATACTAGCCTATCACTCACTGAAGCATCTTGTAAACGATTACACGTTTGTTAATGATGAAATATGGACTATCTTAAACCACGACAATACAGTATATTTCCAATCATTTTCATCGTATTTCACCTTTAGAAATAACAAAGTCACTGCTCATAAATCTAATCCCTCCCCTCTGTTCTTTTTCAACCTTCAAAACAAACTATTCGCGCAATTAATAAAGGATGGGCTGCACCAATTAAAAGATAACAAGTTTGAACGTGTCCTAACTAGAGATCAATTATCAGACGACGATGTCGTGGGCATGATATCGCTAGATAGTACCGACTTGATAGTTACATCTAAGTATGGATTTTTCAAATTAAACAGCGACGAAAGAAGTGTTGGTAAGTGGCAATCTTCTGTTGATGATGAACTGCAAGATGCAGTTGTGAATCGTGTAGTAACCATTTCGGACAGTCTGTTTGTGATAGGCACAATAAACAATGGAATATATGCCATATCAAACAAAGGCAAACTTGCATGGCACATAAACCGAAAAAATGGGCTGAACAATAATACCGTGTTAGGGCTATACAAAGACAAAGTTGGCAATCTGTGGGCAGCGCTCGACAATGGAATATCTAACATTCAACTGCATTACGATATCTCAATTTTTGAACCATCCGACATTCAAATAGGTATGGTAGAAGATATGCTCATAACAGAGAGTAAAACTTACGTCGCCACCAATCAAGGAGTCTATCTATACAACCCCTCCATTAAAAGTTTTACACAGCTGCCAGCATTCAACATCCAAACTTGGTACATCAAGCAGATTGGCAAACAAATAATTGCGGGCCACAACAAAGGAGCCTCTTTTATAGAAAACAACTCACAAACACTCATCAAAGGAAGTAGCACAGGCGGCACCGACATCAAAGAAGTAACAATTAATGGACAAGAAGCACTTATTGAAACAACCTATAGCTTCCTCTCCGTTTTCCTGAAAGACAATGCAGACATGTGGCAATTTAGCCACAACATCACAGATGGATTTGTGGACCTCGCGACAAATTTAGAAGTCGATCACACGGGCAACCTATGGCTCAATCATATGTATAAAGGAATCTATCGACTAAGATTGGATGACGAAATAAAGAGAGTAGTCGAAAAAGAATATTTCGATAGACTAGATTCGATCAGCACTCCCACTCCACTCCATGTGATGAAGCTAAGAGGTAGAGTGGTGATGTCTGATGGAAATGCTTTTTATACGTACGATGATATTTTGCAAAAAATAATACCTTTTGTACAGTTAAATAACCAACTTCCGCTGCTTACAGAGACTAATCGCATTGTGACGGTAAACGATCAGTTATTTTGGTTTATCAAAAACAACGAATACATTTTGGTAGAGTACAAATTGGGAAACTACAGAATAAAAGACAAAATACCCTTCAGTATATT
>JARICS010000045.1 GCA_029264035.1 Dysgonamonadaceae bacterium | reverse complement strand
CAATTTGATTCCGATAGAAGATGTGGTGAAGAATATTATTGTGCGAGGCCCTGCAGAGGGAGAGTTGCTAGAAAGAATAAAAAAACTACATATAGGTTTGTAAACTCAGACCAACAAAATGAACATCATCATGAGAAAGGACTTATCTAATACATTATTTACGCTTACCACAACTCTATTATTGCCAGTCTATTTAATGCCGCACTCTTTATTGGTTGCAAACAAAACAACACCGAAGATTTGATGGAGGCAACTTTGCCAAAGTCAATCACCGTGAGTGAAGGTAAGTTTGTAGACAATTATGGCCGACAGGTCATATTGAATAGCATCAATGTGATTAGCAAATCGAAAGATCAGGGCTACTTGGTGGATGAAGATTCAACTTTGTATGCCAAACTGAGAGATTGGGGTTTCAATAGTGTTCGCTTTGGTATTATTTGGGATGGAATAGAACCCGAACCAGGTGTTTACAACGAGGCGTACCTTGAAGGAATAGGATCAACATATAAAGCGGGCTGCCGACTATAACATATTTGTGGTGCTAGACATGCACCAAGATTTGTACAGCGTGCTCTATGCAGATGGAGCACCCAAATGGGCCACTCTTACCGAAGGCAAACCTCACAAAACAGGTGACATTTGGAGCGAAGCTTACATGCTAAGCGAAGCGGTGCAAAATACCTTTGACAACTTTTGGGCAAACACTCCTGTATCTGACGGCATTGGTTTGCAAGAACTCTACGCACAGATGTGGCGACATGTAGCAAGACGATATGCCAACAATCCTACAGTAATTGGCTATGACCATATGAATGAACCTTTTCCGGGTACTCTTGCTCAACAAATGATGCCAACAATGTTGACCGCCTACGGCAAAATGATGTATGAGACTACTGGCAAAGTGCTTTCGGAGCGCGAACTGATATTGATGTGGAGCAATCAAGAAAAGAGAAGTCAGATATTGAAGGATTTAGAGTCAAAGGATAACTTTGCTACTGTAATAGATGCTCTAATTCCACTCAACAGACAGTTTGAAGCGCATATAATGCAACCTTTCTATCAAAAGGTGAGTGATGCCATTAGAGAGGTAGACAAGTCGAGCATTCTCTTCTTGGAACATGCCTATTTGGGCATTATTGGTATAAGAAGTAGCATTGAGCGTACTACGCTTGTTGATGGAACACTCGATTCATTGTTGGCCTATGCCCCTCACGGGTACGATTTGGTAACTGACACCGAAAATGCATCGGATGCTTCGCATGAATGTTTGAGTTTTATCTACAATCGCTTTCAAGAAACAGTCGCTGCTTTAAACATGCCTGTATGGCTAGGCGAATGGGGTGCTTTTTATCGCCACGGCGAAGTAATTGTGCCTGTTGCACAAAATACAGTCTCTCAGATAGAAACACATCTTTTTGGCAATGCTTATTGGAGTTATGAATCTAGAATGGAAGAATTGGCTTACTTTAATCAAGCTCTCTTGCGTCCTTATCCTGCTTACACCAATGGCGAATTGTTGGAATACAACTACAACAGAGAGAGTAAAATATTAACCATGAGTTGGCAAGAGGACAAAAGCAACGATGCTCCTACCCTACTATTTATTCCATCACTTGCCGAGGATGCAATGGGCAAGATTGATAAATCGTTCGATGCTAAAATTGCACGTATTCCCAATTCTTCTTCGGGGTGGTTGGTGGTTGCTCCATTTGGAAGTGGAGAGAAGAGGAAGTTGGAAGTTAGCTTAAAGCAATAGTATTATATCTCCAATTAAGATAATGTAGCACCATTTAAAAACCTATTGGACGTGCTACAGAAGGATGAAAACGTAAAGTGTGCATTCCAAAAGAGACTTTCGAAAAGCTCTTAACCTAATAGGTCTCATTTATATACCTTACGTTATCTACAAACCATAAATAGCTAAAATGCAAACTTTCGGAGGCTCCGCAACCATGAATGAATAATCATTCAGACTTGCGGAGGGTGACGCCACCATGAATTTTTCTTATTTTAGAAACAATTCAATAATTTATGTGTGAAACTTTTTACTTACTCACTTCATCCAAAAGAACTAAATCCTCTTTATCTAATTTCAACGACGGCGCATCAATCAAAGTTTGCAACTGACTTTTGCTAGTTGCACTAACTATGGAAGCCGTAATTGTAGTTTGTGCCAATTGCCATGCCAATGCCACAGTGGCAGCTTGTGTGTTGTGCTTGCTAGCAACTTCATCTAGTGCATCGAGAACTGCAAAACCTTTTTCATTTAAGTAATGTTTAAGACCTCCTCCACGAACGCTCTTACCCAAATCTGCTTCTGAGCGATACTTACCGGTGAGGAAACCTGAAGCCAATGAGTAGTACGGAAATACAGCCAGACCATGCTTTTCAACAATAGGCTTATAGTTAGTTTCGTAATTGGTTCTCTCCATTAAATTGTAGTGAGGCTGTAAAGCAACGTATTTGGGGAGACTGTTAGTTTCAGCCGCTTCGAAAGATTCAATAAGACGATTGGGCGAAACATTTGAAGCTCCAATGTACCGAACTTTTCCAGCTTTTATAATTTCATCGTAAGCAGATAAAGTTTCTTCAACTGGTGTTATCTCATCATCGAAATGGGTATAGTACAAATCGATATAATCTGTTTGCAAACGCTGCAATGATTCATCTACCGATTGCAAGATATGCGCTTTGCTGATATCTTTAGGATGATTTTTGGTTTGCGAACCTACTTTTGTTGCTATCACCATTTGATCTCTGTTATTTCTTGTATTCATCCATTTACCCAAAATAGTTTCCGATTGTCCGCCAATCCCATTCACCCACCAAGAGTAAGTATCTGCTGTATCTACAAAATTGAATCCTGCTACTAGAAAAGCATCTAATATTTCGAATGACTCTCCTTCATTTAATG
Source organism: Dysgonamonadaceae bacterium (assembly GCA_029264035.1). GTDB lineage: Bacteria > Bacteroidota > Bacteroidia > Bacteroidales > Dysgonomonadaceae > UBA2632. Next base: position 3,013 of record JARICS010000045.1, on the reverse strand, counting down.
TCCAACCAAGAACATTTCCACCAAAATTGATACGTGACACTTTTAAATCTGTATTTGCAATGTTTACTTTTCTCATATTCATTATTGTCTTTTATTTCTGATACTATATTATAACAACTATGTTTCCGATAGGTTTACTGTTGATGATTTATTACTCCATTTTACAAATATGAAAGCCACGATATTGAACATGAAAAGAGTTCCTTTATTCATTATATTTAACACTTATACCCTTTAGAGGTGATTCTTAAAAAAACAAATATACATGCCCAAAATCAACATGTCTAAGTTACAATCAAGCAAAAAGATTATAAACTATGAACTATAGAAGTTTCAAAAAAAACACAGTGAAAAAAGTTCTTATTTCAAATTAGAAGCAGAGAGAGGGTGTTCATTAATTTTGGACACTCATTTTTTTATTACTTAAATGCAATATAAATACTAATCTAACTAAGGATTGTATCAATAATTAAATTGCTTTTATAACCATAATGGATTGTCGAAAAAAAATAACATAGCCTTACATTATTTGCATTTCTGGAAAAGATTTCTTATATTGCTCTCTCACTGTGCATTAGCAAGCATCTAGCATTGGTATTTAGTATTTTCACTTCATTGTCGCGAATCCTTCTCACCTTTCAGTTGCAAGTCTTTGCACAAATTCAATTTTTAATTTATTATTTACACATGAACATTTTCATTGCAGGGTTAACTTATCAAATTACAGAACCCGATCTAAGAGAACTTTTTGAACAATACGGAACCGTAACTTCAGCAAAAATTATTACAGACAACTTTACAGGCCGTTCTAGAGGTTTCGGATTCGTTGAAATGGACGATGACGCAGAAGGTCAGCGTGCTATTGAACAACTAAACGAAGCACAATACGATGGACGTACTATAAGTGTTGACGTTGCAAAACCACGCAAAGAGCGGGCAAGCAGCAACAGATTTTAAAATATCGGCTTAAAACTATTTAAGCTTGAAAACAGAAAAGGCTGTATCTTTATTGATGCAGCCTTTTTGTTTTTTATCTACTTGTTGGTCTGATTTTATTTTAAAACTCTCTAATTTCAGCTTCAACAACTACTTCTTTCAATGGTTGTATGTTTGGTAGTTCTAATCCGTAACCCTTTTTCTTATCTTCAGCTTTCAGCAAGAATGCAAAAACAAGAGCTAACACACCAAAGCCTGCAAAAATAATCATCGGTAAGGTATAGTCATAAGTATTTACAGTTAATCCATCACGAACGACTTGTCCTGTAATACAGTATTTATCCAACACCCATCCAATTAGTTTTGGAACACCCATTAATCCCCAATTCTGAACCCAGAAGATAAGGGCAAAGGCTGTACCTAGCTGTCTCTCTGGAACAATCTTTGTTACCGATGGCCACATGGCAGATGGCACAAGTGAAAAACCAACACCGAGTACCAGCACTAAAACAATGGCTGTGATTGGATTAGTAAGGAATGGCACTGCAAACAATGCGTGTACGATAATTAATAATATAGAACCCATAATCATAATGGAAGCACCTTTTCCTTTTCTATCATAAATAGTACCAAAAATGGGTGTTAGCAATATGTTCCCAAATGGAAGCAGTGCAGGAATTGTACCTGCTAAAGATTCACTCACTCCAAACTTGTTTACCATTAAATCTGCTCCAAACTTCAAGAAGGGGAATACTGCAGAGTAAAACAACACACACAATATGGCAATATACCACCAACCACGATTGGTAACGATGGTTAGAATGTCTCTAACCTTAAATTGATCTTCAGGAGCAACAACTGATTCAGAGGTTATACCATCCGACTCATCTAGTTTTTTGTCCATAACCATATAGACAATGAAAACGATTAAGCCAATACATACTCCGATAAGGCCAAATAAAACAGGACGAGACACATCAATTATACCAGTTGCTCTTGCAATGGGGACTGATGCTGAAAGTGCAAACGCTGTTCCGATACGTGCCATAGCCATTTCTAAGCCCATGGCTAGGGCCAATTCTTTGCCTTTAAACCACTTGTAAATAATTTTCGAGACAGTGATACCTGCAACTTCAATACCTACGGCAAAAATTGCAAATCCTATACTGGCCACCATCACTTGAGAATTAATTCCTAGGATAGTTTGACCATCAAGCGAACTTGTTGAAACAGCCCAATATTTCATGGCAGCACCTCCCACCATAACTACTGCAGCCATAAGCCCCGTGAGTCTTACACCAATCTTATCAAGGATAATACCTCCAATAATAAGCATAAAGAAGAATACATTGAACCAGCCATAAGCACTGTTAAATGTACCGAACTCATTGCTAGACCATCCTATTTGTCCTTCTAGCAAACCTTTTAAGGGTGCCATAATATCGGTTAGAAAATAACCAAACATCATTGTGATTGACACAATAATGAGCGCAGCCCATCTGGCCGTTTTTGAATCTCTCAGTGATTGTTGAATTTTAGCTACCATCTTTTTTTTCTGTTAATACTATATTAGTTTTTCTGTTAATTTTCTGTTTCGATTATAAAATCGCACAAATATACAATAATTGTACTCGTCTGAATAAATTTTAACTACAAACATTGACTATTCATTGTTTAGTCGATGCTGGTAAAGAGTTATTGTTTCAGTTCAAATGATTAAAGATTACACTTCGTCTACTTTCAGTGATTTTACTTTCATGTCACATTGGGCTTGTCTAAATGTAGTTTTTCTATTCTTCTGCAAATGTATTACCAATCTGCCACTAACATTCTATTTAGGAACGCCACAGTTTTCTTAATTTCTTTGTACATCACTATATCTTCTGCCACAAAAGCCACCTCATTTCGGTACGATTTTACCAGTTTCTCGATAAAAGGCGACGATTTCAAGGGTCGGCGAAACTCTAATGCCTGCGCTGCATTCATCAACTCGATGGCAAGAATAAGATCTAAGTTCTCCAATACTTTAATTAGTTTGATAGCGGCTGTAGCTCCCATGCTCACATGATCCTCTTGT
>JARICS010000023.1 GCA_029264035.1 Dysgonamonadaceae bacterium | reverse complement strand
TTGAAAACATCTGTTTTTTGAATTTTGAATCCATTGAGAAAATCTATAGTTTTCATACGCTTTCTTCCTTGTACTTGAAGCTCTTCAATTCTTATAAAACCGTTGCTAACTGCTATGTCAAGTTGTGATGGATGAGGCTGTGCAATTGCTCCTGTACTTAAGGTGTGTTTCTCAATTATAGGTGTAGCTTTAAATATTTTAATATTGATACCTTCTCCATCTCTTTCTAATGTAGTATGAGCAGTAGGATAGGGAGAGAGACCTCTTATAAAGCTATCAATTTCTTCTGCTTTAGAGTTCCAATCAATTTTACAGGTTTCTTTAAATATTTTTGGTGCAGGCTTCAATGTTTCAGCTTCTGTGTCTTGTGTTTGCAATGTAATGGAGCCATCAATTATAGCATCAACTGTCTTTAGTATTAATTTTGCACCCATTTTCATCAAGCTGTCGTGTATAACTCCTGCATCATCTTTATCACCAATTTTAATCTTTGATTGATATGCAATACTACCAGAGTCTATTTCATGAACCAACTTAAAGGTGGTAACTCCCGTTTCCTCTTCTCCATTTATAATAGCCCAGTTGATAGGGGCTGCTCCGCGATACTGAGGTAAAAGTGAGCCATGTAGATTGTAGGTTCCATGTTTTGGCATGTTCCAAACTACTTCTGGAAGCATTCGAAAAGCTACTACAATGCCGAGGTCAGCTTTTAGAGATTCAAGTTTGTTTATAAAATCAGTGTCTTTTAGTTTTTCAGGTTGTAAAACAAGAAGGTTTTGCGATTTTGCATACTTCTTTACATCCGATTCTTGCAATTTATGTCCCCTGCCTGCCGGTTTGTCAGGCATGGTTACTACTCCTACTATGTTATAATTATTTTCAACTAAAAGTTTGAGGGTCTCAACAGCAAATTCAGGAGTGCCCATAAATATTATTCGGAAATCTTCTTTTGTTTTCATGTTTTTAGTCTATTCTTCAGAGTAGTGTTCAACTAATACGTCTCTGTATGCATTAAAAATGGACGATTGAGACATAATACCCTTATATTTACCTTCATTGTCAACTACGGGCAAATTCCAAGCCTTAGTATCTTCAAAAAGATTCATAATCTCTTCCATTGCCATATTTATATTTATTTCGGCAGGAGAGCCTACCATAAACTTAGAAACTTTAAAGCGTTGATATAGTTCGGGTCTGAACATAATATTTCGGATGTCATTCAATAGAACAAGTCCCATTAATACACCTTCATCGTTGACAACTGGAAAAATGTTTCGCTTGCATTTTGAAATTACCTTCACCATCTCGCCTAAATACATGTCTGGTTTCACTACCTCTAAGTCTGTTTCTAACAAAGACTCTATGTCAAGAAAAGTAAGAACCGCTTTATCTTTGTGGTGAGTTATTAATTCCCCCTTTTTCGCCAATCGCATTGAATAAATATTATGCTTTTCAAAAAGTATTATGGTAGCGTATGAACTTATTGAAACCATCATTAGAGGAAGGAAAAGATCATATCCTCCTGTAAGCTCAGCAATTAAAAAAGTACCTGTTAACGGTGCGTGCATTACCCCCGCCATTACTCCCGCCATCCCAAAAAGTGAAAAGTTTTCTTGAGGTAGTAACCCTGATAGTCCAATTGTGTTGTGAGAGTAAGAATATAAAAAGCCTACTACACAACCTAAGAATAGTGTGGGTGCGAAAATACCACCTGTTCCTCCGGCCCCATTTGTAGCGCTGGATGCAAATACTTTTGTTAATATTATTAGAATTGAAAATATTATGATACCCCACCCATCTTTCAAAATGTAAAAAAAACTGTCGTCCATCAAGTTTTTGTATGAATCGCCACCTGCCAATAGAGTCTCTATAGTGGCATAACCTTCACCATACAAAGGGGGCAGAAAGAATATAAGCAAACTAAGCATGACTCCACCCAGCATAAATTTTTTCCAATAAGTTAGTTTCCCAAATATACCTTCAATCCAGTTCATGCTTCGTGTAAAATAGAGCGATACAAAACCGCAAGCTATACCCAATAATATTACATGAGGAATTCTATCAAAGGTAAACCCCTCTACTTGCGAGAAGGCAAACATAGCGTTTGTGCCGGTGAGCATATATGCAATAGTTGTGGCAGTTACCGATGTAACCAACAAAGGAAGGATAGAAGACATGGTGAGATCGAGCAAAAGCACTTCAATAACAAACACAACGCCTGCAATTGGAGCTTTGAAAATACCTGCTACCGCACCAGCTGCTCCACAGCCAACCAATAGCATTATATTGCGATGCTCCAATTTGAATAGTCTCCCCAAATTAGAGCCAATAGCTGAACCAGTTAGCACAATTGGAGCCTCAGCTCCAACTGATCCTCCAAATCCAATTGTGAGCGAACTTGCAATTAGTGATGTGTAAGTGTTGTGGGCCTTAAGTCTGCTTTTTCGCTGAGAAATAGCGTATAACACTTTTGTTATCCCGTGACTTATATCTTCTCTTACAATGTACCTTACAAATAATCCAGCTAAAAGAATACCGACTATTGGTAATACAAGATAATAGTAGTTAGCGCCAATGTTTGCAAAGTTTTTTGTGAGAGAGCCTTGAATAAAGTGAAGAGCCATTTTTAGTGCATGTGCTGCTAGGGCAGTCAAAACACCTACCATTAAGCATATTATAAGAAGGAAGACACGTTCAGTGATGTGTCTACTTCTCCAAATTAAAAATCGTTCAAACATATATTCAAAAATACTTGAGTCAAGATTATTTAGTTGTTATCGGCCGATAAGTTCTTTATAGTGTAACTAATCAGATGGGTTCTCCATCCCTCCAATTCACTTAGCGTAAATGCTGTTTCGTTATTGGCTTACACTATTGGCAAAACTACAATTTTTTTTGGACAATTTGTTCTTCTACACTCAATATCTTTATAATACCTAAAAATAAATTGATGAAACTTTGCAAACTGCACATTACTTTTCAAACAAAGTAAATCTCTTGTTTTTATTTTAGTTTCCCCTGTTATTTTCTAATAATATTAATGTTTCCGTTAGCTTCCAACTTGATTATAGAAGAGGGGGTTTGTTTACTCATCTCGTTTTGGCGGTATTCTACAACATAGTCAACTAATTCAAAAATTTCGGGGTCAATCTGATTGAAGCTTTGGGGAGTAGGTTGTCCTGTAATATTAGCCGAGGTAGAGACAATGGGTTTTCTGAAGCGCATGCATAATTCACGCGAGAAATCTTCAGCAGTTATGCGTATTCCGATAGACCCATCATTACTTATGAGGTTTGTAGCCAGGTTTTTGGCTCCATCTAAAATAATAGTCAGAGGTTTGTCTGTCAAGTCAATAAGATCCCAAGCAATATCGGGAACTTCTTGTATGTATGTTTGCAATTTTATTGGATTGTCAAGCAAGATAAGCATCGATTTGCTTTTGTCTCTTTGCTTTATGGCATATAGCTTTTCAACTGCCTCTTCGTTGGTTGCATCACAGCCAATACCCCAAATTGTATCTGTGGGATAGAGTATTATACCACCTTGTTTGAGAACTTCTATTGCTTTTTTTATGTCTTCGTTCATTATTGATCGGATTTTAATTTTTGTACTATAATGGCATTCTCAAATTCATTATCATAAGACACCCATTCTTGCAAGACACCAGACTGAGTGAAGCCTGAGCTTTGGAAAAGCTTTATGCTAGATATGTTGCTTTCTGGGATAACTGCATAAAGCTGATTGATCTTTAAAAAGTGAAACGCATAGCTTGTCAAAAGATTGAGTGCTTGCAAAGCGTATCTATTTTTACGGCACGCAGGGTCAATATAAATTCCAACACCACATCGGCTATTAAGAGCATCAAAATCATATAGGTCTATTGTTCCAACAGTGGTTTCTGCTTCATGTAATACAATCATAAATCGGAGTTGCTTAGACTGGAATATATCTGTTTGTGCATCTGCAATGTATTGTCTTAAAGCAAATTTAGAGTAGGGCGATATAGCCGATCCAAATTTCCAAACATCTGTGTCGTTTTCCCATTTGTAGAGTACTTCTAAATCTTCGGGCTCGAGAGCACGAAGATAGAGCGTGTCGTTGTTGAGTAATTTAGGCATATTTAAAAAACAAAGTTATCTTGCATCAAGGGCTTCACCTATCCTAAGAAAAATATTTTTCTTACGCTTATTTCTTTCTTGCTGTGTCTCTTGCGCCGACATGATTACTTGGAAAGAGCTTTCGCCTCTTGCAGTAGCCTGAACTGCTTTGTATATGACACCCCAGTCGGGCAAGCCTCCCAAGTTTCTATCATCTATAAACATATCTACACCAAGTTTACGTGGTTTAGGAGCAGTCTCCTCAGGATAGTTGGCATTGTTTGCATAGAATATCAAGCCTCGCTCTGCGCAATAGTCTATAGCTTCTTGAAGCAACTCGTCCTCCCGAACAGTCCACAAAATGAGCTTATGATTCTCTTTTTGCAGTTGAAGAAGTGTTTCAATTGCGAAGGGTATGGGACGTCCCATTTGTGGATATTTGTGCTCAACAATTGTTCCATCAAAATCTATTGCAATAATCATTATATCTATATCTTTATTTGTTGTTGTTTTATTATTTAAATAACTATTTATCTTGCTCTGGCAACTCTTCTTCTGCATTTACTTTTAGAAAATTTGTAGACGGATAACTAAAGGCGTATGCTGTGAATGTAACTAAAGTGAGAAGCATGAAGTTTTGCTTAAACGAAAAGGCATATAAAAGAATATTTAATGTAGCAATTAAGAATAATATGCCAAAACGTGCAATAAAGGCTTTTTTGTAAAGAGCTGTTGTAAAGTCATCGTCTTCAGGATGTTTGTTCTTATCCATTATTACAGAAAAAAGTTTTAATGCTCCTGGTATACCTATTAAGGTAATAAGTAGAGCGTAAGTTTCAACTCCAACAGATATACTTGCTCCATCGGGCAATATATATATCCATTTAAAGGCAAAGCTAACAAAAAAAGCAATCTGAATAAAGAATGCTATGTAAAACAAGCGTTTTAGATTGACAACTACTGATTTTGATTTCATTTGCTACGAAAGTTTATATGATTCATCGAATGGTGTTCTATTTAAAATTGATCTGCCTAAAGTAACTTCATCGGTATATTCAATTTCGTTTCCTACAGAAACTCCTCTTGCTATAATTGATACTTTTACATTCAGAGGCGCCAGTTTACGATAGATGTAAAAATTGGTTGTGTCGCCTTCCATTGTAGCGCTCAGTGCCATTATTACTTCTTTCACGTCTTTGTTTTTTACTCTCTCTATCAAGCTTGTAATTTCTATATCCGATGGACCAATGCCATCTATGGGAGATATGATACCTCCCAACACATGATATTGTCCTTTAAATTGTACGGTGTTTTCTATTGCCATCACATCTTTTATGTTTTCCACAACACAAACAACTGACGAGTTACGGGATGTGTCTGAACAAATGTTGCATATTTCACTATCTGAAATGTTGTGACACGAAGAGCAGTATTTCACCTCTTTTTTTAATGTCAATAACGCTTCGGCAAAACTGCCTACATGTTGGTCGTCTTGTCGTAGCAGGTGTAATACTAAACGAAGAGCAGTTTTTCTGCCAATTCCTGGTAGTTTAGAAAACTCATTTACAGCATTTTCAAGAAGGGCTGATGGGTAGGGCTGATTCATTTACAATTTATTATTTTGTGCAAAGATAGCACGAATGCTTTTACTGGACAAATGTACGAAAATTAGAAATAGTGGTAAGCATTAGGCGAGAAAGCTTATGAAAATGTTTTAAAAAAAATGAATATTTGTTTGTGTATGTGCAATTATTTTATAGCTTTGTCTGTCTATTGAGAAGCTAATTATTAGCTCTCGTGTTTTATTTTTGTAAAACAAAATTCATACAATATATTAACCTCAATTATTTCAGAATTTATGAAAAAGTACAATTTTAACGCAGGTCCCTGCGTATTACCTCGTCAAGCTGTTGAAGCATCCATCGAAGCTATACGCAATTTTGACAATACCGGTATTGGTCTCCTCGAAATCTCTCATAGAACACCTGGATGGGAGAAAGTTATGAGTGATTGTGTTGCATTGTGGCGTGAATTGCTAAATATTCCCGACAACTATAAAGTTCTCTTTTTGGGTGGTGGAGCAAGTACTCAATTTTTTACTGTACCCTCAAATTTAATGTCAACAAAAGCAGCTTACCTAGAAACAGGTGTTTGGGCAAAAAAAGCAATGAAAGAAGCTAAGTTTTATGGTGAAGCAGTAACAGTAGCTTCTTCAGCAGATAAAAACTTTTCGTATATACCAAAAGAGTATACTATACCTAAAGATGCTGACTATTTTCACATCACAACCAACAACACAATCTACGGAACAGAAATTAAAGAAGATATAGATAGCCCTATTACATTGGTTGCCGATATGTCATCAGATATTATGAGTCGCCCTATAGATATATCTAAATATGGTATTATCTACGGTGGTGCGCAAAAGAATGTTGGCCCTGCTGGCGTTACATTTGTTATTGTGCGTGAAGACTTGCTAGGTAAAGTAGAACGTCAAATTCCATCAATGGTTGATTATCGTTCTCACATCAAGAATGACTCTATGTTCAACACTCCTCCTGTATTCCCTATATATGTTATGTTCGAAACCTTGAAATGGGTTAAGTCTTTGGGTGGTGTTGAGAAAATGCAAGAAATCAATCAAAATAAAGCAGCATTGCTTTATAACGAAATTGATAGAAACAAAATGTTTGTAGGAACTGCTGCCAAAGAAGATCGCTCTTTGATGAATGTATGTTTTGTAATGCATGAAGACCACAAAGACAAAGAGGCTGAATTCATGACTTTTGCTAAGGAACAAGGTATGGTTGGAATTAAAGGTCACCGCTCAGTGGGTGGTTTCCGCGCTTCTATCTACAACTCTTGTCCAGTTGAGGCAATTGAGGCATTAGTAAAATGCATGCAAGAGTTCGAAAAAAAGAATTCATAAACTAACAAAAGAATAGGTTAAATGCTGCTTTACCTTTGATCCTACAGTGTTTTCGATATAAGTTAATTTCACTGTTTCAAATGTATATGTGAGTGTTCAACCTATTCTTATCTATTACCTTACAATAAACATATATCCTCAGAGAGTAATAAAACACACAATTATAAATGCTCTTGAGGAAGTAATAATCTATATAAAAAATCAATCATGAAAATATTAATTGCAACAGAGAAACCTTTTTCAAAAGAAGCCGTAGAAGGAATAAGAGAAATTTTGGAAAAAAGAGATCATGAGCTTATTTTGCTAGAGAAATATAGTGACAAAAAAGAACTTCTAAATGCTGTGAAAACTGTTGATGCTGTAATTATCAGAAGCGACCAAATAGATAAAGAAGTAATTGATGCTGCTAAAGAACTCAAGATTGTAGTTCGTGCTGGCGCAGGCTATGATAATGTTGACTTAGAAGTAGCAACAGCAAATAATGTTTGCGTAATGAATACTCCTGGACAGAACTCAAATGCAGTAGCCGAGCTTGTTTTTGGTATGCTTATTAGTCTTGCCCGAAATGGTTTTGACGGCTCTGCTGGAACTGAACTTAAAGGTAAAAAACTAGGATTGCATGCATTTGGTTACATCGGTAAAATTGTAGCTCACATAGCTCAAGGTTTCGGAATGGAAGTGTATGCTTACTCTCCATCTTTATCTAGAAATCCAGAGCGAGGTAAAGAGCACGGTGTTATTGCTGTACAAAACCCTGAAGAACTATATGAAAAAAGTGATATAGTGTCATTGCATATGCCTGCTAATGCTGACACAAAAGGTAGTATAAATTATGATTTAATGAGTCGTTTACCGGAGCATGGTATTGTTATAAACACTGCCCGCAAGGAGGTTATCAACGAAGCCGACATGGTGAAGATAATGAGCGAACGTCCTAAATTTAAATATGCTACAGATATCAAACCTAGCAATCATGACGAAATGGTTGAGAAGTTTGGAAAACGTTATCTTGCAGCAGCAAAAAAATGTGGTGCACAAACAGCAGAAGCTAATATGAATGCTGGCTTAGCTGCAGCAGAACAAATTGCAAATTTCTTTGAAAATGGTGATGAGGAGTTTAGAGTAAACAAATAACTCAAATAAGAGATGTGAGTTCACTTTAAAGTTTGAACTGTTTTTCAAATTATATTAAAGGTGAAGGTACTGAAAGAGATAAAGAGTCTTTTTAGTACCTTCGTAGTTTAGATACAATTACATTTTTACAATTATGAATGCATTAAGACTTAAACTTTCGTTATTCACCCTATTGGTTTTGCTCATAGGATCTGACTCTTTGTTTGGTCAGCAATTGAGAGTGGCCAGTTATAACGTGAGATACGATAATCCGGGAGACTCTCTCAATAATTGGAAATATAGAAAAGATGTGATGGGGAAACAGATTCTTTTTCATGACTTTGATATCTTTGGCACGCAAGAAGCTCTACAACATCAGCTTGAAGATCTATTAGAAAGGCTTCCACATTACGACTACATAGGCGTAGGAAGAGACGACGGTAAGAGCGATGGAGAGCATTCGGCAATTTTTTACAAAACTGATATGTTTCAGTTGTTAGACAAAGGCGATTTCTGGCTCTCGGAAGACACTACACAACCCAACAAGGGGTGGGATGCTGTATTGCCACGTATATGTTCATGGGGGAAGTTTAGAGAGAAATCAACTGGATTTGTATTTTTCTTCTTTAATGTCCATTTCGATCATGTTGGCATTATAGCCCGCAAAGAAAGTGCTAAGCTAATTTTAGATAAAATCAAGACACTTGCAGGTGATTTACCTACAATGCTTACAGGTGATTTTAATGTTGATCAGAATAGTGAAAGTTATCTTGTTTTAAACAACTCCAATATTTTGACAGATGCGTATGATATAGCACAATTGAAATATGGGTCTAAAGGTACTTTCAATAGCTTTAATATAAATGTTAACTCTGAGAGTCGCATCGATCATATCTTTGTGACAAATGATTTCAATGTACTTAAGCATGGAGTGTTGACAGACACGTACCGAACTTCACAAACAGAATTGGAAGAATTAGTTAATTCTGGCGCATATCCGCAAGAAATTATTCTTTTTCAAAATGAGGCAAGATTACCGTCTGATCATTATCCAGTTATTTGTGTGATAGAATATAAAAGCGATAGTGATATTGGAATATAAATGCGGTTAGTAAGAAATATGAGTGTATTTTTAGATTATTTTTATTATATAATAACGGATATTTGGGTGATCAAGTTACCCGTAGTTTATTGCTAATAGCTATAGGAAACCTTTTGGATACTGCATTGTAATGCAATGCAAAGATCCGTTCTGTTTGATGAGTGTACGACAATCAATACCAATAATCTCTTTATTGGGAAAAGCCTTTTGTAGTTGTTCTTTTGCAACACTGTCTTTGTTTGTACAATAGGTGGGCATAAGTATCACATCATCCATTATAAGGAAGTTAGCATATGTAGCGGGTAGTCTATAATCTTCATCATAAACAGCCTCTGCCATCGGAAGGGCTATTAACTTATAAGGCTCACCATCAAGCGTACGGAAAAGAGCAAGCTCTTCTTCCATCTTTTTCAATTCTTGATAGTGCTCATCATTCTCATCAGTGCATTGCACATATGCAATTGTTGTTTTGTCACAAAGTCTTGCAAGTGTATCTATGTGATTGTCTGTATCATCACCCGAAAGGTAACCATGATTTAACCACAACACCTGTTTAAGTCCCAATGTCTTTTTTAGAAATTCCTCAATGTCTTCTTTTGTTTGTGGTTGGTTCCTGTTAGTTGCTAAAAGGCACTTAGACGTTGTCAATAAAGTGCCTTCTCCATCAGACTCTATTGCACCACCTTCTAAAATGAAGTCGAGGTGATTGTGATACGCAACATCTGTTTGAAAAATATTTCTCTCAAACAATTTACGTGTAATCTGATTGTCGTGGTTTGCTGCAAACTTCAGTCCCCAGGCATTGAATCCGAAATCGTAGATAACGGGTTTTTTATCTATAAAAACTGAGATTGCACCATGATCGCGTGACCAAGTGTCGTTGCTTTCAATCTCAACCAAAGTGAGATTCTCTTGTTCTATTTGGGTGAAATGTTTTCTTACTTCAGCAGCTTTGGCACAAACAACTAAAAGTTGAGTGTGTCTCAAAATCTCTTTTGAAAGGCCAATGTAAAATGTAGTTACCTCATCTAAGATATCAGCCCAATCAGTATCTTCATGCGGCCACGTAAGCTGAATGGCACTTTGAGGGTGCCATTCAGCAGGGAAATGAATTGATGTCATATGTTTAATTAAGAAGGAGATTTATTAATCCATATTTCCTCTAACAACACCACGAGACGATGCACGTACAAAATCAATTATATCTGTGCGCTCATCTGATTCTGAAAGTTCACTTTCAATTCTTTCAATTGCTTGAGAAATATTATAACCCGATAGATATAGGTAACGATATACCTCTTGAATATTGTTAATTTGCTCTCTCGTAAATCCTCTTCTTCTAAGTCCTACAATATTTATTCCCACATAACTTACAGGCTCTCTACCTGCAACTGCATATGGAGGGATGTCTTTGCCCAATCGTGTGCCACCTTGAATCATGGTGTGTTTGCCTACTCTCGTAAATTGGTGAACGAGTGTTCCTCCACTTATAATTGCATAATCGTCGATTTCTACTTCTCCAGCAAGTTGAACAGTATTGCCAATTATTACATTGTCTTTCAATATGCAGTCGTGTGCCACGTGGCAGTATGCCATGAGGAGGCAATTATTACCAACCACAGTCTGGTTACGTGATTTTGTACCTCTATTTACTGTCACACATTCGCGAATAATAGTGTTATCGCCAATGATTGCTAAGCTCTCTTCGTCTTCAAATTTTAAATCTTGAGGAATGCCTGCGATTACAGCATTAGGAAATACTGTGCAGTTTTCTCCTATTCTAGCACCCGACATAATGCAAGCGTGTGGCATTATACGTGTGCCTGCTCCAATTACAACATTATCTTCAATGTAAGCGAAAGGTTCTACTATTACATTTTCTCCAAGTTCAGCGTTGGGATGAATATATGCTAATGATGATAAATTACTCATGATATATCTAAGTGTTATTTTGTTTTTTCTACTAATGCTGT
>JARICS010000003.1 GCA_029264035.1 Dysgonamonadaceae bacterium | reverse complement strand
TAGCAAGTAAGTGTTTCGTTGCGTACCAAATCAAACACTCCTAACTTATCAGCCAATTCCCACACCTGTGCTTTGTTTCGCCACATGAGGGGTGTGTGGATAAGGAAGTGCTTGTCCATGGCCAAGTTGATAGTTGTGTTGAGTGAATGTATAAATGTGTCTCTGCAATCGGGATATCCGCTATAGTCCGCTTCGGAAACTCCAGTCACCAAATGTCGAATGTCTCTTGAAAAAGCCAATGATGCAGCAAAACTAATAAACAACATGTTTCTGCCAGGCACAAATGTGTTTGGAAAGGTGTTGTCGTCGTGCTCCTGATCCATCTCTATTTTATTATCGGTGAGCGAGTTGGGTGAAAGATGCGAAATGATGGTTGCATCTAACACTTCAAAAGACACTTCGGCTATTTCGGCAATACGGCGAGCATTTTCCACCTCCTGCGCATGGCGCTGTCCATAGGTGAAGCAAAGTGCTGTCACAGTTTTAAATTGTCTTTTTGCCCAGTAGAGGCAAGTGGTTGAGTCTTGTCCGCCTGAAAACAAAACAAGAGCATTTTCTTTATTAAAGTCGTTCATAATTCTGTTATAGTAGTTATTTTGATTGTCTTTCACCAAATGAGAAATAGAATGCAAACTTACACAAAAAAAGAGATCTGCACAGTTTTGAAGATGACGAACTATTGTTTTTTAGACTTCATCATATATTCAGAATATGATTACAAAGACTAAATAATTACTTCAAAGTGTTTCAAAACAACATACAAAAGATAGGTAAGGGTCTTATTTTGGACTAAATTAGTTGTTTTCTATCTATAAAAGCAAGTTTTTGTTTGATAGTACACAAATTTTGTATAAATTTGAAACGAATTACATTTTAGTTCATATACCGTTAAACTATAAATAATTATACTTATGTCTAAAAAGATTTCAAGAAGAAGATTTTTGCAAGCCGGAGCTACTGCCGCAGTTGGTCTCACTGTAGTGCCTTCATCTGTGCTTGGCTCTAGTTTAGGACACGTTGCACCAAGTGATAAATTGAATATTGCTGGTATAGGTGTTGGTGGAAGGGGCTTTGGAGTTCTGAAAGGAATGGAGAGTCAAAACATTATTGGTCTTGCCGATGTGGATTGGAAATACAGTAAACCTGTTTTTGATCACTATCCCAATGCTAAAAAGTATTACGATTACCGTAAGATGTACGATGAGCTTGGTAAATCTATTGATGCAGTTATGGTTGCTACTTCAGATCATACGCATGCATTAGTTACTGCTGATGCTATTACAATGGGCAAACACGTATATGTAGAGAAACCATTGACTCATACTGTTTACGAATCACGTCTATTAACAAAATTGGCTGATAAATACGATATTGCCACTCAAATGGGTAATCAAGGCTCGTCGGGTGAAGGTGTTCGCCAAGTATGCGATTGGATTTGGAATGGTGAGATTGGTGAAGTTACAAAAGTAGAAACTTTTACCGACAGACCCATTTGGCCTCAAGGACTTCCTCGTCCAAGTACTGTTGACAAAGTTCCAAGCACATTAGATTGGGATTTGTTTGTAGGTCCTGCACCCAAGCGTCCATTCAACCATATATACACTCCTTGGAACTGGCGTGGATGGTGGGATTTTGGAACAGGTGCTTTAGGCGATATGGCTTGCCATATTCTTCACCCTGTATTTAAGGGACTAAATTTGGGTTATCCAAGTAAAATTCAAGCTTCTTCAACAATGTTGTTAACAGATTGCGCACCTAATGCAGAGTTTGTTACCTATACCTTCCCTGCACGCGATAATATGAAAAAAGTTGCAATGCCTGAGGTTGAAGTACTTTGGTATGATGGCGGTTTGCAACCACCAAGACCAGCTGGTGTGCCTAATGGCAAAAACTTGAACGATCAAGGTGGTGGTGTAATTTTCCATGGAACTAAAGACACACTTATTTGTGGATGTTACGGTGTAAATCCATGGTTGGTGTCTGGACGTAAGCCAAATTCTCCAAAAACACAGCGCGAAGTGACTCTTTCACATCAAATGGATTGGGTACGTGCTTGTAAAGAGACTCCAGCAAACAGAATTGAAACAGCTTCTCCATTTTCAGAAGCAGGTCCATTCAACGAAATCGTTGTATTGGGTGTTCTAGGTGTGAGATTGCAAAACTTGAACCAAGTATTAGAGTGGGATGGACCAAACATGAAGTTTACCAATATCCCCGAAGATGCAAAGATTCAAGCTATCATCGAAGATGGTTTCAAAATTGTGGATGGTCATCCTAGTTTTAATAAAAAGATGAGCGATCCAGTAAATGCTAGAGAAATGGCACAAGAGATGATAAAACACACTTACCAAAATGGTTGGAACTTACCTTCTATGCCATAAGTGTTCATTCTATAAATAACTTGAAGTATCGCCCTGAGTGGCGTCACTTCCATTATAATTTTTAAACGAAACAATAAAATATATTATTTATGAAAAAAGTATTTTGGACTTTTAGTCTTGTAATTATGGCTGTTGTCTTTTCTTCTTGCACAAATACTAAAAAACAAGCGGAAGAAACTACAGATAAAAATGAAACAGAAATGACAAGTGACGAATGGATTACCTTGTTTGATGGCACTAGCTTTGAAGGATGGCGTGGTTATGGTCGTCAAGACGTACCCACAGCGTGGACGATAGAAGATGGAGCAATAAAAATAAATGGATCGGGACGTGGCGAAGCTGGAGCAAAAGATGGCGGAGATATCATATTCGATCGAAAATTTAAAAACTTTGAACTTACCTTTGAGTGGAAAGTTGCTAAAGGAGCCAACAGTGGTGTATTTTATCTTGCTCAAGAAATTGAAGGCGAACCTATTTGGAAATCTTCACCTGAGTATCAAATTTTAGATAATGCTAATCATCCCGATGCTAAGTTGGGTAAAGACAACAACCGTCAATCTGCATCATTATATGATTTGATTCCTGCTGTTCCACAAAATTCAAATCCTTTTGAAGAGTGGAATACAGGCGGTGTTATGGTTTACAAAGGTACTGTTGTTCACTCACAAAATGGTGAAAATGTAGTAGAGTATCATTTGTGGACTGAAGATTGGGAAGCAATGATAGAAGGAAGCAAATTTAAAGGTTGGGAAAACTTTATCAATACTGGTGGAGACAAACAAGAAGGTTATATTGGTTTACAAGACCATGGCGATGATGTTTGGTTTAGAAATATTAAAATAAAAGTATTAGACTAATTATGAGAAAATTTTATCTTTTTACATTAATACTAGGTGTTGCAGTACTTTTTTCGAGCTGTACACAACCTACATCAAAGGAGGAAGCTACTACTGATGTAACAGCAAAGAATATTTATATTCAGCTTTACTCGGTAAGAGATGCCATTGGAGCAGATTTCAGTGGTACAATTGCTAAAGTAGCCGAGGCTGGTTACACAGGCGTTGAGGCTGCCAATTACAACGAAGGTATGTTTTATGGTATGTCTCCCGAAGACTTCAAAGCTGCTATCGAAGGTGTTGGTATGGAAGTGCTATCATCTCATACTACACGACCATTAGAAGCAGAGATTGACAAAACTAACTGGGAAGATGTATGGGCTTGGTGGGATACAGCAATAGATGCACACAAAAGAGCTGGTATGAAATATATCGTTGCTCCATGGATGCCAACACCTACAACACTGAAAGATTTGAAACAGTATTGTGACTATTACAATCAGATTGGCGAAAAATGTAATGCTGCCGGTTTAAGATTCGGTTATCACAATCATGCTTTTGAGTTTACTGAAATTGAAGGACAACTGATGTACGACTTCATGCTTGAGAACACAGATCCTGATAAAGTATTTTTCCAAATGGATGTTTATTGGACTACACAAGGTGGACATACACCTATGGAGTATTTTAATAAATATCCAAATCGCTTTGAACTACTTCATATAAAAGATGAAAAAGAGTTGGGCGGAGCTGACAGTGTGATGGATTTCGATACGTTGTTTCAAAATGTAGACAACTCAGGTGTTAAATATCTGATTGTTGAAGTTGAGAAATACAATTTTGACCCTCTTGAGAGTGTGAAAATGAGTATTGACTATCTACTGGAGAATGAAAATGTGAAAGCTGATTATTCTAAATAGAGTAAATTTGAAATAGAATAGAAAAAAATCCTTTGAAGTTCGCTTTGAAGGATTTTTTTCATTATGAGGCCATGTTAACTTGAAGACCCTATGTTATACAACAAAAAAAGCACCTTAGATATCATCATCAATGGTGCTTTTTTAATTTACTGGTGGAGAATATCGGAGTCGAACCGATTACCTTTTGACTGCCAGTCAAACGCTCTAGCCAAATGAGCTAATCCCCCTTTTCTAATTTTACTTCGGCAAAGATATATAATTTGTTTATATTTGCAACCAAATAACTCAAAAGAATATTCAAAAACTTACCTAACTATGGTTACAATAAACACTACCTTTCATGTTGAAGACAAAATAAACCTTGATTTCATAGCTTATATGAAAAACACTTACATTGCAGAAGCTATGACAGACAAGCTGTTGACAAATGCGCGTATGTGTAAAATTCATTCGCAAGAGCTTCCTGAAGGTCAATCGTACTCGGTGCAACTTTCATTTGATAGTTTAGACGATTTAGATAATTGGGATAAAAATAAAGGAATAAAGCTGAATGAGAAACTTGTAAATCATTTTCAAGACAAAATTGTAGGTTTCTCTACTCTACTAGAAGAAATAGAACTGTAAATGCAAAAAGAACGCATAATTATGGGTATTGACCCAGGAACTCAAATAATGGGTTACGGGATACTAAAGGTGATAAACAACAAACCACAAATGGAAGCAATGGGTGTGTTGCAGTTGAATAAATTGGAAGATCATTACCTACGTTTGGCACGTATCTATGAGCGAACTATTACGCTGATAGAAGAATACCTGCCCGATGAATTGGCCATTGAGGCACCTTTCTATGGCAAAAATGTGCAAAGTATGCTCAAATTGGGTAGAGCGCAAGGTGTGGCCATGGCTGCTGCCATTTCGCGTGACGTACCTATTTGTGAATATGCTCCATTGAAAATAAAAATGTCGATAACAGGCAATGGACGGGCTTCAAAAGAACAAGTGGCCTATATGTTGCAGAAAATATTGAAAATACCTGATGAGAATATGTTACGCCAAACAGACGCTTCCGATGGTTTGGCTGCTGCATTGTGTCATTTCTATCAATCCGATATTAGCTCTCAGACTACAAAGTATAAAGATTGGAAAGACTTTGCAAGCAAAAATCCTCAGAAAGTATCAAAATAAGCAGTAATTTTATAGCTGTGAAGTAAACTCACACAAATAAATGACTATTTTGTTTCTTTTTCAATGCTATTTTTATAACTTTGCTTTATGAATGAGATTGCACTACATATTGATTTTTTACTACACACGCATGATTGCATCATTGTTCCCGGATTGGGTGGCTTTGTTGTGAATGAAACGGGTGTAGAGAAGAATGGATTGTGGGGTTTGGATGCTCCATCTCTCGAGTTGATATTTAATAGTAAGCTCACCTACAACGATGGTTTATTGGCTGAGTCGTTAATGAAAACCAATAACATTTCTTTTGCACAAGCAACAAAACAGATAGAATCTGCTAGCCAAGAATTAAAAAGCAGATTGATGAAGAGCGAAGAAGTTGAATGGGATAATTTAGGCATCTTCAAGACAAACAAAGAAAACAATATTATCTTTCTGCCTAACAAAGCTTATGTGCGTCCTCAGTTCTTTGGTTTGTCAAACGCAAGGCTCAAGCCTGCTGCTTTAGCTGTGACTTCTTCTAACAACAACGTAAATGCAATACCAGTTAGATATATTATGCGATATGTATCAACAGCCATTGCTGTTGCAATATTGTTCTTTTTAGTGGTAGTTTCGTATAACAGCACTAGCCCCGTAAGCCAACAAGCCGAGATTGTGTCCAAGCCATTGATATTTGGTAATAACCCATCTAGAACAAACACACCAAAAGCAAGTCAACCTTCTACAGTTGCAGCAATTAACAATTCACCTTCTTCTGAAGCTAACAATACAGTAACTCCAGGCCAATCGTCAACAAAGAAATATTACATTGTGGTGGGAGTGTATGAGGTGAGAGATGTGGCTGAGATCACATTGAGTAAATTGAAGAAACAAGGATTTGTAAATGCTTCAATGATTGAAAGACCCACAAGATTAGATGTTTACTCTGATTCATTTTCTAGTAGAGAAGAAGCGCAGGCCTACCTCATAAAGTTCCATGCAGATAATGCTAGTTATCGAGATGCTTGGATATTGAAACGATAAATTGTTTTACTTCTATCTTACTACAAATTATTACTTAATCTCTGCCTCAATAGGTAGGGATTTTTATATCTAGTAATGATCTCTATATTATCAGATTACATGAGCCATTATAGTATACTCTTATCCATAAATTACTTTCTTGGTGTTTAATCTCTAAGTGATTATATTTTTATTGTATTAGAAAAGTCTATAAAAGTTGACCATAATGTGGTCGAATGTCTATATTTCTATATGCAATATAAACATGTGACCTCCTTCTAGAGGTCCTTTATTCTTGCGCTAATTTGTTAGCATTCCCTATATAGTCAAATCAAAATATATAATAAATGTCTTTCGCTGCACAACGTGCACATTCATAAACAGATCTGCATTGATTCTATTTGAAATGTCGTCACTGAGGTTGTGAGAGTAGCACAAAAAAGTAAGGTTGAAAATTGCATTCTGCAACTTCCAACCTTAAAAATGATTATACCTCTATCATGCAAGAGGCGAACCTTTATATTCTCTATTGAATTATTATTTCTATTCTAATGTTCTATATTATTTGTAAGTCTCTCTCAAATGCTTAATAGTGAAAGGCGTTTTAGTCGATTTCAATAGCTCGGGAGATGTTATAGTGATTACCTTCTTTTCGCCTGGAAGCAGATCGAAGAAGTTATCGCTAAACTGCGCGCCTTGAATAGGTATCTCCACAAATACATCTTTTGCTAAATACTTACTTTTCAGGGTAATGGTGTATTTACCATCTGCATAAGTTGTAGATTGCTCAATCTTAGTTTGAGGCAAGTTCAATTTATTGGGCCAATGGAAGAAGTAGTTGCTCTGCGCTATAATGTTTTTCTTGTTATCCACAAGCTCCACCTTCACTACACTATTTTCTTGCTCTGTTTCTGTTGCATAGTCTTTTACAGATAGGGAGAACACTTTTTCACTAACGTTTGCCTTTGCAGTAACTTTAGTTTGTGTGCTCTTAACTATCTTTCCATTAAAATCAATCAGTGACACTTGCAATGTTAGATTGTTAGCATCGGTTAGTTTGTCAGACATAATGTAGATGTCGAGATTGTCATTCTCTTTGTACACATTTAGCCCAATGGGAGCAAATACATCACGCGCTTTGTAGTGCATTGCTTTCCAATTGTTGTAATAATCAACTCCAGACCACGAAACCACTGGCCAACTATCGTTAAGTTGCCAATAGAGCGTACCCATACAGAATGGACGATTCCTTCGGTGTGCTTCCAAACCGTGTTTCATTCCTTGTCCTTGCATTACCAAACCAACGTAAACAAAGTCTTCGAAGTTGGAGGGAGTGTGGTAATACATATCCATATACTCTTTGATGGCTTCGTTACCAATAGCACTTTTTTGATGCGATTTCATTACTTCCGATTCGATATCGAAATCCTCTTCTGTAGCAAAAGTGCGAATTGTTTTCATTTCAGGAAATGATTGGAAACCGAACTCACTCATAAAGCGTGGAACATTCTTATCTAATACTTCGAATGGTTGACGTCCGTGCCATACACCCCAGTAGTGAGCATCGCCATAGTTGAGCGATTCAACACGACCCCAATTGGCTGTGTCTGGCGATCCGTGTAGATAAAATTTGCCAGGATCTAACTCCATAACAATCTCTGGTAATAGTTCGCGAAAAGTCTTGTCATAGCCCTCTCTGAAGCCATCCATTATCTCTTTGGAATACACTTTGTCGTAACCCCAATATTTGATTGACTCTTCCACTTCATTGTTTCCACACCAAATGGAAACAGATGGGTGGTTGCGCAATCTCTTGATATTATATCTTGCTTCGTCTGCAACATTCTCTAGAAAAGTATCGTCGTGAGGGTAGGGTGTGCAACCAAACATGAAGTCTTGCCACACTAAGATACCCAACTTATCGGCTAAGTCGTAAAATTTTTTGTTTTCATAAAAACCACCACCCCAAATACGAACCATATTCATATTAGCGGCCACAATATTATCAAAAAGCCTTTCGTAGTAAGCATCGTCTTGTAGTGTATTCATTATTTCGCCCGGAATATAATTCGCACCTTTTGCAAACATTGGTTCTCCGTTTACTTCAAAGTAGAACGATCGGCCATGCTCGTCTGGTTCAGCCACAACGCGAATATTGCGAAGTCCTATTTGATGTGTCTTCTCTGCAACTACATTGCTGTCAACCACAACTTGAGCTGTGAAATTGTATAAATGTTGTTCGCCCCATCCATTGGGCATCCAAAGTTGTGGATTTGATATTTCAAGTGGAACTAATATCTTGTTGAAACCCTTTGTTAGCGTAACTTCCATTTCTTGTGTTTGACCTTTTTGATCGGCCAATGCATAACTCACAATCACTTTGGCAGTAGTTTCACCCTCAGCAAGGTTGTAAACCTCTATATGATTGGTGAGTTTTGCAACGCTTTTGGATATTTCATCTTGTTGCACAAAGAAATCATCTATACGCGATTGATTGTAGAGCGTGAGGTAGACAGGTTGCCAAATGCCCATTTGCACCATGCGCATTCCCCAGTCCCATCCATAATGATAGGGTGCTTTTCGAGTGTATACGCTCATTTTTTCTTCTCTTGCATCGTTTCCAGCAGGATATTCAAAACCATTGGTAAGCCTAGTAGGCATAATATGTTGAATGGGCGAGAAAAAGCGAATATAAAGATTGTTCTCACCTTCTCTAAGCAGGTCTTTCACCGATTGCTCATATTTTATAAACATGTTTTTGGAGTGAAACAGTTTAGAGCCATTCAAATATACATCGGCATAAGTGTCCAGCCCTTCAAAGGTAAGTAGAGCATCGTCATACTTCAATTGTTCTTCAGTCAATTGGAAGCTTTTCTTAAAGTCCCAGTTTTCGTCTTCCACCCATTGCACACTGTCTTCATTTGTGCCAAAGTAAGGATTGGGCAGAACTTCTAGTTTAATCAAGTCTCGTTGTACCGATCCAGGCACTGTGGCAGGATGCCAATCGTTTTTGTCGGTTTGTGTAAACTGCCACTCGTTGTTCAGTTGTATCTTGGTGGGGGGCTCATTAGCCCAGAGCATAATTGGAATAAAACAGAGCATTGTCAATAGTTTTCTCATATCTAGGTTTATAAAATTATAGTCTCATAATAGTGCAAATATAAGCATTTTAAAATAGTTTTACTCCTGTGAAAACTAAATAAAATAATTATTTAAATTCACCTTAAAGTGATACTTTTGATATTTTAACCATGTATAAATAGATTAATTCGTATTTTTACAGAATCGAGAAAATAATTCCGATTCAATTTAATGAATCACACTATATAATGCAACATTTAAATTCAATAGATACAGCTACGCTGAGGAGTTTACACAAGAAAGTTTATTTCTTTTTGCGCGAAACAATGTCGTGTAAAGAGGTGAAAAAGTTATCCCTTATAATAAGACAAAACAACACTGTCTTTAATAGTGAAGCATCGCTCAATCGGCTCATGTTTTCTCTCAAAACAGCTATTATTGCCGTAGAAGAGATTCGACTGAAACAGGCCACTGTATGTTCCATTCTGTTGTTTGATGCCCTTAAGGCTGACTTTGTTTCGCTAGATGAAGTGCAAAAAATATTCGGAGAAGAAATTACAGTAATACTTGAAGGGCTACAGAAGGTTGATAAATTGGATTCTAAGAAATCTGATGATAAATCGGATAATTATGTAAAGCTGATACTCTCATTTATACAAGATATTAGGGTTATTTTTATTGTGCTGTCCATGCGTTTGCAGCAAATGCGAGACGCTAAGGAGATGGACGAAGCTGAACGGTTTGATTTTGGTGTGGAAACACTCTTTTTGCATGCTCCACTGGCACACCGCATGGGTTTGTACAATATAAAGTCTGAATTGGAGGACCTTTCGCTCAAATATACAGACCGTGATGCTTACGATTATGTAGCTGCAAAGTTAAACGAAACAAAGCGCTCGCGCGATAAATATATTGAGGAGTTTCTTGCTCCAATAAATCAGAAGTTGGAACAGACAGGTCTAAAGTTCGACGTGAAAGGACGTACAAAATCAATCTTCTCCATTCTGAATAAGTTGAAAAAACAGGAGATTGAGTTTGAAAGTGTCTACGATCTTTTTGCTATTCGTGTTATTTTGGATTCTGACATCGAAAACGAAAAGGCAGATTGCTGGCAAGTATACTCTATCATCACAGATATGTATCAGCCCAACCCAAAAAGATTGAAAGATTGGCTTTCGATACCCAAAACTAATGGATATGAGTCGCTTCACATTACAGTAATGGGGCCAGAGTCTAAATGGGTGGAAGTGCAAATACGTACTCGTCGCATGAATGAAGTCGCCGAGAGGGGCTTGGCGGCTCATTGGAAGTACAAAGGATTGTCAGCTGAATCGTCTTTTGAAGATTGGCTCACTACAATGCGTGAATCATTAGAAAATAGAGATACCGATAAAGAAAACAAATTAGAAGATTTTAAACTGAATCTCTACGATGATGAGATTTTTGTATTCACTCCCAAAGGCGATTTAAAGAAGCTTCCTAAGGGAGCTACATTGCTAGATTTTGCTTTTTCTATTCACTCCAAAGTAGGAGCTACTTGTGTATCGGGAAAAGTAAATGGGAAGAATGTTCCCATTAAATACGTACTGAAAAGTGGCGAACAGATTGAAGTAAATACTTCGCCCAACCAGTCGCCCAAGCAAGATTGGCTGAACTTCGTGGTTACATCTAAAGCACGCAACAAGGTAAGACAGATATTAAAAGAAGAGACTGGTAAGCAGATTAACTTTGCTAAAGAGATGCTATTGCGACGGATGAAGAACCGTAAAATAGATTATAATGAAGCCGTTCTTTCTCAGTTAATCAAGAAGTTGCGCTACAAGACTGTTACTGACTTTTATATTGATATTGCTAAAGAGAAAACTGATGTAAATAATTTAATAGACAAGTATGTAGAGTTTGAGAAAAGGGAAACCGAAGCTCCTGAATTGTCTTATGATACAAGTGCTGATAAATTTAAACTACCAGAACAAACTGAGGAAAAACATTCAGTAGATGAATTAGTGATTGATCAAAATCTGAAAGGAATAGACTACACCTTAGCAAAATGTTGTAATCCTATATTTGGTGATAAGATATTCGGTTTTGTATCGACGCAAGGAATCAAGATTCATAGAATGAATTGCCCTAATGCCAATGATCTTTTCTCAAGATATGGTTATAGGGTTTTGAAAGCAAGATGGACTGGACAAGGGTCTGCATCATCGAGTTATACCACTGTATTGCGTGTGATAGGCAATGACCATATTCATATTGTAGCTAATTTGATGTCTATTATATCAAAAGAAGACGGTGTGCAGTTGCGTTCTGTAAACATAGACTCTAACGATGGGTTGTTTCAGGGAACCTTGAGCGTTTCTCTTGCCAACACATCTAAATTGGAGTTGTTAATGAAAAAGTTGAAGGATGTGAAGGGAGTAAAGCAGATAAGTCGTGTAAGCTAGTCTTTGTAATAAAAAGGCAAATACTGCGTTACTCTTGTTTTTGAAACAGTCATTTACTAAAGTAAACTCCTTAATTTCAAAAACTTCGAAAGCCTTGTTTTGCCTTCTTATTCTCAAAGACTTGTACTGTAAGTGTGTATCGCATAAGCCCTCAATGTTACAAGAAATCTATTCTCTTTAGAGATGCATTGCTTTGCGTCTATTGCATGCAACGTCTTTTCTGAACTAGAAATGTAATGACTCATTAATTACCCACAATATCTTGCATTTGTACAATCAATTCATTCATGTAATCCCGTTTAAAATCATCAGGTTTTAGCACTTCATTGTCCCATTGTATCAAGTCAATGTCAATGAGAACAATCCCTTGTGCTTTGTGCGACGATTGACGTCCCATTATTTTCTCAATACTTTTAAATCGACCTTGTATTTCCTCTTTCACCATATTGGTTTCGAAGTAGGCCAATATATTCAAGAATGGACCTTTGAAGATGGCTCCGCAAGGCGCGCTTTCAATGATAGATGTGAATTGTATGTTTGGGAAACAGGAGTGTAAGTTGTCTATAGCTCGTTTCATATTGAAACAAGTATCTGTGTTAGTTCCTATACTGAGTAAAACTTTATGCATTGAAGTGACTTATTGTGCAAATATACATCAGAATTTTTAATTTCACTGTAATATCCAATTTCATTTAAAAAATCAGTTATCTTTGTTATAAATAGTATCAGCTACAAAACTGCCACTATACAAGTCTTTGATGAGAAATGATTGAAGGCAGAATTTTCTAACAAGACTGATTAAATCAATTATAATGAAAACAACAAAATTTATAAGCTCGTTGTTTCTTGTTTTTTTTTCTGTGATGTTATACGCACAAGATTCCAAACCGTTGATTTTCAAAATCAATATTAAAAAGAACATCGGTAGTACGACTTGGGTATATCTTCAAAACGGATTGCATGAAGCTAAAGAGAAAAAAGCTGATTATGTGTTGCTTCATATCAACACATATGGTGGTGGAGTGATGGAGGCAGACTCTATGCGCACAGCCATACTCAACTCTCCCATACCCGTCATAGCGTTTATAGATAACAACGCTGCTTCTGCGGGAGCACTAATATCTATAGCATGCGATAGCATATTTATGCGCTCAAGTGCCAATATGGGAGCTGCTACAGTGGTTTCTGGCGATGGAGATCAGGCTCCCGATAAATATCAGTCGTATATGCGAGGCATAATGCGCGCTACTGCTGAGTCGCAAGGCAAGGATACACTGATTGTGGGCAACGACACTACATTAATTTGGAAGCGCGATCCGAAAATTGCAGAAGCTATGGTAGACCAGCGCATTGTAATTCCGGGTTTAGTAGATTCTACACAAGTTCTCACTCTGACAGCAAGTCAAGCTCTGGAGCTTGACTACTGTGATGGCATAGCCGAGAATATAGACGAAATAGTACATAAATACTTGCAACTCCCCGAATATACAATAGTGGCATACAACAGCACTTTTTACGATGAGATAAAAGGTTTTCTCACCAATGGTATAGTGCAAGCTTTCTTGATAATGATTATTGTGGGAGGGATCTATTTTGAAATAAAGACTCCCGGACTGGGACTTCCCACTGCAATAGCAATAACCGCCTCAATACTTTATTTTGCTCCCCTATATTTGCAAGGATATGCTCAAAGTTGGGAGGTTTTGATTTTTGTTATTGGATTAATTTTGATTGTGTTTGAAATATTTGTCGTCCCTGGGTTTGGCTTTACGGGCATTAGCGGCATATTCTTGGTTGTTACTGGGCTGTTTTTAGCCCTTGTGGGCAATGTCAATTTCGATTTCGAGGATATACCTGTCTATCAATTCAATCAGGCTGTGTTGACAGTCATTGCGGGTCTTGGTTTTGGTGTAGGCTTCATTATTTATCTATCAAGTAGAATTGGCAAGCGTGGGGCGTTTAGAAAAGTTGCTTTATTAGCAGACCAAGAAGGTTTCTATTCTGTGCCAATGGCTCCTTCATTACTTGTTGGTAAAATTGGGATTGCGGCTACAGTGCTTCGCCCATCGGGCAAGGTAATTGTAGATGGTGAGTATTACGATGCCGTTTCAGACAAAGGGTTTATTGATAAAGGTGATAAAATAATGGTGCGCAAATATGCAAGTTCGCAATTGTATGTAGTAAAAGCTAACAAAGAGTAGTTTTGTATTTGCAAAGATTATAAGATGAAAAATTTAAATAAGACAATAAGATAAGAATAGACAATATGAAATTTATAGCTATAATTCCTGCTCGATATGCATCTACAAGGTTTCCGGGCAAGCCATTGGCCAATATGGATGGAAAACCCATGATTCAGAGAGTGTATGAACAGGTAAAGAGATCTATATCGGATGTGTATGTCGCAACGGATGATGTGCGTATACTCGAAGCTGTAGAAAGTTTTGGAGGTAAAGCAGTAATGACTTCTGTGGATCACAGAAGTGGCACAGACAGATGTAATGAGGCATACCACAAAATAGGAGAGCAATTTGATGTAGTGCTTAACATTCAAGGTGATGAGCCTTTTATTTTTCCCGAACAGATTGATTTGCTTAAAGCGTGCTTTTCTGACGATTTTGTTGAAATTGCTACTTTGGTGAAACCATTTGAACAAAAAAGTGAACTTGCAACATTGCAAAATCCATCAACACCTAAAGTGGTGTTATCAAAAAAAATGGAAGCTATCTATTTTAGCCGATCCATTATCCCTTTTCTGCGCGATGTGGAAAAACATAAGTGGGGAGAAGAACACATATTCTATAAACACATTGGTATTTATGGATATCGAACCGATATACTGCAAGAGATAACACAACTGTCTCCTGGAGTGCTTGAGCAAGCTGAATCTTTAGAGCAACTAAGATGGATTGAAAATGGATATAAGATAAAGGTGGGCATTACTACGCATGAAACAATTGGGATAGACACACCAGAAGATATGGAGAATGCAATTTTATTTATGAACAGTTTTAAATAAACTATTAATGACTATTACCAAATAAGAAAAAGCTTCGATTATTATAATCGAAGCTTTTTTTATTTCTTGTTTTCCTATTTTCTAGCTCTTAAGCTCACCTAACTCTTCAGCATAAGCTGTTTTCTTTGCAAATAAGAAGATAAAGTAAGGAACCACTAGAAGAACTATCATCCAAATGATGTTTCCTGTCTTTGTATTTTTCAAGTTGTTTACAAAAATATGTCCCAAGAAACCTTCAATAACTATCAACAAACCAATTAACAAAGTTGTGTTTGAGATACCACCTTGTAAAAATGGAATGACTAAAATTAGTACGCCGATAATCATGATCAGCACTCCGATGTTTTTGGCAAATTCTTTCATGTGTTTATTTTATTATTGTGATTTTAAATTCGTAACACAAATAAACACATAATTCAAGAGATAAAGAAATTATTCAATGGAAAAGTTCTCAATAATCAGAAAAAAAAGATTTTCATGAATAATAGTTCTACAATTGAGTGATTATTCTTTTAAATAGGTATTTTTGTAACAATTGAACAAACATCTCTTAAATCAATCTAAGTTCAGTATGAAGCGAATTCTCATTTTTCTGTATCAATGGATTATTCTTATTCCAATTTTCTTTGTTCTTACTATAATCACTACAAGCATAATGATTTTTTTCTCTTCAATATTTGGCAATAAATTTTGGGGATATTACCCTCCTAAATGGTGGGCAAGGGTTACATGTTGGTTATCTTTGTGTAGAGTGAAAACAAGTGGGCACGAAAACTTAGATAAAAACACATCATATGTTTTCATAGCAAACCATCAAGGAGCATACGATATTTTTCTTACCTATGGTTTTCTAAATCAAAATATCAAATGGGTTCAGAAGGCTAGTCTTCGTAAAGTACCTTTTGCAGGCAAAGCTTCCGAAATTGCGGGACATGTATTTGTCGATAACACAAGTATTGCTTCACGAAGAGATACAATAATAAAAGCCAAGAAAGAAATAGTGGGGGGTGTCTCTATGATGATGTTCCCTGAAGGGTCGCGAACAAAAAATGGTAGTCTTTCACCATTCAGACGTGGTGCATATAGGATTGCTATGGATATGGGCCTGCCCATTGTACCTATTACTATTAATGGACCTTATGATGTTTTGAAAGTTCACAGTATGAAACTCACACCTGGCAAATTGGAGCTGATAATTCACAAACCAATTCCTACTGCCCATTTAGAACAAAAAGATTTACGCGCCCTTATGGATCAAACCAAAGAAATTATTCATTCAGGCTTGTGGGAGAAGTATAAGTAGATTCAGTTCTTCCCGAAAAAAGAACCTAAATTTAATTCTTTAGACACCTAACTATCAGATTATTGAAGCTGTTGGGTAGTTTCATTTTAAAAATCATTAGAAGATACCGTATAAGACAGATGAAAATCAAATCCACTATCGTAGATCGGGAATTTATGTCATCAAAATTGAATCTACCGGTATAGAAATGTTTTGAATCTCAAATTGGGTGCTTTTTTGAGGAAATAGGAGAGAAAAATGGCAAGAAAAAATAAATTCGAACGTTGAGTTGAAAAGACGACTTGTGAAAATAGAATTATACGTCATGAATAGGATTAATAAGGGCTGAACGAAGCAATTTAGAGCAACAAACCTAAAATAATGTGTTTCCAAACATTTTCCCCGTCGTGGAGGCAAGTTTCAACTGTTTTCTACCTTTACCACGCCTGCAAAATGTTTTGTAAGAGATTTGTCAAAAGCTTACACCTTAATCTTCAAAATAATCACATGCATTTGTAGTAGTTAACTTCAGCTTTTAGTTGTAGAGCTATAAAAATATTAAATGACTGATTGCATCTGAAATAATAAAGAAAAATGGGGGATAAGATTTTAGGGTATGGCTATAAAAACAGAAAGGTTGTCTCACGACAACCAATCTTCATTGTTAACCTTAAATCTAATACCATGAAAAACACAGTGCAAATGTATAGGATAGGTTTGAATTGTGCAAGTATATGATCGATAAAAACATCGAGTTTAACTTTATTTATACATAGCCGAGGTGGTTTTTACAAATACGGGAAAAAAAAGTGTGCGTTTAGAGCAATTATTAGGCTTTTTAGTTGTAAAGCTTCAAAATTCTAGTAATACACTTTTATATGTGACTATATGATTTTATTGTTTCAGTTTCTGCTTAAAAGTGTTTTTGCAATGTTAATCTTAGATTATCAGTATATTAGCCATTAGAGCCTTATTCGTGAAATTTAGCCGCAATGTAATTGATCCAACTCCAATTAAACTTATACCATCTTCGTGTAGCATGTTGTTTGCCACCAAATTGGAGTATAAATCTCGGCTTACCAGCTTTCTCATGTAGATATCCGCAATCCATAAAGTCGAAAAATTCATAGTCGTGCTCTTCGGCATAAGTCATGGCATGCCAAATGGT
Source organism: Dysgonamonadaceae bacterium (assembly GCA_029264035.1). GTDB lineage: Bacteria > Bacteroidota > Bacteroidia > Bacteroidales > Dysgonomonadaceae > UBA2632. Next base: position 8,188 of record JARICS010000003.1, on the reverse strand, counting down.
GTAAATTGTTGGATTTAAGTTCTTATATGTTCTAGTTTTACCCCAGTAGTAGAGGCTATAGGCAGTTTTATTATTGTTTAGTCCTAAGATAATGCCTCCTATGGCTTTTCCTTCATATTTGGTAATGAAAATCTTCCCCTTTCCTTTTAAAATAAATGAATGATAGAAGTTTTCTATATACGAAAAGGGAGGAAAGCGATGCGAAAACTTCCAGTGAATGTTTTTATCAATCAACTCATAAATTTCGGCCAATTCAACTTCATTGGTAAGCTCTTCGGTATAAACTCCTTTTCTTCTGGCTTTATTTACTTGACTTTTTCTCGAACGTGATAGTTGATTCCAGATATTTCGTTTGCGTTGAAGGGAGTTCTTAATATTAATCCATTTACTTGAGAAAAAACAATTGTCTCTAAAAGCTTTATAGCCAAAAATGGGATCTCCTAAATTTCGGACTTCTGTGTAAAAAACACGATGTTTCAACTCTTTCATCAAGGTGTCTAACAGTTCGCAAAATATAGCTTCTTTCGGTAGGTTTTCGTTGTAGTAAGCCGGTTGCTGACTCACATAGCATCTTTTGAAAATAGATGTGTTCAGAAATCTATTGATGCGCATGATGTGAGCAAAAAGCGATGCTACTGGCTCATTGTTCAGAAAACAGACCACCATGAGGGGTGTGTAGTTAGGAACATTTTTATATAGATCAAAAGTAGAGGCACTATGAAAAAAACTTACTTCATCTAAATGAGGCAGGTCTTCTTTTTTATAATATACTTTCAACTTGTAATTCATCGCTCTTAAATATAAACAAATATAGAGATTATTTCCTAAAGCATCAATCTAAACTACCTTAAAGTGATTATTTTCAAAAGTAAATGCTTTGTAGCTGTATTATATCATTCTTTTCAGTTTAATACTTTTTTTATATGCTTCTTTTCTCAGTTCAAAAATTTACAATCAATCTTCATTACAGAACCCTCAGAAATTGTGTTTCACCTATATTTTTGCTCTTTTACTGTGACATTAAAGATAAAAAAATGTATATTTGTACATATAAATTTCGAATTCAAAATAACTAAATTATAATAGCAATGGTAAAGAAAAAAATACTTGTTACAGGCGGTACAGGCTACATTGGTTCACATACTGTGGTAGAATTACAGAATGCAGGATATGAAGTGGTAATTGTAGACAATTTGTCTAATTCGAATGCTGATGTGTTGGAAGGAATTACAAAAATATCGGGTGTCAGACCCAAATTTGAGCACATAGATTGCAATGATATAGAAGCATTGACAAATGTATTCAAAAGACATCGTCATATTGATGGTATCATTCATTTTGCTGCAAGCAAAGCTGTTGGCGAATCGGTGCAAAAGCCTCTGATGTATTACAAAAACAACCTGGTTTCGCTTATCAATTTGCTGGAGCTTATGCCTCAGTTTGATGTTTCGGGCATTGTTTTTTCATCTTCTTGTACAGTATATGGAGAACCAGACGACAATCCTATTGACGAAAACGCTCCCATCAAACCTGCTACTTCGCCCTATGGAAACACGAAACAGATAAATGAGGAAATTATTCAAGACTATGTTCATTCTGGTGTACCTATCAAAAGTATTATTCTTCGATATTTCAATCCTATTGGATCTCATCCAACAGCCGAAATTGGTGAACTACCCATTGGTGTTCCTCAAAACTTAGTACCTTACATCACTCAAACAGGTATTAAAGTACGCAAACAACTGAGTGTGTTTGGAGATGACTACGATACACCTGATGGCTCTTGCATCCGCGACTTTATCAACGTGGTAGATTTGGCAAAGGCTCACGTTATTGCAGTAGAGCGCATGCTTGAGAAAAAATCGGAAGAGAAAGTTGAGATTTTCAATTTAGGTACAGGCGTTGGAGTATCAGTTTTAGAACTTATCAATGTATTTGAGAAAGTGTCTGGAGAGAAACTCAATTATAAGATTGTTGGACGTCGCGAAGGTGATATCGAAAAGATATGGGCAAATCCTGACAGAGCAAACAATGTATTGGGCTGGAAAGCAGAAGCAAGCATTGAAGATACAATGGCATCGGCTTGGAAATGGCAACAAAAACTACGTGAAAAAGGAATAATGTAAAGCTTTCCTTTTTTATAGCAATAAGTTTAGAAGAATCTGTTTTATATACATTAGATTCTATAATCTATGAATGAAACACCGATATAGTTTAAAACAATGTCGGTGTTTTTTATATAGCCTATTATTTGATAATTATATAAGGTGTTTCGGATATTATTCTTAGATTTGCAGTCAATACTTGTACATATATTCAAACACAATAACAGATTTATGCTATTTTTAATTATTGTGCTTATCAGTTTTTCGGGAGCTTTGCTTTCACCGTTTTTATTTAAGCTATTTCCGAAAAAAGCTGGATTGCTGTTGACAGCTATTCCCTTGTTCTTGTTTAGTTGGGCTACCATAAAGATGTGGAGCATTGTAGAAGGGGCTGTATTTCAAGAAACTATAACATGGGTTGAAAGCTTTGGCCTCGATTTAATATTCAGGCTAGATGGTCTCAGTATATTCTTTTTGATGCTGATAACTGGGTTTGGCGTTTTTATTCATGTCTACGCCCATTCATATCTATCAGATGACAGAAATAGGCCTCGCTTTTTCGTTTTCCTATCCCTTTTTATGGGTGCTATGGTTGGATTGGTCATGTCTGGTTCGCTTTTATTGATGTTTGTTTTTTGGGAACTCACAAGTCTAAGCTCATATCTTCTCATTGGCTATTATCACGATAAAGAAAAGTCGCGAGACTCCGCCCTTCAAGCCATGATTGTAACAGTAATGGGAGGGCTGTTTATGTTAGCCGGCGTTATTTTAATTGGGCAAGAGGCTGGTACATTCCGCTTTGATGAGTTGATGAGTAATCCCGACCTTATATTGCAAAGTTCAAAAGCTGATATTATTCTTATATTGCTGGCCATTGGAGCCTTTACCAAGTCGGCACAGTTTCCTTTCCACTTTTGGTTACCCAATGCCATGGAGGCTCCTGCTCCCGTAAGTGCATTCTTGCACTCTACCACAATGGTAAAAGCTGGAATCTTTTTATTAGCAAGAATATCTCCTATATTTAATGATCTCCCCTTGTGGCACACCTTGCTGCCAATTGTAGGAGGTTTTACCATGGTTTATGGTTCATTTAAAGCCATCATGCATACCGATTTGAAAAAGATATTAGCATACACAACAGTGAGTGCACTCGGAATTATGGTAATGCTTCTTGGCATTGGGACTACAGTAGCCACGCAGGGGGCCATGATTTTTGTGTTAGCTCATGCCTTATATAAAGGCACACTCTTTATGGTAGTGGGTAATATTGACCACCAAACGGGCACGCGCGATGTCAATCAATTATCGGGTCTTCGTAAGAAAATGCCTTTCACTTTTGCTGCAGCAGCATTGGCCAGTATGTCAATGGCTGGTGTGTTGCCATTCTTTGGTTTTGTAGCAAAAGAAATGCTGTACAATGCTACCGCTTTTAGTCCGGCTTGGAGTTATCTCACCTTGGCAGCTACTTTTGTAGCCAGTGTCTTGTTTGCTGCATTGTCCTTTGAAATAGGATATAAAATATTCTTTGGTAAAGAAGTTCTAACTCCTATAAAAACAAAAGAAGCGCCTTTAGGTATGCTGTTTGGCCCTTTGGTAGCTTCATTCTTAGGATTGATAGGAGGTTTGTTTTCAGAACAATTAGCACAACCACTTCTACACCACACATCAAATGTAGTATTGAAAGTAGATAGTGTTTTAGAACTAATGCTTTGGCATGGTTTTAACCTTATATTTGTGTTGAGTTTGCTAACATTGGCAGCAGGATGGGGTGTTTATCTCATTCGTTATAAAATTAGAGCTTTTGCCAAACGCTTCAACCTTAATGACTTGTTTGGCCCCGAAGCTGTTTACAATCAATTCATTCCAAATCTGCTAAGGCTTTCTAGTATACAAACCCGATTCTTCCAATCGGGATACTTACGAAACTATTTAGTAACCATTGCTATGTCTTTTGTAGCATTGATTTTCTTATTTGTTGGTTTTGGCAATTTTAATATCCCTCTAATCAATCTGTTTCATTCTTCAGTTGGTTTTCGTGTTCACGAAGTATTTATTGTTGTTATAATGCTAATAGCCCTTTGGGTGATGGTTTCTTCTAAGTCCAGACTTACTGTAATTATATCTATGGGCTTGGTTGGTTACAGTACTGCCCTTATCTTTTTGTTTTTTGGAGCTCCTGATGTAGCAATGACTCAGTTTTTAGTTGAAACATTGTCTGTAGTAGTCTTTATACTTATTCTTAATAAACTACCCCTATTTGTTGATATATCAAGAGCTATGATTCTTAGACGTACAATTCCAGCTTTGATTTTTGGACTCACAATGTCTTTTTTACTGCTTTGGGTGCAACAAACTGAACTTAATCCTGCGTTGAAAGAGTATTTTGTTCAAAATAGCTTCCTACAGGCTAAGGGGAGAAATATTGTAAATGTAATATTAGTTGATTTTAGAGGGCTCGATACCTTAGGTGAAATAACTGTTTTGATGGTTGCATCTCTGGGCGTTTATTCGTTGCTAAAGATTGGCAATAAAGATAAATCACCAATTTCTGAAGTGAATAAGAGATTGGAAAGTAAAACCAAAATGAGAAAAAGAAATTGAAATACTCTTTTCGATGAGAATGAGGAACGAAATCAACCATTCCTTAATGTAGACTCTTTTGAATTGAGAATTAATGACAAATGACAAAAAATGAGAACAGTAATATTACATACTACAGTTAAGCTATTAATGCCGCTTTTCTTTATATTCTAGGTATACTTGCTTTTTCGTGGACACAATCTTCCAGGTGGCGGATTCATTGGTGGCTTGTTGGCTGCTATTGCACTTTTTCTGCATTCTGTTGTGTTTGGGGTTGAAGAAACCCTGAAACGCTATCATCTAAATGCAACTAAGATTATAGCTACTGGCCTTTTAGCAGCATTAATATCAGTTCTAATTTCATTGTTCAAAGGACTCACGCTATTTACGGGCGTGTGGACAAGTTTTCAATTACCTTTGATTGGTAGTTTGGGAACTCCCATGTTGTTCGATATTGGTGTTTATCTGGTAGTAGTGGGTGTGATATTGAACATTACCTTTGTATTAACTGAAAATTAATAAGATAAGATGGATATTTTATTATCAATAATAGTTGGACTTTTATATGCTGCAGGTTTTTACATGCTGCTAAACAAAGGAATGACAAAAATGATTATTGGCATAATGGCTCTTGGATATGCTTCCAATTTGTTTATTTTTATTGTTGCGCGACTAACTCGTGGCATGCCTGCACTTATCAAATCTGGCGATAGCGTGATGTTATCGGATTATGCCGATCCAATTCCTCAAGCATTTATATTAACAGCTATTGTAATTGGATTCGGAATTCAAGCTTTTGCCATAGTATTGCTTCGTCAGGTATACATGAAAACAGGAACAGACAACATGGACGAACTTAATTTAACTGACAAACTCGAAGACTAACATGGGGAATGACCAATTAATTATATCATCGGTATTGCTGCTACCATTGTTGGCTTCAATTATCAACCTGTTTTTTTGGGGAAAACCCAATTTGCAACGAACTCTTGGTGGCTTAGCTGTTTTAGCTCATTTAGCACTTTCAATTTTGTTACTCAGCTCTATTGTAAAGAATGGCATGCTTGTACTCAACGTTGGAGGCTGGCTTCATGGTTACGGTATTATGTTAGCTGTCGATTATCTTTCGGCTGGAATGATTGTGCTCACTTCATTTGTCTCTGCACTGTCATGGTTTTACTCCTCTCGCTGGTTTAAAACCAAAAAGGTGGGCTATTTGTTTAATGTGGTGTTTTTCACTCTTCAACTAGGAATTATTGGAGCACTTATGTCGGCCGACCTCTTCAATCTATATGTATGGTTTGAGGTAATGTTGGTAAGTTCATTTGTACTGCTTACTTTGGGGGGAGAAAAATTTCAGCTAGAAGGGTCAATTAAGTATGTAGCCATCAATGTGTTTTCATCAACCATATTTCTGGCTGGAATAGGGATGATTTATGGTTTAACCGGAACGGTTAATATGGCTGCTGCAGGTTTAGCGCTCGATGGATTTGCCGATCAAACCTTGCCCATAGTTGCTTCAATATTCTTTTTGGTGAGTTTTGGAATAAAAGCTGCCATCTTCCCTTTGTTCTTCTTGTTACCTGCATCCTACCATACTCCTCCTATTGGTATTTCGTCATATCTAATAGCATTGATGACTAAAGTAGGAATATATACTTTAATACGCTTCTTCACTATTATTTTCCCTCTTGAAGGAACAATGTTACGTCCCTTATTTATGATTCTTTCAGGATTTACAATGGTGGTGGGTGTTTTAGGTGCAGCTACTCAAAATGATTTTAGGAAGATTCTATCTTTTCATATTGTATCGCAAATTGGATATATGCTCATGGGATTGGCTATTGGCACACCTCTCGCTATTGCGGGAGCTCTATTTTTTATTTTGCACAACGTGCTAGTTAAAACCAATCTGTTCTTTATTAGCGGATTGGTTGGTCAAGTGAGTGGAACTCATAGTTTGAAAAAGCTAGGAGGAATATTTTCTCAGTTTCCGCTTATTGCTTTAATGTTTGCTATTTCCGCATTTTCACTTACAGGTGTACCCCCTCTCACAGGTTTCTGGGGTAAGTATATGTTGGCAAAAGCTGGTTTTGTATCGGGCGATTGGATAATAGTTGTTGTGTCATTAATTGTGAGTATGATAACCCTGTTCTCAATGACTAAAATATGGAATCAGGTGTTTTGGAAACCTTTGCCTGATGGAACTGTTTTTAAACAATCATCAATTAAAGAAGCATACAGTGCACATAAGCCAATGTTTTGGGTGATAGGTGTACTCACCATTGCTATTTTGGCAGTTAGTATTTTCCCTAGTGGTTATATTGAGTTCACAGAGAAAGCGGCCAGTGTTGTAGTAGAACGTAACCAGTACATTAATTTAATTTTAAACCGATAGAAAAAACTATGATACGACTATTGAAATGGTTAGGAATAGTTGCCCTTGTTGTTACTTTGGCAATAAATATGATGTACGGAGATGTTTTTTCAACAAGAAGGTACATAGCCATATTCTTTGCTACTGTCTTAGTTGGATGGCTTACTTCATTTATATATGCTCGCAAAGCTTTTTTTCAAGTGATATACTTGGTTGAGCTAATTGTCTTTTTTATCTATGAGCTAATAAAAGCAAGTTCTATTGTGGCTCACGAGGTGATTAAACCTTCCAATACAATACATCCAGGAATTATAGCTGTGCCGCTAGACACTAAAACCGATCTTGAAATTACTATCTTTTCATCAATGGTGACGCTTACGCCTGGCACACTTAGTCTTGATGTGTCAGCCGACAAGTCTCATCTGTTTGTACACGCCATGTATATTGATAAAGGTGATAGCACAGCATTAGCAAATGAATTGAAAAATGGATTTGAACGACGAGTTATTCGCATTCTAGAATAAAGTAAAATAATTATGAGTTTAATTGATATCATACTTACGGTAGTTATTGTTGTATTAGCAGCAAGTGCAATTCTTGTGCTTTACCGCTTTGTAAAAGGGCCCACATTGCCCGACCGTGTTACTGCTATAGACCTCATCACAACTATTGTAATTGCGATAATTGTTGTGTTCTCTATTTTATGGAAGTCACCCAATTTTTTTGATGTGGCTATGGTTTTGTCACTCATTTCTTTTTTAGGCTCTATATCGTATGCGTTTTATCTAACTAAAAGAAACAAATGATGCCCTTATTCGATATTTTTAGCATATTTCTAATCATAGTAGGAACAGCTTTAATGTTTGTTTCTGCCATTGGGATTATTCGCCTTCCAGATTTTTACCTGCGTATGTCAGCCATCACCAAAGCTGCAACTTTGGGTTTGTTTTTGTTGCTGATAGGCTTAGCTTTATATTTCAATATCCTTAGCTTAACTATTAAGTCAGTTATTATTATCATACTTGTTTTATTAACCAATCCAGTAGGAGCTCACGCCATTGCAAGAGCTGCATACATGAATGGCACAAAACTTTGGGAAGGTAATATTATTGATGAGTTAAAAGAG